>JAEWEW010000380.1 GCA_023389175.1 Pseudomonadota bacterium | reverse complement strand
CCTCTGAGCCCCGCCGGCACGCCCCGCCCGCGCCGCCCGGCGCTACCCCCGGTTCACCGCGAGCCGAACCGGAACCGCGAAGCAGCCCTCATGTCCACCGCCTCCCGGAACAGCGCCGCGATCGGCTGCATGTCATCCGGCTGGACCGCCTGGAACGGCCGGCGGCGCCACTGGGCGCAGGCGGCCCGGGCCACCTCGGCCTCCGGGCTGCGCGGCTCGTCCATGGCGGCCGTGGCTTCCGACGCCTCTTCCAGGGCAGCAGCCCGGACCTCGGAGACCACCGCGGACTTCTCCGCCGCAGGGCGCGCCTCCCCCTGCACGGCCCGCAGCTCGACCGGCATCCGCCGGTCGCCGGCCTTGAGTTGGTCGACGAACTGGCTGACGCGGGCGACATCGTCCGGGCCGAGGGTCTTCAGCTTCTTGAGGAGTTGGTTCTGCTCGCGGGTCATGGGTCTTCGGCTTCCTGGTCTCGTGTCCTGCGCGCCTGCGTGTCGGCGGCAATGGCTCTCCCGGTATTGGCGAACCGTGTCGCAATGGAGACGGTCGATGGCGCATTTATGCCACGAGTGTGGGACACGTGACGATGCAGGCCGATGGGTGGTCGCGTCGAACCCGCTGGCGGCGGGCGCACCGGGCCCCGGGCACGGCGGCGGTCGCGGGCTGCGCATTCCGGCGGCGTCCGGCCCCGTGTCATACTTGGCCTGGTCCCGGGCGTCCTCCCGCCGGTCGCCTCCGATCCACCGCGCACCACGTGCCGGCCAGCTCGCCGGCAGCGAACCTCGATACCGTGGCCACGATCACCGCCCGCTCCGCCGAATCGACGCCGACGGCTGCCGCACCTGCGCCCCGCCGCCCCGGCCTGGCGGCCCAGGCGCTGCAGCGCCTGGAGGAGATGATCGTCACGCTGGAGCTCTCGCCGGGCAGCATGTGGTCCGAGGGAGCGCTCGCCGCGCACACCGGCTTCGGCCGCACGCCGGTTCGCGAGGCGCTCAAGCAGCTGGAGACCCGCCACCTGGTGCGCATCGTGCAGCGCCACGGCGTCCAGATCACGGAGATCAACGTGGAGCAGCAGCTGCTGCTGCTGGAGACGCGGCGCGAGCTGGAGCGCCTGCTCGCCTCGCGCGCCGCCCGTCGGCGCAATGGCGCCGAGGCGGACCGCTTCGCCGATTGTGCCGCCGCCCTTCGCGGCGCCGGTGAGCGGGGCGATGTCCTGGAGTTCTTCCGGATCCACGCGCTGGCCGAGACGCTCGCGGTGCAGGCGTGTCGCAACCCGTTCCTCGCGACCGCCATCGCGCCCTGCCGAGCCATGTCGCGGCGGTTCTATTTCCTGCATCACCGCACGGCGAACGACCTCAAGCTTGCCTGCGACCATCATGCCGACGTGATGCAGGCGATCGCCGGCGGCGACGAGGCGGAGGCGATGGCCGCCGCGGATGCGGTGCTCGACTATGTCGAGGGCTTCACGCGCGCGACGCTGACCGAGGGATTCTGACGCCGGCGACCGGCAACTCCGACGCGCGCGGCGTGTTGACCCGGATCGCGTGTCGCCTTTACGATATTTGTAATATATCAATAGAACAACAAGCAGTCCCGTCAACCGGCCGCTACCGGCCAACCCCATCGAGGAGTGGAGACATGACAAGCACGTTGTCACGGCGTCGATTCATCGCATCCGCTGCGGTCGCCCCGGCCATCGCGGCACCGGCCATCGCCGTCGCGCAGCCGAAGATCCGCTGGCGCGCCCAGTCGATGTGGAGCGCCGCGGAAACCACGCACAAGGCCTTCGAGGACTTCTGCAAGCGTGTGGGCGCCGCAAGCGGCGGCCGCCTCGAGATCGAGCCGTTCTCGGCGGGCGCGGTGGTCGGGGTGTTCGAGACCCTGGATGCGGTGAGCGCCGGGGTGCTCGACGCCCAGTCCAGTGCCCCGGTCTACTGGTCGGGCAAGGACGCCGGCTTCTCCGTGATCGGCGACCTGAACTTCGCCTACCAGCATCCGTGGCAGGCGGAGGCCTGGTACTACCACCGCGGCGGGCTCGACATGCTGCGGGAGGCCTACGCCAAGTACAACGTCTACCCGGTCGGCGTGAGCTGGTGGGGGCTGGAGGCGCTGGTATCCAAGAAGCCGCTGAAGACGACCGCGGATTTCAAGGGCCTCAAGGTGCGCACGCCGCAGGGCATGTTCGCAGAGATCATCACGAAGCTCGGCGCCTCGGTGATCGTGGTTCCCGGCGGCGAGGTCTATTCGGCCCTCGACAAGGGCGTGGTGGATGCAGCCGACTGGGGGACCGAGTCGATGAACCATCGCATGGGCTTCTTCGAGGTGGCCAAGACCTCGATCAAGGTCGGCCACTCGATGCCGTCCCAGGAATTCGCGGTGAACAAGGGCAAGTGGGACGCGCTGCCGGCGGACCTGAAGGCGCTGGTTTCGAGCTGCGTGCGCGAATGGTGCTGGGACCAGATCCAGCGGGTCGCCGTGGAGGACACCCAGGCGCTCGCGAACATCCGCAGCAAGAATGCGACCGCGGGCACCCTGCCGGCCGCGGAGATCGCGGCGATGCGGGAGCTCGCGCAGAAGACCTGGGAGGAGTGGTCGAAGAAATCCGCGCTCGCGAAGAAGGCCTACGACTCGCAGCTCGCCTGGCTGAAGGAGCTGGGCGTGTTGGCCTGAGCGCCGGGCTCCGAACGAGGCAGGCGGCATGAAGCGCAGGGAGCAGCCAGGCTCGGGCCCGATCGCGGCCTACTGCCGTTTCGTCGACCGGCTCAACGAGTCGGTCGGCTGGCTGCTCGGCCCGGTCATCGTGCTCGTCGCGGCGGCGATCGTCTACGAGGTGGTATCGCGCGGGGTGTTCAGCCGCGCGACCATCTGGGTCAACGAGACGGTGATCTACGGCTCATCCGCTGTATACCTGCTGGTGGGCGGCTACGCCCTGCTGCACCGCCGGCATGTCCGGATCGACCTGCTGCTCGGGGTGATTTCCCCGCGCGCCGCGCGCATCCTCGACCTGATCGTCCTGCCCTTCCTCGTCGCCTATGCGCTCGCGCTGATCTGGGCGGGGGGCGGCCTCGCGTGGACCTCGTTCAACCAGTCCGAGGGCACGGGGTCGCCCTGGAATCCCGCCATCTGGCCGGTGAAGGCCTGCATCCCGCTTGCCGGCCTGCTGGTGCTGCTGCAGGCCTTCTCCAACCTGTTCCGTGATCTCGGCCTCGCGCCGCCGCGCCTGCCGGACGCGGAGGACAAGTCAGCGCCTGACGGAGCGACGCTGTGAGCATCGAGATGCTCTCGCTGCTCATGGCGGCCTCCTTCGTCGGCCTGCTCGTCCTGGGACTGCCGCTCGCCTTCGCCGCCGGCGCGATCGCGGTCGTCTTCGCGCTGGTGCTGTACGGCCCCCCCGGGCTGGTGCTGGTAGTGAGCCGGGTCTTCACGCTGCTCGGCAACAGCGTGCTGGTCGCAGTGCCGCTCTTCGTCTTCATGGCCTGCATCCTCGAGCGGTCCGGCATCGCCGAGGACATCTTCTCGGCGGTAACCGCCTGGGCAGGCGGCGTTCCCGGCGGCCTGGCGGTCGCGGTGATCATCACCGCCACCATCATGGCGGCCATGGTGGGCGTGCTCGGCGCCGAGGTGGTGACGCTGGGCATCGTCGCGCTGCCCGCCATGCTGGCGCGCGGCTACAAGAAGGAGCTCGCGCTCGGCTGCATCTGCGCGGGCGGCGGTCTTTCCACGCTCATCCCGCCGTCTGTGGTGTTCATCCTCTACGGCCTGACGGCCGGCGTCTCGATCGGCCAGCTCTACATCGCGGGCCTGCTGCCCGGGCTGCTGCTGGCGGGCCTGTACATCGCCTACATCATGCTGCGCGTGAAGCTCGCGCCTTCCCTCGCGCCGCGCGAGCGGTCCCGCGAGGCGAGCCTGCCGCTTTCGCAGAAGCTCGGGTTGCTGGGCAACCTGCTGCTGCCGGCGCTGGTGGTGTTCGCGGTGCTCGGCTCACTCTACTTCGGCTGGGCGACGCCCACCGAAGCCGGCGGCATCGGCGTCGGCGGCGCCGCGCTCGCCGCGTTGGCCAAGGGCAGGCTGAACTGGCCGAACCTGCGCCACGCGATCACGGAGACGACGCGCACCACGGCCATGCTGTACTGGCTCTTCTTCGGCTCGTCGGCGCTGATCGGGGTCTACACCCTCGCCGGCGGCACGCGCCTGATCCAGGACTTCCTCACCGAGTCCCCGCTCGGACCGATCGGCGTGCTGCTGATGATCCAGGCGATCTGGATCGTGCTCGGCTGCTTCATCGACTGGATCGGCATCCTGCTGCTCACCGCCCCGATCTTCGTGCCGGTGGCGACCAAGCTCGGCTTCGATCCGGTGTGGCTCGGGGTGCTCTTCTGCATGAACATGCAGATTTCCTACATCTCGCCGCCGTTCGGGCCGGCCGCCTTCTACCTCAAGGGCGTCACGCCCCCCGGCATCACGCTGACCGACATCTTCAGGTCGATCTGGCCGTACCTCGGCCTGCAGTTCGTCGCGCTGGGTATCGTGATTGCCTTTCCCCAGGTCGCACTGTGGCTGCCCCGGACCATGGGCAACTGAGCATCCGACGCAGCCACCTACTCCAGATCAGTCCAGGAGGACACCATGACCAAGATGCTCACCGAAGACCAGGTCCAGCAGTTCCGGCGCGAAGGCTATGTCAGCCCGGTCCGGGTGATGAGCGAGCAGGCCGCGCGAGCGGTGCGCGAGCAGCTGGAGTCCTACGAGCGCAGCACCGGCGGGCCGCTGCGCGGCGAGATGCGCCACAAGTCGCACCTGCTCTTCAAGTTCCTGTCGGACGTGGTCCACCACGAGAAGATCGTCGATGCGATCGAGGATCTCTACGGCGGCGACCTGCTCTGCTGGACGACCAACTTCTTCATCAAGGAGGCGAACACGCCGGCGTTCGTCTCCTGGCACCAGGACTCCACCTACTGGGGCCTGTCGTCGCCCGACGTGGTGACCGCCTGGGTTGCGCTCACCGAAAGCAATGCGGCCAACGGCGCGATGGAGGTGATCCCGGGCACGCACCTGATGGACCAGGTGCCGCACCGGGATACCTTCGACGACAACAACCTGCTCTCTCGCGGACAGGAAGTCGCGGTCGAGGTGGACGCATCGAAGGCGGTGCGGCTGGACCTGCAGCCGGGCGAGATGTCGCTGCACCACGTGCGCCTGGTCCATGGCTCGCCGCCGAATCCCTCCAACGGCCGCCGCATCGGTTTCGCCATCCGCTACATCCCGACGTCGGTGCGACAGCTCTACGGCGAGGATGCCGCCACGCTGGTACGCGGCGAGGACCGGTACCGCACCTTCGAGCACGAGCCGGTTCCGACCGGCGACCTGCAACCGGAGATGGTCCGCCTGCACAAGGAGCTCACGGAGCGCAACGCGAAGATCCTCTATCGCGGCACGCCGATCAAGTCGTACGCCGATTCGGCGGCGAAAGGCAGCTTCCGCTGAACGCGGCGGGGCATTGGCGCGCCGCCACTGCGCCGCCACTGCGCCGCCACTGCGCCGCTACTGCGCCACTGCGGCTCCCGGCGGGCTCGCCGCCGCGCTCGGTGTCGCGGGCAAGGCCGCGGCCCGGCTGGTCGCAAGCTCGCGGTCGAGCCACTCGATCCAGTGCTCGACCGGCGTCCTGGTCCCGGACTGCAGGTGCGCGAGGCAGCCGACGTTGGCCGAGAGGATGACATCGGGATCGCCCGACTGCAGCGCATCGAGCTTGCGGTCGCGCAGCTGCTGCGACAGCGCCGGCTGCAGCACGGAGTAGGTGCCGGCCGAGCCGCAACACAGGTGCGCGTCCGGCACCGGCACCAGTTCCGCGCCCCACTGCAACAGCAGGCGCTCCACGACGCCGCGGATCTGCTGGCCATGCTGGAGCGTGCACGGCGGATGGAAGGCCACCCGTCGCCGGGATAGCGGCAGGTCGCCCTGCTTCGCCGGCAGCCGCGCCTCGAGCCATTCGACCAGGTCGACGGTCGAGGCCGACACCCGGGCCGCCCGCTCGGCGTAGGCCGGATCGTTGCGCAGCAGGTGGCCGTACTCCTTCACCATCACGCCGCAACCGGACGCGTTCATCACGATCGCGGCCACGCCGGAATCGAGGTACGGCGTCCAGGCGTCGATGTTGCGCCGCGCATCCGCGAGCGCGCCGGCATGGTCGTTCATGTGGTGGCGGACCGCTCCGCAGCAGCCGGAGGCCGGTTCGATCACGCACTGCACCTCGAGGCGGTCCAGCACCCGCGCGGTGGCCCGGTCGATGCCGGGCAGCATGGCGCCCTGGGTGCAGCTGTTCAGCAGCAGCACCTTCTCGCGATGCGACTCGACCGGCCAGGGACCGGGATCCTGCGGGGGCGGCACCTTGGAGCGCAGCGGCTCGGGCAGCAGCGGTCGCACCAGCTTGCCGAGCCGCATCGCCGGATCGAACAGCCAGCGTCGCGTGATGCCCTCGCGCAGCGCGGCGCGCGCGACGCGTTGCGGCAGCGGCCGCTCCACCCGCTCCTCCACCAGCTTGCGCCCGATGTCGACCAGCCGGCCGTAGCGCACGCCCGAGGGACAGGTGGTCTCGCAATTGCGGCAGGTGAGGCAGCGATCCAGGTGCGTCATCGTCGCCATGGTCGGCTGCGTGCCTTCCATCACCTGCTTCATCAGGTAGATCCGGCCACGCGGGCCGTCACGCTCGTCGCCCAGCAGCTGGTAGGTGGGACAGGTGGCGGTGCAGAACCCGCAGTGCACGCAGGCGCGCAGGATGGCGTCCGCCTCGATGCCCTCGGGCGTGTCCTTGAACCAGTCGGCGAGTCGGGTTTCCATTCGGTTCCTGCCGGCCCTGCTCAGAGCCAGTCGTACATGCGTCCCGGATTCATGATCCGGTTGGGGTCGAAGGCCTGCTTGAGGCGCAGATGGATCGCCCGCACGG
>JAEWEW010000372.1 GCA_023389175.1 Pseudomonadota bacterium | reverse complement strand
CACCAGCACGTCGGCCTGCGCCAGCGCCGCGTCGCGCCGCGAATCCGGCGCGTCGTCCTCCAGGCAGTCGACCTCGATCGGGAAGTCCGCCTTCGCACGCAGTCGCGGCTCGTTGGCGGTGACGATGTTGCCGGCGAGCACGACCCGCAGCCGGCGGGCATCCGGTCTTGCCGGGACGGAATCCGCGGCCGTGCTCATTGCCCGAGCCGCGTGCTGCGTCGACGGCAGTCCGGCCGCGCAAGCACCTCCGGGCGCAGCTCGACCCCGATGCCGGGCGCATCCGAGACGGCGAGCTCGCCGTCGCGCAGCACCGGCAGCCCCGCCGCCACTTCCGGATACCAGCCGAAGTAGAAGGCGCGCACCATCTCCTGGATGAAGCAGTTGCGGGTGGACAGCGCGAGGTGCGTGGATGCCGCCAGCACCACCGGGCCGGAGCAGTCGTGGAAGGCCACCGGGGTGTGCCAGGCGGACGCGAGGCTTGCGATGCGCCGGGCTTCCGAGATGCCGCCGCACCAGGAGAGGTCCATGATCACCAGCGACAGCGCATCGAGCTCGAGCAGGTAGCGGTAGTCGGCCAGCGCCCCGCGCGTCTCCCCGACTGCGATCGGCGCGCGGGTCGATCGCGCGACCTCGCCGATGGACGCCATGTGGTCCATGGTCACCGGATCCTCCACCCAAAGCAGCCCGAACGGCTCGAGCTCGCGAGCGATGCGGATTGCCGTCGGCCGGTTCCACAGGCCGTGCAGCTCCGCCATGATGTCGATGCGGTCGCCGACCGCCTTGCGGATGCGCTCGAACGGCTCGATCGCGCGGCGCAGGTCGGCGGCAGCGATGTACTGGCCGCCGGTCTTCTCGGCGGCATAGTCGAACGGCCAGATCTTCATCGCGCCGATGCCCATCTCGAGCAGGCTCTGCGCCACCTCCTCCGGCCGGGTGAGAAAGCCCTGCAGGTCCTCGTACTCGCCCTGCTTCGCGTCCAGCCCGAAGTTGGCCGTGCCCTGCACCGGACGGGTCTGGACATAGCTGTAGCCGGCGCAGGTGTTGTAGGCCCTCACCGTTTCGCGCACCTTGCCGCCGAGCAGCCGGCAGAGCGGCAGGCTCGCCGACTTGCCCAGGATGTCCCAGAGCGCCAGGTCGACCGCCGAGCGCCCGCGCATCTCCGCCCCGCTGCCGGCGAAACCGAGATAGCCGACCAGGTGGGCCTGGTGCCGCTCGATGTCGCGCGGATCCTGGCCGAGCAGGTACGGTGCGATGGTCTGGTGCACATGCGCCTCGGCCGCCTGCGAGCCGTAGAAGGTCTCGCCGAGTCCGGTGATGCCTTCATCCGTGTGCAACCGCACCCACAGGATGTTGGGATGGGAATCGAGCCGCACGGTCTCGATCTGGTCGATCTTCATGGCATCTCCATCGACGGGGCGCCGCTATCGTACCGCCGCGATGGTGAAGCCGACCTCGACGCCGCCCGGACGGTTGCGCGCCTGCGCGGTGCCGCCGTGGAACTCGGCGATGAGGCGCACCAGGTAGAGGCCGAGGCCGAGATGGCCGCGCGCATCCGGCCCGCCGCGCGCCGCTCCGCGAACCGACACCATGGACTCGAAGAGGCTGTGGGCCATCTCCTGCGGCAGTGGCGGCCCCTGGTTGGCCACGGCGATGCGCCAGCAGTCGCGGCCTTCCGGTGCCACGGTGACGACGATCTCGCTGCCCGGGACGGCGAAGTCGGTCGCGTTCGCCACCAGCTTGTCGAGCGCCTGGGCGACGGCCTCCGGCACCACGGGGCAGCAGGCGGATCGCGCGGACGCATCGAGACGGAACGGGTGGCCGGGGTAGGCCGTCCGGTAGCCATCGACGCAGGCAGCCACCAGCGCGACCAGGTCGACCGTCTCGAGGTCGCTTTCCTCCAGCATCGCCTCCAGGCTCGCCGCTTCGCCCATGCTCGCGACGATCCGCTCCAGCCGGGCGGCACCCGCCTGCGCCCGCGCCGCATAGTCGCCGACCCGGTGCGGGTCGCTTTCGGCCGCCAGGTTGTCCAGCGACGAGCGCACCACCATGATCGGGGTGCGCAGCTCGTGAACCAGGCGGCCGCGCAGCTTGGCGAGATAGTCCTGGTGCTCGCGCAACCGGGCGATCACCCGGTTGTAGCTGCCGGCCATCGCGTCCACCTCGTCGCGCAGGCGAAAGCGCGGGACGCTGCCGACGACCCGGCCGCGCGCGTCGATCGCCGCCTCCGCGGCACGGCGCAGGCGCATGATGCGCGCGGCGGCGAGGCTCGCCACCGCGAGCAGCGTGAGCGCCGTGATCGCCAGCGCCGCCGCCACCAGCAGCGCCAGCCGCTCGAGCGCCCGCTGCGCGATCGAGGAATGCGCGGCGGTCGTCTCCTCGAGAAGCAGCGCGCCGGCGACCCGGTCGCCGACCCAGACCGGATGGGCGCTGCTCAGTTGCCAGACCGGCATCCCGGCTTCGATTCCGATGCGCCGCGACTCACGGGCCGGCACGCCGGCGAGCGCGCCCGCGAGCGGCGACAGCGCGCCTTCCGCGGGCCGGTCGTCGCCGGGGCCGAGGCGCACTGCCACCGCGAGCAGCATGCGCGCGACCCGCGAGGCGAAGTCGTCCGGGC
>JAEWEW010000287.1 GCA_023389175.1 Pseudomonadota bacterium | reverse complement strand
GTGCACGACGACTTCTTCGAGCTCGGCGGGCACTCCCTCTCGGCCACCCAGGTCATGGCCCGCGTACGCCGCGTGCTCGGCATCGAACTGCCCCTGCGCGTGCTCTTCGAAGCTCCTACCATCGCCGGGCTGGCCGCCCACGTCGAGTCGCTCGACCACACCCTGCGCAACGACGACTCCGTCGACACAGCCCCCGCCCTCGTCTCCACCGGCGCCCTTTCCGGACCCCTCAGCCCCGCACAGGAGGCACTGTGGATCGTGGAGCGGATGGACGCCGACAGCGGCAGCCGGTACAACATACCCTTCGCGCAGCGCCTGCACGGACCACTGCAGGTTCCGGCGCTGCAGGCTGCGCTGCGCGCGCTGGTGCGAAGGCATCCCGCGCTGCGAACCGCGTTCCGCGAGGACGGCGGCGTGCCGATGCAGTTCGTGCTCGATGACGACGAGCCCGACTTCGAGGTCGTCGACATCGGGGCGGGCAGCGCCGCCGCGGGGGAACTGTATCCGGTCACGCCGCGACTGCAGCTGGCCGCGCACGAGCCGTTCGACCTCGCCGCCGGCCGCCCGATGCGTGCGAGACTGCTGCGCCGGTCGCCGACCGACCACGTGCTGCTGCTGGTCACGCACCACATCGTCTCGGATGGCCTGTCCACGGCGATCCTCGAGAGGGAACTCGGAATCCTGTACGAGGCCGCGCTCTCGGGCGCCAGGCTGGACTCGGTGCTGCCCCCGTTGCCGGCCAGCTTCCTCGACTACGCGCTCTGGAGGCAGGCGAACGCCAAGGGACTACGGTTCCAGCGGCAACTGGAGTACTGGGTCTCGCACCTGGCGGGCGCGTCCGACCACGATCTGCCGTTCGACTTTCCCCGCCCGACGGTCGCCAGACTCGGCGCGGCGGGACATGCGGTCGAGATCCTTCCCGAGACGACCCGCGCCCTCGCATTGCTGGCGCGACGCAACGGCGCGACGCCCTACATGGTGCTGATGTCGGCGCTGCGCATCCTGCTGGCGCGCTACGGTGCGGGCGACGACGTCGTCGTCGGCACGCCGAACGGCGGGCGCAACCGCGCAGAGTTCGACGGCCTGATCGGCTACTTCGTCGACATGCAGCCGATGCGCTCGAGCCTCGCGGGCGATCCAACCTTCGTCGAACTGCTGGCGCGAGTGCGCCGCGACACGCTCGACGCCTGGACCAATCGCGATGTGTCCTTCGAGCGCATCGTCGCCGCGGTGAACCCGCCGCGCGAGCCGGGACGCAATCCGCTCTTCCAGGTCACTTTCGCAATGGAGGCCGCGGACGAGGCCCTGCTCGTGCTTCCCGGATTGCAGGCCGAGCGCGTGCGGATCGGCTCGGGGCGCGCCAAGTTCGATTTGTCGCTGTCGGCGACACTGGGCGACGATCGCCTTGCGCTGCACTTCACCTACAACCGCGACCTGCTCGATCAAGCCACGGTCGAACGCATGGGGGCGCACCTGGGCAACCTGCTCGACGCGATCGTCGCCGAGCCTCAGGCCCGGCTCTCCGGAATCCCGATGTTCGACGAGGCGGAGCGCGAGCGCCTCATTGTGGGGTTCAACGGCAACTCTCGCGCCTATCCCGAACACGCGAGCCTGCCGCAGATTTTCGAGGAGCAGGTCGCGCGCACGCCGCAGGCCGTGGCGATCGTCTGTGACGGCGAACACCTCGACTACGCGACGCTGAACCGTCGCGCCAACCAGCTCGCGCACCGGTTGCGCCGGCTCGGAGTCGGGCCGGACGCGCCGGTGGGCATGCTGCTGCGGCGCGGCCCCGGCATGATCGCGGCAATGCTCGGCATCCTGAAGGCCGGCGGCGCCTACGTGCCCGTCGACGTCGACTATCCCGCCGAGCGCGTCGCGTTCATGCTGTCCGACTCGGGCGCCGCGGTCACGATCGTCGAGAAGGCGCTGGCGCCACGCCTGGCCGGAATCGGCTCGCGGTTATTGTGCCTTGACGACGATCCGTCGCTGCAGGAGGAGTCGGTCGACGACCCCGTTCCGCTGGGTCGCCCCGAGCACCTCGCCTATTTGATCTACACCTCGGGATCGACCGGCAAGCCGAAGGGCGTGATGATTCCGCACCGCGCGGTCGTGCGCCTCGTGCGCAACACCGACTACGTGAGCCTCGGGCCCGACGACTGCATCGCGCAGGCTTCGAACGCCTCGTTCGACGCCGCCACTTTCGAGATCTGGGGCGCGCTGCTCAACGGTGCCCGGATGGCCGTCGTCTCCACCGAAACCCTGCTTTCCGCCACTGCCCTCGAGCGCCAGATCGCCCGCGACCGGATCACCACGATGTTCGTGACTACGGCGCTGTTCAACGAGCACGCGGCTCGCGCACCGGGGGTGTTCCAGGGTCTGCGCGAACTGCTGTTCGGCGGCGAAGCGGTGGACCCGGAGGCAGTCGCCCGCGTGATGCGCAGCCGCCCCCCACAGCGACTGGTGCACGTCTACGGCCCTACCGAGACCACGACCTTCGCGACCTGGCACGAGGTTCCACGCCATTCCGCACAGGGCAGGGCTCCGGGGACCGTTCCCATCGGCCGGCCAATCGCCAATACCGCCTGCCACGTGCTCGACGAATCGATGCAGCCGGTACCGCTCGGGGCGCCCGGCGAGCTTTACATCGGGGGCCCTGGCCTCGCTCGCGGCTACCTGAACCGCCCGGAACTCACCGCCGAGCGCTTCGTGCCCGATCCCTTCGCGGCCGGGCAGCGCCTGTACCGCAGCGGCGACCGCGTGCGCCGCTTGCCCGACGGCAACATCGTGTTCCTCGGCCGCAACGACGAACAGGTGAAGCTGCGTGGTTTCCGCATCGAACTCGGCGAGGTGCGCGCCGCGCTCGCGGCACTGCCTGGTATCGCGCAGTCGGCCGTGCTCGTTCAGGAAGATCGCCCCGGCGAGCACCGGCTCGTTGCGTACCTCGTCGGATCCGCCGGCGCGCCGACGCTGTCGGTCACACAGTTGCGCGCCGCTCTCGCCGAGCGCCTGCCCTCGTTCATGATTCCGGCGGCCTTCGTCGCCCTCGACGCCCTGCCCCTCACCACCAACGGGAAACTCGACCGCCGGGCGCTGCCGGCACCCCCGGTCGTCGCGCAGGCAGACGACGGCGAGCAGGGCGACGCCGTGGAGCGCGAACTCCGCGAGATCTGGGAGTCGGTGCTGAACGTCCGTGGCATCGCGCTGGACGCCGACTTCTTCGAGTTGGGCGGACACTCGATGCTCGCCGTGCGTGTGCTCGCCGAGGTGGATCGCCGCATGGGCCGGCAACTGCGCACGGCGTCGTTCTTCGAGGCGCCGACGATCCGCCGCTTCGCGGCGCTGCTACGCGAGGAGCCGGCGGCGTCCGCACCCTCGTCCTGTGTCGTGACCGTCCAGCGCGGCGATGGGACGCGGCCGCTGTTCTTCGTGTCCGGGTGGGGTGGCCAGCTGATCATACTGAACGATCTCGCCAGGGCGTTCGGATCGCACCAGACGCTGCACGTGCTCGACACCGGCGTCTTCGGGGCCGACGAACCCGGCCTGACCCTAGAAGCGATCGCCGCCCGAATGGTCGAGGACCTGCGCCGGGTCCAGCCGTCCGGTCCCTACTGGCTCGCCGGCTATTCGATGGGCGGCAAGATAGTCCACGAGATCGCCCAGCAGCTGCACCGCAGCGGCGAACGCGTCGCGATGCTGGCAATCCTCGATACCGGCGTGTCCGACAGGACGGAACGCCGGTCGGCGCCCGTACGCGTCCTGTTGCATCTGCGCGAGGCGCTGCGCATGCGTCCGGCGCAGATGCTCGAGTACCTGATCGGACGGGCGCGTTGGATGGTCAGGCACATGCTGCCACGCGAGCGCGCGCTATTCGAGGGTGAAGCGGTCGACCACAGTGCGGTGACGCTTGCCATGGAGCGATCGGCGCGCGCCGTGCTCTCCGCCTGGAGCAACTACCAGCCGCGCCACTACCCGGGGCGGGTACTGCTCATCCGCGCGGAGGAACAGGCGCCGCTCGTCGGCGAGGTGCCGGATTCCGACCCCACGTTCGGCTGGGGCGCTCTGAGCGGCGACGGAGTCGAGCTGCAGTCGATGCAATGCATTCACAACCGCATGCTGCATGCTCCGCACGTCGCTGACCTGGCCCGTATCCTCGCCGCAGCGATCGGGCGCAACGACGCATCTGGCGCGCCGCCGCGTACCGTGTCGTCCGCACCGAAAGGCGCCGGTGCGCAGGCGTCACGACGTCCTCAGGTCGAAGGAACAGCACGATGAGAACCGCCGATCTCCCGCAGGACATTGGCGCGATGCTCGACGCCCAGGCTGGCCTGCGGCCCGAAGCACCCGCGATCCTCGCACCCGACGGGCAGCCGCTATCCTACGCCGGGCTCGCCCGATGGGTGACCAAAGCAGGACTCGAGCTCAGGCACGCAGGCGTAACACAGGCCAGCCGCGTCGCCGTGCTGATGCCTCCCGGTCCCGAAGCCGCGCTTGCCACGCTGGCCACGATGTGCGCTGCGACTTGTGTTCCCGTGAACCCCGAGGCAGGCGCGGACGAGCTCGTTGCGTGGTTGCGCGACACCGGGGCCGCCTTCGTCGTCGCGCCGGACGACTGCCGGGTGCCGCACGCGGCCGCGGGATTGCGGCGGATCGTCTACCGCAGTACGGGGCGCGCACTGGGAGGCGACCTCGTGGCCATCGGATCCGACGCGCCCCTGAGATCGGCGAACGCAGGACGCGTGATCGACCCTGCGGAGGCGACTGCGCTGCTGCTTCCGACCTCGGGCACGACCGCCCGGCCCAAGCGGGTTCCCCTCAGCCACCGCAACGTGCTGGCGTCCGCGCGCGCCAACGCTGCCTGCTTCGGGCTCGGTCCCGACGATCGCTGCGCCAACGTGCTGGCGCTGCTGCACATTGGCGGTCTGGTGCACGGGCTTCTCACCACCCTGGTGAGCGGCGGCAGCGTGGTGTGCCCGCGCGGGTTCGACGCTAGCCGCTTCTTCGACCTGGTCGCCGCGTTTCAGCCCACCTGGTACACGGGAACGCCGGCCATCCATCTTGCCCTGCTGCCCTTCCTCGACGAGTATCGGCGCCTGGCACCCGGCCACCGTTTCCGCTTCCTACGCAGTGCGAGCGCGCCGATGCCGCCCATGCTGATCGAGCAGCTCGAACGGGCATTCGACGCGCCCCTGATCGAGGGATACGGAATGACCGAAGCGGGCCGCATCAGCTGCAACCCGCTGCCGCCCGGTCTGCGCAAACCCGGCTCGGTCGGCAAGCCGGCCGCGCTCGAGGTCCGCATCGTCGACGCCGGTGGCGCGGACTGCGAGCCGGAGCAGGCGGGAGAGATCTTGATCCGCGGCGCGTCCGTAATGTCGGGCTACGCCGACGACCCGGCAGCCAATGCCGCTGCGTTTCGCGACGGGTGGTTCCGCACCGGCGACCTCGGCCGTTTCGACGGCGAAGGATACCTCTACCTCAGCGGCCGCATCAAGGAGCTGGTGAACCGCGGCGGCAAGAAGGTGGCGCCGCGCGAGATCGACGAGGCGCTCCTCGCGTTGCCCGGCGTTTGCGAAGCTGCCGCGTTCGGCGTCCTGCACCCGAGCCTCGGCGAGGATCTGTGGGCCGCCGTCGTGGCCGAACCCGGCAGCCGTCTCGACACCGGCGAAATGCGTCGCGTCCTGCTGGATCGCCTCGCCCGCCACAAGGTGCCGTCGGAGATCGTCGTCGTCGGACAGCTCCCGCGCGGCAATACCGGCAAGGTGCAGCGCTCGCAGTTACCGGCGCTCGTCGCACAGCGGCCATCCGGGCCCCCAGATGCTCCGCGTACGCGCGAAGAAGCTGCGGTCGCGCGAGCCTTCGAAGCGGTGCTCGGGCAGGCCGCCGTCACGGTCGGTGACAACTTCTTCCTGCTCGGGGGCGATTCGCTCAGCGCGGCACGTGTCGTTGCACGACTGAAGGCGGAACTCGGACTCGTGATGCTTCCCGAAGTGCGCCTGGTGTTCGAGTTTCCGACCGTGGCGGCGCTGGCGGCCGAACTCGGCCGGCGGGAGCCCGAGCCGCAGCTCGACTCAGCCCTGCTAGCGCGCATCGACGAACTGTCCGACGAGGAAGTCGAGAGAATGCTCGCCGAAGACACGCTCACCCTGCCCGGCGGATGGCAGCAATGAACTCGGCCGACGTGTCCCCAGCGGGCCCCGTCTCCGGGGGCGGCGCGGCGCTTCCAAAGCCGATGTCGCGAATCCAGGCGGCGGCTACCTACGTTCCGGCCACCACTACACTTGCGGTCGCGGTTGCGGTGGTGGCAGCGATCGATATCGATTCAGCCTCGATCACGATGGACACGACCGCCTATCTCGGGGCGCACCCGCTGACGGGTGCCCTGTCCAACCTCGGTATCCTGCTCTGGTGTGCGGCGGCGTCGATCAGTATGTTCGCGGCGCTGCTCGCCCAACGCGCGGGCAGTGCCGACCGCGCCCGCTTTCTGCTCGCCTCGTCGTTGCTCACCTTCTACCTGCTATTCGACGACCTCTTCCTGCTCCACGAGGATCTCGCGTGGCGCTACCTCGGAATCGGCCAGAAAACGGTCCTCGTCGCCCTTGGTGCGTGGATAGGCACGTGGCTGTTCGCCTTCCGACGCGAGATTCTCGCGACGAACTGGGGAACTCTGGCCATGGCGACCGCGCTGCTTTCGACTTCGGTGCTAATCGATCTCGGCCAGAGTGGCCTGCAGCCGCGGATCGGCGACTGGGTCTACCTGGCGGAAGACGGGGCGAAATGGCTGGGCATCGTGAGCTGGTGTAGCTACCTGGTGCAGACCGCCTATCGCTCCACCCTGGACGCAACCGCACCCGGTGCGCCGTGAGATCCGACATGCCGACCCTCGCAACGCCGTACTGTCCGGCACCGTAGGTCGATGTCGGCGCACAACGTCGCGCCCGTCGTACCCTCGAGCGGCATCGCGCCTTGCAGCGTCAGCACCTTGTGCCCGACGCGCCCTCACGTTTGCGTTTCCGGTTTCGGTTTGGCGGAGGCCTTGCCTGCGGCGCTGCGCATCCCGTCCCAGCGCGAGAGTCGCGGGGATCGGATGCCGAAGAGGTCCAGCACCCGGCCGACGGTGTCGTTGACCAGGTCGTCGATGGTGGTAGCGCCGGTGTAGAAGGCCGGGACCGGCGGGAAGACGATGCCGCCCATCTCGGTGACCGCCACCATGTTGCGAAGGTGCGCAAGGTTCAGCGGCGCTTCCCGGGTGAGCAGCACCAGCCGCCGCCGCTCCTTGAGCACCACGTCCGCCGCCCGGCTCACCAGGTTCTCGGAATAGGCATTCGCGACGGCGGACAAGGTCTTCATCGAGCAGGGCGCGATCACCATGCCTTCGCTCGTGAAGGAGCCGCTCGCGATCGGCGCGCCGACGTCCCTCGGGCCGTGCACCACGTCGGCCAGCTTCTCCAGGTCCTTCCTCGAGAGCGCGAGCTCCTGCCAGGCGCTCAGCACGCCGGCCTCCGAGGCGACCAGGTGGCTCTCCCAGTCCGGCAGGGCGGACAGCTCCTCCAGCAGCCGCACCGCGTAGATCACTCCGGTCGCGCCGGTCACGGCGACGACGAGCCGTTTCACTTGAGTACCCTCATGGCCGCTCCGCGGGCTGGTCGAAGTCGAGCAGCGGGCCGGCCGGCACGATACCGGTCGGGTTGATGTTGCGGTGGCTGGCGTAGTAGTGATTCTTCACGTGTTGCAGGTTCACCGTCTGCGCGATGCCTGGCCGCTGGTAGAGCGCGCGGGTGTACGACCAGAGCGCGGGATAGTCGACCAGGCGGCGCAGGTTGCACTTGAAGTGCCCATGGTAGACGCTGTCGAACCGTGCCAGCGTGGTGAAGAGGCGCCAGTCCGCCTCGGTCAGCTCGTCGCCGCAGAGCCAGCGATGGTCCGTGAGCCTTGCCTCGAGCCAGTCGAGCGTCTCGAAGAGGGGGCCGATGGCCGCGTCGTAGGCTGCCTGCGTGGTCGCGAAGCCGGCCTTGTACACGCCGTTGTTGAGCGTGTCGTAGATGCGGTCGTTGAGCGCGTCGATCTCGTCGCGCAGGTGGGCCGGATAGTAGTCCCCCGGCGTCGCGCCGATTCCGTCGAACGCCGAATTCAGCATCCGGATGATCTCGGCGGACTCGTTGCTGACGATGGTGTCCCGCTCGGTGTCCCAGAGCACCGGCACGGTGGCGCGGCCGCTGTAGTCCGCGCGGGCGCGGATGTAGAGCTGGTGCAGGGCAGTCGCGCCCATGACCGGATCCGGGACGACGCCCTCGGCCGGATCGAAGGTCCAGCCGCGCTCGGCCATCAGCCAGTGGGTGACCGAGACCGGGATCATCTCCTGCAGGCCCTTGATGACCCGGAACACCAGCGTGCGGTGTGCCCAGGGGCAGGCGAGGCTCACGTAGAGGCGATATCTCCCTGCCTTCGCCGGGAAGCCGCCGGTGCCGCTCGGTCCCGGGCTGCCGTCCGGCGTGATCCAGTTGCGGAAGGCCGATGCCTTGCGCAGGAAGCGGCCGTCGCCCTCGTTCTGGTTCGGGGGTGCGTCGTGCCACTTGCCTTCGATCAGGATGCCCATGCAACGTGTCCTCGGTTGGTCTCGGTATCATAGACTGATGAAGATCCAGGTCCTCTCGGACCTCCATGTGGGCCGCGGTACCTTCGAGCCGGCGCGCACGGATGCCGACCTGTTCGTCGTCGCGGGCGACGTGTCACGGCCGGCCAGGGCGGTAGCGTGGGCCTCGGCGCTCGGCAAGCCGGTTCTCTACGTGCTCGGCAACCACGAGTTCTACGGCGGCAGCCTCGACGGAACCGTGCGCGAGTTCCGTCGGCTCGCGGCAGGCACGCCGGTCCGCCTGCTCGATTGCGAAGAGGCCGTGTTGGACGGCGTCCGGTTCCTCGGCTGCACCTTGTGGAGCGACTTCCGGCTCCTGGGAAACGGCCCGGCGCGCGATGCCGCGGTCTCGATGGCGGTCACGCAGGTCTACGACTTCAGCCGCATCCGCGTCGAAGAGGCACAGGACCGGCTTTTCACGCCGGACCATTCCGAGGCGCTGTTCGATCGGCACGCTGCCTGGCTGGAGTCGCGCCTGGCCGTGCCGCACGACGGCCCGACGGTCGTCATCACGCATCACGGTCCCACGCCGCTCAGCATTTCGCCGCGCTATCCTGATTCACCGCTCAATCCCTGTTTCGTGTCGGATGCGTCGCGCCTCATGGACGGTGCCCGGGCGTCCCTGTGGATCCATGGGCACCTGCACGACAGCTTCGACTACGAGCTGAATGGCACGCGGGTGCTGTGCAATCCGCGCGGCTATGTCATCGACGACAAGGCCGAGAACCCGGCGTTCGATCCGGGCCTGGTCGTCGAGGTTTGATCGTGGCGAGCGATGCCCCGCGCGGCGGTGGCGCGCCTGCCCTGCAAGACCTCGGCGCGGCGCCGGCCTGGCAGTCGGGCCGCTGGTTCAACACCGCCGAACCGCTCGATCTTGCCGGCCTGCGCGGACGGGTGGTGCTGATGCATGCCTTCCAGATGCTCTGTCCCGGCTGCGTGAGTCACGGCGTGCCGCAGGCCGAGCGGGTGCACCGTCGCTTCGGCGCGCACGGCGTCGTGGTGGTGGGCTTTCACACCGTCTTCGAGCATCACGAGGCCATGACGCCGGTCGCGCTGGCGGCGTTCCTGCATGAATACCGGGTGACCCATCCCGTGGCGGTGGACCCGCCGGTTGCCGGACAGCCGCTGCCGGCGACCATGGCCGCCTACGAGATGCAGGGCACCCCCACCACCGTCCTGATCGATCGCGACGGCCGGATCCGGCTGCAGTCGCTCGGCGGCGTGGATGACCTGGAGCTCGGCGTTCTCATCGGGCGCCTGCTCGGCAGGTAACAGCGACCGCCGCGGATCCGGCTTCGCCGGTCCGCTGGCTGCGCCCCGTCTCCAAGGGCGAGCGATTGGTTCGTCTCCACCCCAGCCGGCGCCAGACGCATTGACTGACTGCCACACACCCAGCGGCAGCCGCGGATCCGGCTTCGCCGGTCCGCTGGCTGCGCCCCCCTTCTCAAGGGGGGAGCGCCGAAGGCGCTCGGGGGGTTGGCGTACTTACACCGCCTCGACCGCCGCGGCTTCTGTCACCGGCGCGAGCAGCGGCCGGTCGCCTTCCTCGTCCCGGATCCGCGTCGGCAGTCCCATGCGGTCGAGCAGGGCGAGCAGCGGCCGCGGGTCGAGCTCCTCGACGTTGGCCATGCCGCGGACGTCCCAGGTGCCCTTGGCGATCAGCATCGCGGCAGCGGCCGCCGGCACCCCTGCGGTGTACGAAATCGCCTGGCTGCCCACCTCGTCGAAGCTGGCCTCGTGGTCACAGACGTTGTAGATGAAGACCTCTCGCCGCCGCCCATCCTTCTCGCCCCGCACCAGGTCGCCGATGCAGGTCTTGCCGGTGTAGTCCGGTGCCAGCGACGCCGGGTCCGGCAGCACTGCCTTGACCACCTTCAGCGGCACGATTTCCGTTCCCTCCGCGGTTCGGATCGGCTTCTCGGACAGCAGTCCGAGGTTCTTCAGCACGTTGAAGACGTTGATGTAGTGGTCGCCGAAGCCCATCCAGAAGCGGATGTCCGGCACGTCGAGGTTGCGCGAAAGCGAGTGCAGCTCGTCATGGCCGGTGAGGTAGGTGGTCGCGGTGCCGACCACCGGCAGGTCCCACTCCCTGCGTCGCTCGAACATGCGGTTGGCTGTCCACCGGGCGCCTTGCCACGACCACACCGTGCCGGTGAACTCGCGGAAGTTGGTCTCCGGGTCGAAGTTGGTCGCGAAGTAGCGCCCGTGGCTGCCGGCATTGACGTCGATGATGTCGATCGAATCGACGCGGTCGAAGCAATGATCCACCGCATAGCGCGCGTACGCGTTCACCACGCCCGGATCGAACCCGATGCCGAGCACCGCGGTGACGCCGGCTGCCTTGCAGGCCTCGCGACGCTTCCATTCGTAGTTGGCGTACCAGGGGGGCGTTTCGCAGATCTTGTCGGGATCCTCGTGGATGGCAGTGTCGAGGTAGGCCGCACCGGTTTCGATGCATGCCTGCAGCACCGTCATGTTGACGCAGGGCGAGCCGACATTGATCACGATCCCGCTGCGCGTCCTGCGGATCAGCGCCTTGGTCGCCTCCAGGTCCAGTGCATCCAGGGCATGTGCCTCCAGACGACCGGGCCCTTGCATGCTGCCCTTCACGCGCACCGATTGGACGATGTCGTGGCACTTCGAAACCGTGCGCGAGGCGATGTGGATGTCACCCAGCAGGAGGTTGTTCCGGGCGCACTTGTGCGCCACCACATGGCCGACGCCACCGGCACCGAAGACGAGAACGTTCCTCTTCATGCTATGACCTCCAATCATGAGACGCTGTGGATTCAGGACAGGCTTTCGACATAGTCGCGGTAGCCGAACCGGCGGGCGACCCGGACCGTGCCGTCCGCCTCCCGGATCGCGATCGACGGCATGTTGACGCCGTTGAACCAGTTCTTCTTCACCATGGTGTAGCCGCCGGCGTCGCGCAAGGAAATGCGGTCGCCGACCTGCAGGGGCTGCGGGAAGCTCGACTCGCCGAAGATGTCCCCGGCCAGGCAGGACTTGCCGCAGATCATGTAGCGGTGCGCCCCGTGGTCCGGCTCCGCCCGGGTGCCATAGCGGTAGATGAGCAGGTCCGGCATGTGCGCTTCGACCGAGCTGTCGACGACAACCAGATCCCGCTCGTTGCGCAGGACATCCAGCACCGTGACCTCCAGCGTGGTGCTGTCGCCGACCACCGCCTCGCCGGGCTCCAGGTAGACCTGCACGTCGTGACGCTCGGAGAAGGCACGCAGCCGGGCGC
>JAEWEW010000267.1 GCA_023389175.1 Pseudomonadota bacterium | reverse complement strand
GGCCCGGCGCGAGCGCGCAGGCCGGGAGCGGAGCGAGTGCGACGTGACGGGGCGCGAGCCAACGATGGGCGCGCTCGATACGAAATCATCTTCGGGTGGGTACATGATGGGATCTCCGGTAGCGGTTGGCGGCGGCGGTCGGCGCAATGACGCCGATGCCGTCGATGGTTGAGGTCACTGGCGGGTGATCACGACCTGCAGGTACTCGCCGGGCACCGCCATGGTTCCGTCGTCGGCGCGGTTGAATCGGTCGGCGAGGGCGAGCATCTCCTGCTGCAGCTCGACGCGCCGCGCTGCATCGGTTGCCTCGAAGGCCTTGAGCACGGGGCCGTAGAAGCCGCGGAAGACCGCCAGCCAGTGCTCGGGCGAGCGGTAGCGGAAGACGAAGTGACGTTTCTCCGAAGCGATCAGCGACGCGGCGCCGTCGAACAGCTCGCCGATCCGCTCGCGGTTGCCCCAGAGCGCCGGCGAGCGCACGCCGGCGGGCGGGGGAACGTACTTGCCGATCGTCTTGAAGAGCTGACCGATGAAGCCCTCCGGCGTCCAGTTCGCCATCCCGATCTTGCCGCCCGGCCGGCACACCCGCGCGAGCTCGGCGGCGGCGCGCTCCTGGTCCGGCGTGAACATCACGCCGAAGGTCGATACCACGGCATCGAACGCGCCGTCGGGGAACGGCAGCGCTTCCGCATCGGCCTCGCGGAAACGGATGTCGAGGCGCTCGGCGGCGGCGCGTTCGCCGGCCCGCTCGAGCAGCTCGGGCACGTAGTCCGTGGCGGTGACCTCGCACCAGCGCCGCGCCGCGGCGAGCGAGACGTTGCCGTTGCCGGCGGCGACGTCCAGCACCAGCTGTCCGGAGCGCAGGTCCATGGCCTCGCACAGCTCCTCGCCCACGATCTGCAGCGTGGTGCCGATCAGCGCATAATCGCCGGACGCCCAGGCGCCCTGCTGGCGGGTCTTGACCGCCAGCAGGTCCGGTTTGGGCGCGCCGAGCGGGGCGTCCTGTCGGGCGCGTGCTTCGACGGATGGCGGCATCGAGGCGTCGTTGCCGGTGCGGGTAGTGGTTGCATCCATTTCCGATCTCCGTTCGTGTGGCGCCGCCGGCGGGTGCCGGCGACGGTGATGGATCGCCCGGCGACGTGGGATGCCGGGATTCATCTGTTGCAACCATAGGAGCCCGACGTGGGGCGCAGCGTGGCAGGCGGCGTGGGAGGATCCGTGGAATCGGCAACGGCGCCGCCTGCGCGGGCTGCCGGGCCGCGCATCGCCATGCTCGGCCCGATGGCGGTGACGCGCGACGGCCGGCCGGTCGCGATGCCTGCCTCGCGCAAGCTCCGGGGCCTGCTCGCCTATCTTGCCCTTGCGCCTCGTGCCCAGGCCCGCAGCGCACTGTGCGAGCTGCTCTGGGAGACGCCGAGCGATCCGAGAGGCGAGCTGCGTTGGTGCCTGAGCCGCCTTCGGACCCTGCTGGATTCGCCCGACCGCCGGCGGGTGCTGACTGGGGACGATGCCGTCTGGCTCGATCTCGACGATTGCTTTGTCGACGCACTTGAGGTGCAGCGGTCCGCGGCCGAGGGGCTCGATGCGCTCGGCCCGGACCGGCTCCGCGAGCTGGCGGAGCTCTTTCGCGGCGACCTGCTCGACGGCGTCGACTTCGAGCGCAGCCCGGCGTTCGACGGCTGGCTGGTGGCGCAGCGGCGCCGGCTGCGCGATGTTCATGCGGCCTTGCTGCGTCGGCTTGCGGCCAACGCCCCCGGCGACGAGGTGCTCGGCTGGCTGGAGCGGTGGCTCGAGCTCGAGCCGTTCGAGCTCGACGCCCACCGGATGCTGCTGGCCGAGCTCGCGCGTCGCGGCCGCATCCGCGATGCCGAGGCGCACCTCGCGACGACGGCCCGCCGGTTCGCCGCGGACGGCCTCGACCCGGGCGTGCTCGAGGCCGCATGGCGGGAGGCGCGCGAAAGTGCGCGGGCCCGCGCGGCCGAGGCCGCCGGCGTTGCCGGCTCATCATCCGGGATCGTTGTCACCCAGGCCCGCCCCGACGAGACTGCCGCGGTCGCGCGACGTGCCTCGATCGCGGTGATGCCGTTCACCGACGTGGCGCAGACGCAGGGCGCGCGCGGGGGGCTTGCCGATGCGCTTGCCCATGACGTGATCACGCGGCTGGCCAAGCTGCGCAGCATGTTCGTGATCGCCCAGGGCACGGTGTTCGCACTGCACGAGCGGGGCCTGCCACCAATGGAGGCGGCGCGACTGCTTTCGGTGGATTTCGTCGTCGGCGGCTCGGTGCGGCGCGACCAAGGCAGGATCTCCGTCACCGTCGAGCTGACCGAAATCCGCAGCGGCCGCATCGCCTGGGCGGAGGTGTTCGACCTGCGGGATGCGGATACCTTCCTGATGCTCGATGCGGTCGGCAACCGCATCGTCGCGTCGATTGCGAGCGAGATCGAGACCATCGAGCGCAACCGCGCCGTGCTGAAGCCGCCCAACAGCCTCGACGCCTGGGAATCGCTGCATCGCGGCCTGTGGCACATGTACCGGTTCACCCAGGCGGAGAACGGCGAGGCGATGCGCTTCTTCGGCGAGGCGGTGCGGCAGGACCCGACCTTTGCCCGGGCCTACGCCGGCCTGTCATTCACTCATTGGCAGAACGCCTTCCAGGGTTGGGCCGACCGGGCGCGCGAAACGGAGCTCGCCTACCGGGCCGCGGGCACCAGCCTGATGGTTGACGACCGGGATCCGGCGGCGCACTGGGCGATGGGCCGGGCGCTCTGGCTGCGCGACGACATGGAGGGCGCCGTCGGCGAGATCGAGCAGGCAATCGATCTCAGCCCCAACTTCGCGATGGCGCACTACACGCTTGCCTTCGTGCGGTCCCAGGCCGGCGATCCGCGCGCCGCGATCCAATCGGTCGATCATTCGCGCGAGCTCAGTCCCTTCGATCCGCTGCTGTTCGGGATGCTCGGATCGCGCGCCATGGCGCACGTCCGGCTGGGCGAGTACGAGCAGGCCGGCGAGTGGGGGGCGAAGGCTGCGGCGCGGCCCAATGCGCATCCGCACATCGTCGCCATCGCGGCGTTCAGCCTGGCGCTCGCCGGCGACCTCGAGCGGGCCCGGGCGCATGCCGACCGGCTGCGCACGGCGGCCCCACGCTACGGCGTCGCGGACTTCCTGCGGGCCTTCAAGCTGGATGCGGATGGGGAAGCGGCGTTCCGGCGCGGCGCGAAGCGCATCGGCATCATCTGAATCGTTCGAGCGTCCGCGCCCGCTCACGCCTCACTGGGCTTTCCTGTAGGCGTCGTTCGGCACCGTGGCCGCCGGGCCGTCCGGCGTCGGTCGCTTCACGTCCTCGCTCGGGGGCGCCGTGCCGTGCTTCTGGCTGCGCGGCACGTCGTCGGCGAGACCCTGCTTCACGCCGATAGGCGGACCGTCGATGCCGAGCGAGGGGGCGTTCGCCGCACGTTCGCGCCAATGCGCCGCCACGCGATCCATCGCGGCGGCGAGCTGCTGCTTCGCGCGCGCTTCGTCCTGCTTCTTCTTCGCCGCCTCGTCGGCTCCTCCCTTCGGGTGCTTGCCGCCGTTCCCGTTGCCCTCGCCGCCGGCGCTGCCCATCCGGGTGCCGCCGGTGTTGCCGCCGGACCCGCCGGGGATGCCCGGCGTGCCCTCGGCCCCATCGGAGCCGCCCTGCCGGCTGCGGCGGTCGAGCAGTTCA
This sequence comes from Pseudomonadota bacterium, assembly GCA_023389175.1. GTDB lineage: Bacteria > Pseudomonadota > Gammaproteobacteria > Burkholderiales > Burkholderiaceae_E > Lautropia. The sequence goes on along the minus strand of JAEWEW010000267.1, from coordinate 11,973 downwards.
CCGCTGGTCCGGCCGCCGGTGCTGACCTGGCCCGGGAACTCGGTCTGCCGGACTTCCGTGTCCCGGTCATCGCCGGTGCAGCCCGCGATGAGGCAGGCCACCGTGACGGCAAGCAGGGCCGGGCATCGGGAGCGAAGGCGAGGTGGGCGGTGCCTGCGGACGGTCGTGATCATGTCGATTTCCTTCGGTCCCGCGCCGCGGAGTCAGGCCGGCCGCGGCCGTCCGGCCGACGGTTGCGGCGCGGACTGCACCTCGTCCGGCGGCGTGGCGTCGCGGCCGGCCTTCACGTCCTCGTACCAGATCGGGTGATGCTTGCGGGCCCAGGCCTCGTCGACCGTGCCGTGCCGCATGCCCTCGTAGGTGCCCGGCGTGCCCGCGGTGCCGATGTAGGCATGGCCCATCGCCAGCGCGACGAACGCGGTGGCGCCCAGCAGGTGCAGGATGTTGGCCCATTGCTGGACGTAGCGGGTGCTGCCGACCACGCTGCCCACTTCGCCGAAGTAGGCGAAGTCCATGATCAGGCCGGTCACCGACATCAGCAACCCAAGCAGCGTGAGGCCGAACCAGAACCACAGCTTCTCGCCGGCGTTGAAGAATCCCGCCGGCGCATGTCCCTCGCCGATCAGGCCGCCGAGGCGCTTGAGCCAGCGCCAGTCGAAGCGGTCGAAGAAGTTGCGCTTCACGAAGGTGAGGAAGAGCGCGACGGAGCAGAGGATGAAGAGCGGCCCCACGAAGTTGTGCAGGTACTTGGCTGCGAGCGCCAGCCAGGCGAAGGCGGCATGGCCGAGCCAGGGCAGGATGATCACCTTGCCGAACAGGATCACGATGCCGGTCAGCGCCAGCACGATGAACGAGATCGCCGTCGCCCAGTGGGCGAACCGCTGCCAGCTGGAGAAGCGGCGCATCCGGCGCCCGGTGCGCTCCGGCGTATCCGCCGGGCCGATGAAACGCCAGACCGCGAAGATCAGGAGCGGCACGACGATCAGCGCCGTGCCGGCCAGGATTGCGATCGGCCCGTTGCGCAGCAGCCGCCAGGTGTTCCCGCCGCGCTGCAGGATGACGTCCTGCTCCGGCATGTTGCCGGGCGGGACGATGTAGTTGCGATCGAAGTGCCGGCGACCCGAGGCGCCGGAGAGCCAGCCCGGCTCCGGCTGGCCCTTCTCCACCTCCAGGATGGTCTGTTCCTCGGCGTAGGCGGGTGCCGCGTCCTCGTGCGGCACCGCCGCCTCGAGCAACGCCGGGTAGAGCATCGCGAACGCCAGGGCGACGATCGCCACCGTCACGATGGCCACCCAGGCGGGCGGCGAGATACGCAGCGTCTTCATCGGTCCCCCGATCGGCTCGTTGATGTCATGGGTTGTCCATGCGGCCGTACTCGTTCTGCAGGTGGTTGCGGTTGGTGAGGGCCGCATTCCAGGCGAGCCGGTCGTTGCCGAAGTGGGCATGCGACGGCAGGTCGTCGGGCTTGCCGTCGTAGCGGCCGTCGGCCCAAGCGGGATACTGGTCGACCTCCAGGCAACCGCCCAGCGCGAAGGCCGCCACCAGGGCAGCCAGTCCTATTCGCTTCCTCATGTCGGCAGCCTCCTGCGGTTCTGCGTATCGCCTTCGATCATGTTGCCCGGCCGCTCGCCGCGGGCGCCGCGGACCGGGCGCTCGCCGTTGTCCGGGTAAGCCAGGTTCCAGCCCCACAGCTCCGGCCCGTAGCCTCGCGTCTGTACCCGGCGCCGGTAGATGGACGCGATCACGTTGGCATCGCCGCCGAGCAGCGCCTTGGTGCCGCACTGCTCCGCGCAGACCGGCAGCTTGCCCTCGCTGATCCGGTTGCGGCCGTACTTCGTCATCTCCGCCTCGGAGTTGTCCGGTTCCGGGCCGCCGGCGCAGAAGGTGCACTTGTCCATCTTGCCGCGGTGGTTGAAGAGGCCGGTGGACGGGAATTGCGGCGCGCCGAAGGGGCAGGCGACATAGCAGTAGCCGCAGCCGATGCAGAGATCCTTGCTGTGCAGGACGATGCCGTCGGGCGTGCGGTAGAAGCAGTCCACCGGGCATACCGCCATGCAGGGCGCGTCGCTGCAATGCATGCAGGCGACCGACAGATAGTGCTCGCCCGGCTCGCCGTCGCCGATCGTCACCACGCGGCGCCGGTTAACGCCCCATGGCGTCTCGTTCTCGTTCTTGCAGGCGGTCACGCAGCCGTTGCAGTCGATGCAGCGCTCCGTGTCGCAGATGAACTTCATTCGCGCGGCCATTCGGGTGGTCTCCGTCATTCGTGGCGCGTCAGCCGGCACAGCGACGCCTTGGTTTCCTGCATGAGGGTGACGATGTCGTAGCCGTAGGTCCAGGCGGTGTTGATCGCCTCGCCGCGCACGATCGGCGCGGCGCCCTCGGGATAGCGGTCGAGCTGGTCCTCGCCCATCCACCATCCGCCGAAGTGGAACGGCGCCCACACCAGCCCCTTCGGCACGCGCTGGGTCACCAGCGCCCGCAGCTTCAGGCGGGCGCCGGTGGGGCTCTCCAGCCAGACGAAGTCGCCGGTCTTCGCGGGGATACCGGCCGCGTCCATTGGATTGACCTCGACGAACATCGCCTGTTGCAGCTCGGCGAGCCAGGGGTTGGAACGGGTCTCGTCGCCGCCGCCTTCGTACTCCACCAGCCGGCCGGAGGTCAGGATCAGCGGGAAGTCGCGGGAGAAGTCGCGCGCCTGCACGCTGCGGTAGAGGGTCGGCAGCCGCCAGAGATTGGCCCGGTCGTCGTAGGTGGGGAACTGCCTGGCCAGGTCCGGGCGCGAGGTGAGCAGCGGCTCGCGGTGGACCGGCACCGGATCGGGGAAGTTCCAGACGTCGCAGCGCGCACGGGCATTGCCGAAGGGCGCGCAGCCATGCTGGATGACCACGCGGATGATGCCGCCCGAGCTGTCGGTCTTCCAGTTCTTGCCGTCCGCGCGCTTCTTCTCCTCCTCGGTCAGGTCGTCCCACCAGCCGAGCTTCTTCAGGAACACGTCGTCGAACTCGGGATAGCCGAGGTCCAGCTCGCTGCCCCGGTTGGACCAGCCATCGGCCGCGAGCAGGCTCCTGCCCTCATGCTCCACGCCCCAGTTGGCCCGGAAGGACAGGCCGCCGTCCATCACCGACTTCGACTGGTCGTAGAGGATGGGCGTGCCGGGATGCTTCAGCTCGGGCGTGCCCCAGCAGGGCCACGGCAGGCCGTAGTAGTCGCCCTCGCACGGTCCGGAGTCCGCCCGCAGCGTGACCGGATCGAAGGTGTGCTTGTTCTGCATGTGCAGCTTCAGCCGCTCCGGCGAGCAGCCGGTGTAGCCGATGGTCCACACGGAGCGGTTGATCTCGCGCAGGATGTCCTCGATCACCGGCTCGTTGTCCACCACCTCGATGTGGCGGCAGAGCTCCTCGGCGAAGCCGAACTTGCGGGCGAACAGGTACATGATCTCCTGGTCGGTCTTGCTCTCGAAGACCGGCTGGACCACCCGCTCGCGCCATTGGATGCTCCGGTTGGACGCGGTGACGGAACCCTGCGTCTCGAATTGGGTCGCCGCCGGCAGGAGGTAGACGCCGTCGCTGCGGCCATGCATCGCGGCGGTCATTGTCGGATACGGGTCGATCACCACCAGCAGGTCGAGCTTCTGCATCGCCGCCTTCATGTCCGGCAGCCGCGTCTGGCTGTTGGGCGCGTGCCCCCAGTAGACAACCGCCCGCAGCGATTGCGGCTGGTCGAGGTGCTCGGCCTTCTCCAGCACGCCGTCGAACCAGCGCGAAACCGTCATCCCGGGTCGGGTCATCAGCTCCTTGGACGCATAGCGCGACACCAGCCAGTCGTAGTCGACGTCCCAGGCGTCGGCGAAATGGCGCCAGGCCGACTCGGCCACGCCGTAGTAGCCCGGCAGCGAATCCGGGTTCGGCCCGACATCGGTCGCGCCTTGGACGTTGTCGTGCCCCCGGTAGATGTTGGCGCCGCCGCCGGGGATGCCGATGTTGCCGAGCGCGAGCTGCAGGATGGAGAGCGCCCGCACGTTCGCCGTGCCGTTGTGGTGCTGCGTGATGCCCATGCACCACACCACCGACGACGGGCGGTTCTGGGACAGCGTCTGCGCGACCAGCCGCATGGTGGACTCCGGGATGCCGGTCACCTCCGACACCTTCTGCGGCGGCCACTTCGCCACTTCCTCGCGAACCGCATCCATGCCGTCGGTGCGGGCGGCGATGAACTCCTTGTCCTCCCAGCCATTCTCGAAGACATGCCACAGCACGCCCCAGACGAACGGAATGTCGGTGCCCGGGCGGATGCGCACGTAGTGATGCGCGAAGCGCGCGGTGCGCGTGAAGCGCGGATCCACCACGATCACCTTCGCGCCGAGCTCCTTCGCATGCAGGAAATGCAGCATCGAGATCGGATGCGCCTCCGACGGATTCGAGCCGATGAACATCACCGCCTTGCTGTGGCTCAGGTCGTTGAAGGAGTTGGTCATCGCCCCGTAGCCGAAGGTCTGCGCGACGCCCGCGACCGTCGTGGAATGGCAGATGCGCGCCTGGTGGTCGGTATTGTTCGTGCCCCACATGGAGACGAACTTGCGCAGCAGATACGACTGCTCGTTGTTGTGCTTGGACGACCCGATCCAGAAGACCGCGTCCTGGCCTTCCTTCTCGCGGATCTGCAGCAGCCGGTCGCCGACCTCCTCGATCGCCTGGTGCCACGAGATGCGCTGGTACTTCCCGTCCACCAGCTTCATCGGATAGCGCAGGCGGTGCTCGCCATGGGCATGCTCGCGCACCGAGGCGCCCTTGGCGCAATGGGCACCCATGTTGATCGGCGACTCGAAGGCGGTCTCCTGCCGCACCCAGACGCCGTTCTCCACGATCGCGTTGACCGAGCAGCCGACCGAGCAGTGGCTGCAGACGGTGTGCTTGAGCTCCTGCTTCCTCGGGCCTTCCACGGCACGCTGCGCCTGCGCGGAGGCCGGTTGCACCACGTCGAATGGCAGCGTGCGGGCAATGACCGCCGCGCCGGCGGCCATCCCCGAGCGGGCGAGCCAGGCACGCCGGGTCATGGCCGCACCCGACGGCGCCTGCCGGGAAGCATGCGCCGCGGTCGTCGCCGCGTCGCCGCGGCCGGCCTGCGGCGATTCGATGCCGCCGGCCCTGCGGATGGCCATCCTCGCCGCCGTCGCCTGGCGGGTGGCCGGACCGGTCCTGCGCAGAATCGTGGTCATGGGGGCTGTCCTCGGCACCTCGGCTGTTGCGTCGGATTCGACGGATCAGTACTGCGCCGTCGCGTAGTACCGGCGGATGTGGTCGGTTTCGCGGTAGCCGGACGTCGGCTCCTGCACCGGTTCGGCCGGCGCGGCCGGCGCCGCCTGACCGGGGCGCGTACCGGCGATGGCCAGCGCCGGCGCGTACGCCGCGGCCTTCATGAATCGGCGCCGTGGGCTTTCGCCATGGCATTGCGTGGACGGGTCGGGCGTCTGCGTCGTCTTCCGTGTCACCTGCGTTCTCCTCGCATCTCCGGCGCCGCGTACGGCCGATCCTATGTGCTGTCCTGCCTGGTGAGCGGGGCACGGATCGGGCCCGGCGACGCGTCGTCGTCCGAACCGAGCATCTCGAACGCCTCCCGCTCGAGGGCGAGGAACGCCCGCACGAAGCCGGCGACGCGCCGGTAGAAGTTGGCCGGCGGCGCGGCGGCGATATCGTCGAGGCACCGGTCGGTCCAGCCGCCCAGGTGGCGCTCGAAGAACCAGCGCTGGCGCGACAGCGGCTGCGGCGGCAGGCCATCGCCGCCCAGGATCAGCAGTCGCATCACCTCGCAGAGCGCCCCGAGATGGTCCTCCGGCAGGCTCGCCCGGCCGCTTCGGGTGATCCCGAGGCAGGCCAGGTCGTCCCGCAGCGTCGCGAGCGGCTTCTCCATCATGAAGCCGCTCAGGTACTTGGACTCGTGCGGATCGATCAGCGGAGAGCCGGTGGCTTCGAAGAGCGCGGCGAATTCGTCGGCCGCGAGCTCGGCCGGCACGGTCCGGGCCGCGAGCACCAGGTTCTCCCACGCGGCCGGCAGCGGACCGCCGTCAAGCGCCGGTCCGATCGGCTCGGCGGTCGCCAAGACGGCGAGAAACGGGCCATCCGGCCGCCTCAGCAGCAGCCGCGCGGCCACGGCATGGAAGTCGGCCCGGGCCTGCTCTTCCGGGGCGATGGGGCTGTCGGGCGTCACCGGGCGTCCTGGACCTGCATCGATGCCGCGCAGTCGCGGCGATACCCGCAGGCGGCATCGACTGTGCCCGGCAGCGCAAGCGCCTTCGCGGGCCCGCGCCGCCCGTCGCCGGGGCGCTCAGCCGAAGCGGGCGAGCCGGAACGGCGCGAGATCCACCTGCGGTGCGCGGCCAGCGACGAGATGCGCCACCTCGCGGCCGGTGGTCGCACCCATGCACATGCCCATGTGGCCGTGACCGAAGGCAAGCCAGGCATTCTCCACGGCGCGCGGCCGGTCGATGACCGGCAGGCTGTCCGGCAGGCAAGGGCGGTGGCCCATCCAGCGGGTCACGTCGGAGACGTCCAGGTGCGGAAAGAGGGCGCGCCCCTGGGCGAGTAGGGCATCGGCGCGCTCGTACCGCGGCGGCGCGTCGAGCCCGGCGAATTCCACCGTGCCGGCGAGCCGCAATCCCATGGCCATGGGGTTAACCATGAGATTCGCTTCCGACGCCATGACGGTGTGCCGCAACCGCAGGTTGGCGCTGCGCACGGTGACGTGATAGCCGCGCTGCGTCTCGAGCGGTACCCGTTCGCCGAGCTGTCGCGCGAGCCGCCCGGACCAGGCGCCGGCCGCCACCACGACGCCGTCGACCGGCAGCGGCTCGCCGCTGTCGAGCAGCAGCCGACGCACCCACGCTCCCTGGCGCTCGAATCCGACGACATTGCGCCGGTCGTGGACCGCGCCGTCGGCGATGCACTGCCGGCAGAGCGCCTTGACCAGCGCGGACGGATCCGGTGTCGAGCCGTTCTCCGGCGCGAGGATGCCGAAGCGGAACCGGCCCTTGAGGTCCGGCTCCAGTGCCTCGAGCTCCGGTTGCGCCACGTCGACCAGCTCGACGCCGAGCGACCGTCGCAGGTCCATGCCCCAGCGCCACTGCGCAGCCGCCTCGCGTGATGAATAGACGTAGAGGCAGCCGGTCCGGCGTACCAGCGATTCGGCGCCGGCGTGGCGCACCAGCGGCTCGTAGCACTCGAAGAGCGGCTCCATCAGCCCGCGCAGCGCCCGCGCGATGCGGGTCACCTCCTCGCGGGTGGAGTGGCGCAGCATGCCGGCGAGCCAGCCGACCACCCGCGGCGCATAGGACCAGCGCACGGTGAGCGGGCCGAGCGGATCCAGCAGCCAGCGCGGCACGCGTCGCCACATGCCCGGCATGCCCACGGGGAGGCAGGCGCTCGGCGAGAGTGAGCCGGCGTTGCCGAAGGAGCAGGCCTCGCCGGGTTCGCGCGGATCCACCAGGGTGACCTGATGTCCGTCACGCTGCAGCCAGGCCGCCGTGCAGGCACCGACGATTCCGCAACCGATCACCGCGACATGCATCCGCTACCCCCGCGCGCCAAAGGCCCGTATTGTGTCGACGTACCCCTCCGCCGTCGAGCGGACGGGTCGCGTCCGACGCTACTGCGCGGCCTTGGAGTCGCCGTCGATCGGGATCGACTGGCCGGAGATGGAGCGGCCGTGGGGGCCGGCGAGGAAGAGGACCAGCTCCGCGATGTCCTGCGGGTCCACGAATTTCTTGATCGACTGGTTCGCGAGCGCGAGCTCGGTCTCCTGCTCGAGGCTGCGGCCGGAGAGGCGGGCCCGCGCGGCGAGGACATTCTGCACCCGCTCGCCTTCGACGCCGCCCGGATGGATGGCATTGCAGGTGATGCCGTGCGGTCCAAGCTCCAGCGACAGCGTCTTGGCGAAGCCGACCAGGCCCCACTTGGTGGTGGCATAGCCGATGCGGTTCGCGTAACCGAAGCGGCCCGCAACCGACGACATGATGACGATCGAGGCCCGGGGCGAATCCTTCAGCAGCGGAATCGCCCGCTGGGTCACGAGGAAGGTGCCGTCGAGGTTCACGCCGACCACCTCGTGCCAGCCCTGCAGGGGATATTCGGCCGCCGCTGCCGTCGGGCCGGCGATGCCGGCGTTGTTGACCAGCACGTCGAGGCCGCCGAGCTCCCGCTTCACGTCGTCGAAGAGGCGAGCCACGTCCTGCGGCCGGGACACGTCCGCAACCGTCGCGCTCACCTGCGGATGGCTGCCCCGCAGCCGGTCGATCGCGCCGGTATCGATGTCGGCAATGTGCACCCGGGCGCCTTCCGCGACGAAACGGGTGGCGATGGCCTGCCCGATGCCGCCCGCGCCTGCCGTCACCAGTACCCGCTGTGTCATCGTCGTCTTCGCCGTGCGCCTTCTGCGGCCTACATCATGCCGAGCTCGAGCCGCGCGACCTCGCTCATCATCTCGCGGCTCCAAGGCGGATCCCAGACCAGGTCGACGTCGACCTCGCTCACGTCCGGAATGCTCCGCAGCTTCTGGCGTGCTTCCTCGGCGATGGCGGTGCCCATGCCGCATCCTGGCGCGGTGAGCGTCATGCGCACGTCGAGCCGGAAGGTGCCGTCGGGCAGCTCGATCGCCTGGCAGAGGTACACCAGCCCGAGGTTGACGATGTCCACCGGAATCTCCGGGTCGTAGCAGGTGGCGAGGCGGCGCCATGCCGCGGCCTCGATCGACTCCAGCGTCGCTGGGCCCGCGTCTTCCGCGTCCTCCTCCACGCCCGAGGCGCCCGCATCCTCCGGGTCGAGCCCGAGGGCATCGGCGTCCGTTCCGGCGATCCGGTAGAGGTTGCCGCCGATGTAGACCGTGAAGTTGCCGCCCAGTCGCTGCGTGATCTGGGCGAGGCTGCCTGCCGGCAGCCGGGTGGGCGAGCCCCACGGCACCATCGTCGCCGCGCAGTCCCGCGTGAGTTCGACTTCCACCACCTCGCCGTGCCGATCGCCCATGCTCTACTCCGTTCTTGCGGTTTCGCCAGTGCCGCTCAGTGCGTTGTGCAGGGTGTGCCAGGCGAGCGTCGCGCACTTCACCCGGGCAGGGAACTCACGCACCCCGGCGAGCACCTGCAACTTGCCGAAATCGCGCTCCGGGGGCACGTCCGTGAGCAGCGCGTGAAAGTCGCGGAAGAGCGCCTCCACCTCCGCGATCGGACGGCCCTTGACGGCCTCGGTCATCAGCGAAGCCGAGGCGGTGGAGATCGCGCAGCCGTGTCCCTCGAAGCTCACCTCGCTCACCACACCGTCGGCAACGCGCAGGTAGACGGTGAGCTGGTCGCCGCACAGCGGGTTGTGGCCGTGCGCGACATGGTCCGCATCCGGCATCGCCCGGAAGTTCCGCGGCTTGCGGTTGTGGTCGAAGATGGTCTCCTGGTAGAGCTCGCGCAGACCGCCGAAGTCCGCCGCAGAGCCGCCATGGCCGTTGCTCATCGTGCTTTCGCCTGCCTGTCGTTGCCGCGCTCGACCGTCCCGAAGAGCGCCTGGGCCCGCGCGATCGCATCGGCGAGCGCCGCCACGTCCTCGGGGCGGTTGTACAGAGCGAAGGAGGCGCGCGCGGTGCCCGGGATGCCGAAACGCGTCATGAGCGGCATCGCGCAATGATGGCCGGCACGGATGGCCACGCCTTCGCTGTCGAGGATGGTGCCGAGGTCGTGCGGATGGATGCCGTCGACCAGGAACGAAACGATCGCGGACTTGTCCGCGGCGGTGCCGACCAGCCGGATGCCCGGCAACCCGCCGAGCGCCTGGTTCGCAAGACGCAGGAGCTCGTGCTCGTGGGCGGCGATGCGATCGAGCCCCACGCCGGTCACGTAGTCGATCGCCGCGGCCAGCCCGACGACCCCGGCGATGTCCGGCGTCCCCGCCTCGAAGCGCTGCGGTGCGTCCGCCCAGGTGCTCCCCTCGAAGCTCACCGTGCGGATCATGTCGCCGCCGCCTTGCCACGGCGGCATCGCCTCGAGGATCTCCCGACGCACGTAGAGCGCGCCGATGCCGGTCGGCCCATAGACCTTGTGGCCGGAAAGCGCGTAGAAATCGCAGCCCAGGGCCTGCACGTCCACCGCCTGGTGCGCGACCGCCTGGGCGCCGTCGACCATCACCAGCGCCCCGACGTCATGCGCCAGCCTGGCCATCGCCGCGACCGGATTGACCGTGCCGAGCGCGTTGGAGACATGCGCGACGGCGAGGAGCCGGGAGCGCGGGCCGAGCAGCTCGGCGAACGCCTGCAGGTCCACCTCGCCCGTCTCGGTGACCGGCACCACGCGGACGCGTGCGCCCACCTGCGCGGCGAGCATCTGCCACGGCACGATGTTGGAATGATGCTCCATGCCGGTCACGAGGATCTCGTCCCCGGCCGAAAGGTTGGCCCTGCCCCAGCTCTGGGCCACCAGGTTGATCGCTTCGGTGGTGCCCCGGGTGAAGACGATCTCGTCCGCCCGCGGCGCATTGAGGAAGCCGCGCACGCGCTCGCGTCCGGCCTCGTAGAGATCCGTCGCCCGCTGCGACAGCCAGTGCACGCCGCGGTGGATGTTGGCGTTCGCGCTGCAGTAGAACTCCGAGCCGGCATCGATCACCGCCCGAGGCTTCTGCGTGGTGGCGGCATTGTCCAGGTAGGCGAGGCGCTTGCCGCTTGGCAACGGATGCGCGAGGATCGGGAAGTCGCCGGCCAGGTCGAGCAGTACGCCCGCCGGCTCGAGCACGGCTGCTGCGGTCACGAGATGGTCTCCATGGTGGCGCCCCCTGGCAGCCGCGCCCGGATGGCGGCAGCCGCGCGCCGGCGCAGCGGCGCGAGGCCGATCCTGGCCAGCGCCTCGGCTGCGAAGGCATAGGTGAGCATGTTGCGCGCGTGCGCCTGGTCGATCCCGCGCGAGCGCAGGTAGAAGAGGGCGGCTTCGTCGATCTGGCCCACGGTGGCGCCGTGGGCGCACTTCACGCCGTCGGCATAGATCTCGAGCTCGGGGCGCGCGTCGGTCTGAGCGCCGGGCGAAAGCACCAGGCTGTCGGCGCGCTGCACCGCGTCGGTCCGAGCGGCACCCGGGGCGACAACGATGCGGCCGCTGAAGACGCCGCGCCCGGCATCGTCCAGGATGCCGCGGTAGAACTCGCGGCTGGTGCCGCGCGGCACCGCATGGTCGATGCGCGTGTGGTGGTCGACGTGGCGGCGGCCGTCGACGTGGAAGAGGCCGTTTAGCAGCGCCTCGCTGCCTTCGCCTTCGAGCCGCGTGCCGATGTCGTGACGCGCAAGCCGGGCGCCGAGCGACACCGAGTGGGAAGCGAAGTGCGAGCCGCGCGCCTGGCTCGCCGCGACCACGGCGAGATGGATCGCGGCCGCCGCTTCCTCCTGCAGCTTGAGGTGCGTGATCTGCGCGTCGGCGTCGGCCTGCACCCGGGTGACCACGTTGGTCAGCGTCGGCCGGTCCGCGTCGTCGCCGGTGGCGCTCACATAGTGCTCCACCACGGTCGCCTGGGCGCCGGCCGCCGCGACGATCAGGTTGCGCGGATGGCTCGAGGCGCCGGGCGTCGCGGCGATGAACACCAGGTGCACCGGCGCCGGGAGCACCACGCCGCGCTCGAGCCGCAGCACCGCGCCGTCGCTCGCGAAGGCCGTGTTGAGCGCCTCGTGCACCTCGCCGTCCCGAGGGTTGCCGAAGAGCGGCTCCAGCCGGTCCAGCTCCGCCGGCGAGAGGCGCGCGAGCGCCTGCAGGCTCGCGCCTTCCGGCAGGGTGCCGGGCGACGAGAGCGTCGGCACCTGGTGACCGTCCACGAAGACCAGCCAGTGACCGTTGCTGCCCGCGGGCGCACCGGTCGCGTCATCGGCGCCCGGCGAATGGTCCTGGCGCAGGCCGGCCACCAGCGTGCGCAGGCTCGCGAACGTGCCATCGGCCGGGGGGGCGACCGGCTCGAAGGCCAGGTC
>JAEWEW010000231.1 GCA_023389175.1 Pseudomonadota bacterium | reverse complement strand
GGGCTGGAGAACGGTGGCCGCGCCGGATCGGCGGCAGGACCGGACTTGGGATCGCTGGCAGGGCTGGGTTTGGACGCCGCCTGCGCCGCCCCGGACGGCGCGGACGCGGCGGAGGGCACGGCTGGTGACACGGCGGGAGAAGGGATGGTCGGGGCAGGCGACGAGGTGGAGGCGGCGGATGTCATCGATGCCCCGGCGGTCGGGCCCGCGGCCGCCGGCGTCGCCGACGCGGGCGATGTCGCCGACGCCGACGATGCCGCTGGCGCGGCCGATGCGGTGCTTGCTTCGCTCCTCCGGGTGGCACCCGGATCGACCGGGTCCTTCTGCTCGTCCGAACTCAAGAGTGGACCTTCCTTATTGTCGGCAACCGATGCCGGCGACGTGATGTCGGTCGGGCCGGGATATTGTAGCCGCAGCATCAGCGACCGCCGGTCGGCATAGACGGCGACCTGGCGGAAGCCGAGCGCCATGGCGTGGTCGCGCAGCGCCGGATGCGGCACATGGAGAGGCTGCTCCCGCAGCCACGTCGCCAGATGCGGCGGCATGCAGCCGGCGAGGAGGTCGATCTGGCTCGCCGCCCCGGCCACCCAGGCGACCGTCCTGCCCGCGCCGCGCGCCGTCTCGATCGCGGCGAGGAGCGGGGCCGGCGGCGGCTCCGGCAGCGGCTCGGCCTCGTAGGCCGCCACCACCTCCACCGATTCGCAGACGCCCTCCAGCGCCTTCAGCCAATGCAGGCGTCCGTCCGGCCGGTTCAGCACCAGCGCCCGCCCGACGCGGCCGCGCTGCGCCACGGCGGCCACCAGTCGGGCTGCTTCGTGAGGCGGACCGTCGGGAGCGTCCACCGCGGGCTCCGCCCCGAAACACGCGCGGAACGCCTCCACGCTCGACGGACCGACCAGCCCGGCGCGCACCCGTGGGGGCCAGGCGATGCCCAGCTCCGCCATCTGCCGGGCCACCAGCCGCACCGCGGACGGGCTCGGCAGGAACACCCAGTCGTAGTCGTCGAGCCGCTCGAGCACCGGCTGCATCTGCGACAGCGGCATCGGCGCGAGCCGCACCAGCGGCCAGCGCAGGACCCGGAACCCCTTGGCGCTCAGCTCGCGGGCAAGCGACTCGCCGCTCTCGGCCGCCTGGGTCAGCACCACCAGGGCACTGCCCTCCCGCCCGTCGTCCGGATGGTGCGCCAGCGATCGATCCGCGGTCATCCGTCGAGCAGGGCGGCCACCCGTTCGCCCAGCATGCGGGCTTCTCCAGGCGTCGCGACCGGCGCCTGCAGGCTGGCCCGCCGGATGCGGCCGTCGGCGAGCTCGAGCAGCGCGTCGATGCGCAGCTCGCCGCTCGGCGCCGCATGCGCGTAGGCGGCGAGCGGCGTGCGGCAGTTGCCGCCCAGGCGGCGCGAAACGGCGCGCTCGGCCTCGGCTTCCAGCCGCGTGGGCGGATGCTCCAGGAAGGCCAGGGCCTGCCTCACCGCCTCGGCATCGCGACGCACCTCGATGCCGAGCACGCCCTGCCCCGGCGCGGGCAGCGACTCCTCCGGGGTCAGTACCCTGCGGATCCGGGCGGCGAGCCCGAGACGCTTGAGGCCGGCCGCGGCCAGGACGATTGCGTCATAGCCGCCGCCGTCGAGCTTCGCGAGCCGCGTGTCCAGGTTGCCACGCAGCGGCTCGATGCGCAGTTGCGGGAAGCGCTCACGCAGTTGCGCGGCACGCCGCAGGCTGGAGGTGCCGACCACCCCGCCCGCCGGCAACTCGCTCAGGTCCGCATAGCGGTTGGAGACCAGCGCATCACGGGGATCGGCCCGCTCCATCACGCAGGCGAGCTCGAAGGGCTCCGGCAGCTCCATCGGCACGTCCTTCAGCGAGTGCACCGCGAGCTCGGCACGGCCGTCCAGCAGCGCCACCTCCAGCTCCTTGGTGAAGAGCGCCTTGCCGCCCACCTGCGAAAGCGGCCGGTCCTGGATCTGGTCTCCTCGCGTGGTCATGCCGAGCAGCTCGACGGCGCAGGCCGGATAGCGCTCGCGCAGCAGATCGGCGACATGCCGGGCCTGCCAAAGGGCAAGCCGGCTCTCCCGGGTCGCGATCCTGAGGCTCGCCGGAACGGGCGCCGCGCCGGCGCCCCCCGCGCCGGGCTGGGTCAGCTGACCAGCCCCTTGACGATCGACCATTGGCGACGACTGACCGGGAGCCGGTCCGGCACCTCGCGCAGCACCACCTGCCAGTACGGATCCCCGGCCTCGCCTTCGCCGGTGGGCGTGACCCGCTCGAAGCCGGCGATCGACGGACGGGCGACCAGCGCGTTGCGGTGGATCCGCACGAAGCGGTCGTTGAACTCGTCCTCCAGCGAGGTGAGCGATTCCTCGATCAGGTACTCGCGCTCCCGGGTGCGGACGGTGATGTACTTCAGCTCGGCCTTGAGGTAGATCACCTGCTCCAGCGGCACCAGGATCACGCGGCCGCGCTCGTGCACCGAGAGGTGGCGGCGGCGGGTATTGGTGGCCTTGGCCAGCGCGTCGATCGCATCCAGGTGCTCCGAGGGCATCAGCGTGCGGGCGCGCACCAGCGCGGCGAGCAGGCGCTGCCCCCGGACCGGCTTGAGCAGGTAGTCCAGCGCGTTGACCTCGAAGGCGTCCACCGCGAACTCGTCGAAGGCGGTGACGAAGATCATCAGCGGCATCGGCTTGGGATCGTCGCTGTCGCCTTCGCCGGCCCGCGCCGAGATGTGACGGGCCAGCTCGATGCCGGTCATGCCCGGCATCTGCACGTCCATCAGCACGATCTGCGGGCGCTGCGACTCGATTTGTGCCAGGGCCTCAGGCGCATTCGCCGCCTCGCCGACGATGCGATGCGGGAACTCGGGCGCGAGGTCTGCCAGAACCTCCCGGAGCCGCGCGCGGGCGGGCGGCTCGTCGTCAACGATCAGGATTGAAGTTGCGTCTGACATCTCGGCGTCGTCTCTCTTTGCGGTAGGGGAACTCGAGGTGCAACCGGAAGCGATCTCCTTGTGGCCCGGTCTTGAGTTCGGCCTCCATATCGTACAGCAGCATCAGGCGCTCCCGTACATTGGAGAGCGCCATCTGGTTGCCCGGACGGACCGCAGGTGTTGCAGAAATGGGATTGTCGATTTCCACCCGAACGCGGTCACCGGGGCGGGTGATGCGGATCGCGATGACGCCTTCGTCGACGCGGGGCTCGATGCCGTGGTGGATGGCATTTTCCAGCAGCGGCTGCAGCAGCAGCGACGGCAGCAGCGCGTCGCCCGGCATTTCCTCGATGTCCCACACCACCTTCAGGCGATTCGAGAGCCGCAGCTGCTCGATCGCCAGGTACTCCTTGCAGGTGATCACCTCGTCGTCGAGCGGCACCAGCTCGCGGGCATCGCGCATGAAGACGCGGAACAGGTCGGCGAGGTTCTCGAGCGTGTGCTCGGCAAGCCGCGGGTCGGTGCGGATCAGGCCGAGCACCGTGTTCAGGCTGTTGAAGAGGAAGTGTGGCCGGATGCGGGCCTGCAGCGCCTGCAGCCGAGCCTCCGAGAACGAAGGCGCATAGGCGCGGGCGCGCAGGCGGAAGTACTCGTACATCGAGCCGGCGATCGCCGCGGCGATGATCGCCCGGCTGACCACCCAGAGCGCGACGCTCTGGCCGGCCGCGTCCACCTGCAGCGAGACGCTCGCGAACAGCCATGCGACGAGTGCCGTAATGAGCGCCGGCACGAGCAGCCCGACGGTCCACTGCACCGCCTGCCCCTGTCCATTGCTCCACTTGCGGACCACGCAGAGGGTGCCGAGCGACAGCAGCAAAGCAGGCTCCAGCACGAGCGCGAGCCCGAGGAGCCGAGGCCAGACGGAGGCGACATCCGGAGCAAGCGCGATCGCGACGACAACGGCCGCGATGTTGAGGATCACGATGGCGCGGAGACAAACGCCGATGTTGCAGCAGTCCGGAACCACCGGTGCCGGCGCGCCTTCGGTCTGGCGTCGCGCCTTCCCGGTTGCCCCTGCACCGCCAGGCCCGACCGTCTCCTTATAATCCTTGCCAGCGCCTTCTGCTTTGGCTTGCTCCATCGGGACCGGATTATGACAGAACAGTTCAGCAACAAGGACAAGGCGTGGTCGGGGCGCTTCTCGGAGCCGGTGGCCGAGCTGGTCAAGCGCTACACCGCCTCGGTCGACTTCGACCGGCGGCTCGCCTCGGTGGACATCGAAGGCTCGCTCGCGCATGCGGAGATGCTCGCGCACGTCGGCATCCTCTCGCGATCGGACCTTGATCGCATCCGCGAGGGCTTCGCCACCATCAGGGCCGAGATCGCGAGCGGTGGCTTCCAGTGGTCGGTGGACCTCGAGGACGTGCACCTCAACATCGAGCGTCGCCTGACCGAGCTCGTCGGCGAGCCGGGCAAGAGGCTGCATACCGCGCGCTCGCGCAACGACCAGGTGGCCACCGACATCCGGCTCTGGCTGCGCGAGACCATCGACGCCAGCCGGGACGCGCTGCGCGCCCTGCAATCGGCGCTCGTCGAGCTGGCCGACCGGCATGCCGAGACCATCATGCCGGGCTTCACCCACCTGCAGGTGGCGCAGCCGGTCACCTTCGGCCATCACTTGCTCGCCTATGTGGAGATGCTGGCCCGCGACGAGGAGCGGCTGCTGGACTGCCGGCGCCGGGTCAATCGCCTGCCGCTCGGCGCGGCGGCGCTCGCCGGCACCTCGTTTCCCATCGACCGGGAGCGGGTGGCGCGCACGCTGGGGTTCGACGCGGTGTGCGCCAACTCGCTCGACGCCGTCTCGGACCGCGACTTCGCGATCGAGTTCTGCGCGGCCGCGAGCCTCGCGATGATGCACCTTTCGCGCCTGTCCGAGGAGCTGATCCTCTGGATGTCGCCGCGCGTGGGCTTCATCGACCTCGCCGACCGCTTCTGCACCGGCTCCTCCATCATGCCGCAGAAGAAGAACCCCGACGTGCCCGAGCTCGCCCGCGGCAAGACCGGCCGGGTCTACGGCCACCTGGTCGGGCTGCTCACCTTGATGAAGGGGCAGCCGCTCGCCTACAACAAGGACAACCAGGAGGACAAGGAGCCGCTCTTCGATACGGCCGATACGCTGCTTGCGACGCTGCGCATCTTCGCCGACATGGCGGGCGGCATCCGCGTCAATGCCGCGCGCATGCGGCAGGCGGCCGCGGAAGGCTTCTCGACCGCCACCGATCTCGCGGACTACCTGGTGAAGAAGGGGTTGCCGTTTCGCGACGCGCACGAGGCGGTGGCGCGCGCGGTGCGCGCGGCGGCCGAGCGCGGCGTGGACCTGGCTGAGCTCGGGCTGGACGAGCTGCGGGCCTTCAGCCCGCTGGTCGAGGCGGATGTCGCCTCGGTGCTGACGCTGGAAGGCTCGGTCGCGGCCCGCAACCACGTGGGCGGGACCGCGCCGGAGCGGGTACGCGCCGAGGCGGCCCGCCACCGGCAGCGGCTCGCCAGCGCCGGCTAGCCGACCCCTTCCCGCAGCCCCTGCCTCGACCGACCGAGGCGGACCCACTGCAGCAGCAGCACGATCACGATCAGCGAGAGGCCCACGGTGTCCGCGATCGCATGCGGGTACACGAGCATCAGCCCCGCGGCGATCAGCGCCACGCGCTCCCACAGGCGACAGCGGACCAGCGCCCAGTTCTGCGCACCGCAGGCGAGCGCCGCGATGCCGGCCGACGCGGTGACGACGATCCAGGACACCCGCAGCCACGAGACATCCGCCGGCGGCTTCAGCAGCAGGCCCGCCCCCGCGGGCTCCAACACGAAAACGAACGGCAGCAGGAACGCGGGCAGCGTGTATTTCCACGACTGCAGCGTCGTGAGATACGGGTTGCCGCCGGTGATCGCCGCCGCGGCGAACGGCGACAACGCGGTGGGCGGGGACACCTCCGACAGCACCGCGTAGTAGAAGATGAACATGTGCGCGGCGAAGTCCGGGACGCCGAGCTTGGTCAGCGCCGGAGCCGCGATCACCGCGCAGATGATGTAGCTTGCGGTGACCGGAACCGCCAGGCCGATGATCCAGACGATCAGCGCGGTGTAGACCGAGGTGAGCAGCAGGCTGCCGCCCGCATAGGCGATCACGATCGAGCTGAACTTGAGGCCAAGCCCGGTCTTGCCCACCACGCCGACGATCACGCCGGCCGCGGCGCAGGTGGCCGCCACGTTGAGCGCCTGCCTCGAGCCGTCGGCCAGCGCGGCGATCAGCCGGGGCGGCCACATCGCGGTCTCGCGGGTGAGGAAGCTCACCGCGAACGCGACCACGGTCGCCCAGAACACCGACATCAGCGGCGAGAAGCCGTACACCATGAAGCCGACGATCGCGACGAGCGACAGGAAGTGGAACCAGAATCTCGCCGCGAGCCGCAGCGCCGACGGCCCCTGCCGCGGCAGCGGCGGGCCGCCGCCGAACTTGCGCGCGTCGATCTCCACCATCAGGAACAGCGACAGGTAGTAGAGGCAGGTGGGGATGACGGCCATCAGCAGCACGTCGAGATACGAGATCTTGAGGAACTCGGCGATCAGGAAGGCCGCCGCCCCGAGCACCGGCGGCGAGATGATCGCGCCGAGCCCGCCTGCCGCGAGCAGGCCGCCGGCCGAGTTCGGGTCGTAGTTGGCCTTGCGCAGCATCGGCCAGGCCACCGACCCGATGGTCACCGTCGTGGCGACGCCGGAGCCCGACGGTCCGCCGAGCAGGAACGACGACAGCACCACGGTCCGCCCCGCGCCCGAGCGCTTGCCGCCGAGCAGCGCGAAGCTGAAGTCGAGGAAGAACTTGCCGGCGCCCGAATGCTGCAGGAAGGCGCCGAAGATCGTGAACATGATGATGAGGGTCGCCGACACGTCGATCGCGGTGCCGAAGATGCCCTCGAGCGTCATGTACATCACGGCGACCAGGCTCGCGATGTCATAGCCGCGATGCGTCCACTGGCCCGGCAGGTAGGGGCCGATGAAGGCGTAGCTGGCGAACAGCAGCACCACGACCGGCATGATCCAGCCGGTGGAGCGGCGGCAGGCCTCCAGCACCAGCAGCACGAACGAGACCCCGAAGAAGAGGTCGAGATCGGTCGGAAAGGTGCTGCGATCCCAGAAGTCGTCGCCGCCTGCAAGCAGGTAGGCGATGGTGGCGACGCCGAGCAGGGCGAGCACCACGTCGAACCACATCAGCCGGTTGCGCAGGCGCGGCGTCGCCGGGTAGATGAGGAAGACCAGCAGCAGCATGAAGCCGACGTGGACCGGCCGCAGCACCTGCGTCGGCACGATCCACGCCGCGGCATAGAGATGGAAGAGGGACATCACCACCAGCAGCGCGGTGATGAGCAGGTCGAGGTTGCCGCCGAATCGGCTGGTCGCGCCCTCCTCTTCCTCGATGAAGCGCTCGGCCGCCTTCAGCCGATCGCCCTCACCGTTCTCCGTCGCTTCGGCCATCGGCCTCTTCCAGGGGTCGACGCAGGCAGGCTAGTCCTTGAACTTCACGCCCTTTTCCTGGAAGTACTTCCGCGCCCCCGGGTGGAACGGGATCGGCGAGCCCTTCGCCTGCGCCTCGAGCGTGATGTTGTTGGCCTCGCGGTGCACCGCCACCAGGTCGGGCTTGTGATCCATGAGCGTCTTGACGATGGTGTAGGCCATCTCGTCGCTCATCTTGGCATCGGCCACCAGCAGGTTCCACACATCCAGGTTGCTGACATCGGCGGTCTGGTTCTTGTACGTGTCCTTGGGAATCCGGTCCTTCACGTAGAGCGGGCCCCACTTCTTGTTCAAGGCGTCGGCATACTCGCCATGGTCGATCAGCCTGATCGTGATGCCCGGGGTGGTGGCCAGGTCCGTGAT
>JAEWEW010000219.1 GCA_023389175.1 Pseudomonadota bacterium | reverse complement strand
GGTCAGCGTGGTGCGACTCATGCCGAGCAGGCGGGCGACCGGCGCGATGGCAGGCGGGTGCGGCCGGTTCAGGGACATCAAGAGCGAGAACTGGCCGTTGGTGATCCCCAGGGGCTGCAGGGATTGGTCGAACCGGCGCGCCAGCGTGCGCGCCGCCCGCTGGACGTGCAGGCAGAGGCAGGCATCCCGCACCTCGATGGTGGTGGCGAAGGACACCTTGCTGGACATGGGTTTGCGCTCGACGGTAGTATGTTGATATCAACGTAATCATAGCAGCGCCGTCCGCACACCGGAAGCGGCTGCTGCGCCTGCCGGCCGCTGGCGCCGGCCGAGAGGAGAGACGCATGGCCGTGGTCGCCGATTCCCCCGTCCGGATCAGCGCCTTCGATTGGGTCCCGGAATTCGCCCGGGGGCATGTGCGTGACCTGCGCGTGCGTTGGGCATTGGAGGAGGCCGGTATCGACTATGCCGTGAGGACCCTCGATGCCACCCGCGAGCGGCCGGCCGAGTACCTGGAGGAGCAGCCGTTCGGCCAGGTACCGAGCTACCGTGATCCCGAGGTCTCGCTGTTCGAAACCGGCGCGATCGTCCTTCATGTCGGCCAGCGGTCCGAGGTCCTGCTGCCGCGCGACACCGCCGGCCGTGCCCGCGCGACATCCTGGCTGATCGCCGCGCTGAACAGCGTCGAGCCGTTCTGCATGCAGCTGGCGACGATCGACATCTTCGCGCGCGGCGAAGAATGGGCGCGGTTGCGCCGCCCCGGCGTGATCGAGATGATCCTGGCGCGGCTGGCGCGGCTCTCGGCCGCGCTCGGCGGCAAGCCATACCTCGAGGGACGCTTCACCGCCGGCGACCTGATGATGACGACGGTGCTGCGGATCCTGGACGGAAAGGACCTCATCGAAAGACACCAGAACCTCGCCGCATACCGGGCCCGCTGCGAGGCGCGGCCCGCTTTCCGACGCGCGCTCGCTGCACAGCTCGCGGATTTCAAGCAAGGAGAAGCCAGATGACCTATGTCGACGGATTCGTGATCCCGGTTCCCAAGGCGAACCAGGAGGCCTATCGCAACAGTGCGCAGAAGGCGGCACCGCTCTTCAGGGAGTACGGCGTGACCCGCCATGTCGAAGCCTGGGGGGACGACCTGCCCGATGGCAAGGTGACGGACTTCAAGGGAGCCGTCCAGGCCAAGCCGGAAGAGGGCGTCGTGTTCGGCTGGCTGGAGTATCCGGACAAGGCCACCCGGGACGCGGCCAACCGCAGGATGCGGGAGGACCCGCGCATGAAGGACATGGACATGCCGTTCGACGGCATGCGGATGATCTATGGCGGCTTCGCCTCGATCGTCGACGTGAGCTCACCGGACAAAGGCGGCTACCTCGACGGATTCCTGGTGCCGGTGCCGGAGGAGAACAAGGAGGCGTACCGCCAGCTCGCGCAGAAGGCGGCCGACGTGTTCCGCGAGTACGGCGCGACGCGGATCGTCGAGGCCTGGGGTGACGACGTGCCCGACGGCAAGCAGACCGACCACCGGCGGGCAGTGAAGGCCGAGTCCGGCGAGAATGTCGTCTACTCCTGGATCGAATGGCCGGACAAGGCGACCCGCGACGCAGCCTGGCCGAAGATCATGGCGGACGAGCGCACGCAGCCGACAGGCGAGATCCCGTTCAACGGTCAGCGGATGATCTATGGCGGCTTCCGGTCGATCTTCGACGAGTAGGTGGCGAAGATGACCAACCCGCATGGAACCCATCTCTGGTACGAGTTGCTCACCACCGATGTCGCCGCCGCGGCCGACTTCTACGGCAAGGTGATCGGCTGGACGGCGTCGTCCTTTCCGCATGCCGCACCGGATGCCCCGTACACGATCCTGTCGGCGGGATCGGAGGGCGTCGGCGGCATGATGAAGAACCCGATGCCGACCGGGGCGGTCTGGCTGGGGTACGTCGGCGTCGACGATGTCGATGCCACGCTGGCACGGCTGACGAAGCTCGGCGGCAAGATCCACAAGCCCGCCTGGAACCTGGAGGGCGTCGGCCGGATGGCGTTCGTCGCCGATCCGCAAGGAGCCGGCTTCTATGTCATGCGCGGAGCGAGCGAGCAGGACAGCAAGGCGTTCGCCCCGATGACCGACGGACACTGCGCCTGGAACGAGCTGTACGCCGCCGATCCGGACGCCGCATTGGCCTTCTACGCTTCGATGTTCGGCTGGGAAAGGGGCGACGCCATGCCGATGGGCGAGCTCGGCGACTACACCTTCATCAACCACGGGGGCGCGATGATCGGCGCGGTGATGAGGAAGCCGCCGGACGCGCCCGCCGTCACCTGGAACTACTACTTCCGCGTCTCCGGCATCGATGCCGCCACGGAGCGTATCAAGGCGGCGGGCGGAACCGTTCTCGCGGGCCCGCAGGAAGTGCCCGGAGACGAATGGGTGGTGAATGCCCTCGATCCCCAGGGGGCGGCCTTCGGCCTGGTCGGAAGCAGGTAGCGACACCCGGGAGGGCGGGCTACCACGTCAGGTTACGCATCATGTTGCCTAAATGCGTGCGTTGGATACTGGACCGCCGTTCCGCGGCGCGCTGCGGCCGGGCCGCCGGGTCCCGCCGCAGCACCTAGGGTATCCGATGACGCGGCCGGCGGCGGCGAGGCTTGCGGGGGCTATCGATCGTGTCTAGTATAGGAAACATACTGTCGTAAGTGAGGCC
>JAEWEW010000109.1 GCA_023389175.1 Pseudomonadota bacterium | reverse complement strand
TCTACACCCTGTTCTGATGAAGGTACTGGGCCTGTCGGCCTACTATCACGACAGCGCCGCTGCCGTGGTGGACGACGGTGTCGTGCTCGCCGCGGCGCAGGAGGAACGGTTCAGCCGCAAGCGGCACGATGCCGGTTTTCCGAAGCGGGCGATCGAAGCGTGCCTGGCGCAGACCGGCCTCCGGATCGATCAACTCGAACTGGTCGCCTTCTACGACAAGCCGCTGCTCAAGTTCGAGCGGCTGCTGGAAACCTACGTCGCCTTCGCGCCGCGCGGCTTCGCGTCGTTCCGGGTGGCGATTCCGGTGTGGCTGCGCGAAAAGCTGTTCCTGAAGCGGACGCTGGTGCAGGAACTGAAGGGTCTGGGCGCCGGCAAGGACGTGGAGGCGCGCCTGGTCTTCTCCGAGCACCACCTGAGCCATGCCGCCAGCGCGTTCTACCCGTCGCCGTTCGAGCGGGCGGCGGTGCTGACGATGGACGGCGTCGGGGAATGGGCGACCACCTCGCTGGCGATCGGAGACCAGCAAGACCTGAAGGTCGAGCGAGAGATCCACTTCCCGCATTCGCTGGGGTTGCTCTATTCGGCCTTCACCTACTACACCGGCTTCAAGGTCAACTCGGGGGAGTACAAGGTCATGGGCCTGGCGCCGTACGGGGTTCCCCGCTACGCGCAACTGATCCTGGACAACCTGATCGACCTGAAGCCCGACGGCTCGTTCCGGCTCGACCTGGACTATTTCAACTATTGCGTCGGCCTGACGATGACCAACGGGCGGTTCGACGAACTCTTCGGCGGGCCGCCGCGCAAGCCGGAATCGCCGCTGACCCAGCGGGAAATGGACCTGGCTGCGTCGATCCAGGCGGTCGCCGAGGAAGTCGTGCTGCGGCTGACGCGGTCGATCGCCGGACAGTCGGGGCAGCGCAATCTGTGCCTGGCCGGCGGCGTCGCGCTGAACTGCGTGGCCAACGGCAAGGTGCTGCGGGACGGCAAGTTCGACGGCCTGTGGGTGCAGCCGGCGGCCGGCGATGCCGGCGGCGCGCTCGGTGCCGCGCTGGCGGCGACCCATCTTCATCGCGGCGTGCCGCGGATCACGACCCAGGCAGCAAAGCAGCAGGATGGCATGCGCGGGGCCTACCTGGGCCCGGCCTATACCACGACGGAGTGCGAAGAGCGGCTGCGGGCCGCCGGCGCGAAGCTGCGTACCGTCGGCGACGACGAGGTCGTCGATTGGACGGCCCGGGCACTCGCCGAGGGCAAGGCTATCGGCTGGTTCCAGGGACGCATGGAGTTCGGGCCGCGCTCGCTCGGCGCGCGGTCGATCCTCGGCGATGCCCGGTCGCCGACGATGCAGTCGGTGCTCAACCTGAAGGTCAAGTACCGGGAGTCGTTTCGCCCGTTCGCACCATCGGTGCTGCGCGAGGATGTCGCGGCATGGTTCGAGATGGATGCGGACAGCCCGTACATGCTGATGGTCGCGGACGTCGTCGAAGCGCACCGCAAGACGATGACCGAGGAGCAACAGGCGCTGTTCGGCATCGACAAGCTGAACGTGCCGCGCTCGGACATCCCGGCAGTGACCCACGTCGACTACTCGGCCCGGGTGCAGACGGTGCATCGCGAGACCAATCCGCGCTATCACGCGCTGCTGTCCCGCTTCAAGTCAATCACCGGCTGCCCGGTGCTGGTCAACACCAGTTTCAACGTGCGCGGCGAGCCGATCGTCTGCACGCCGGAAGACGCGTTCCACTGTTTCATGGGGACCGAGATCGACGCGCTCGTCGTGGAGAACTGCCTGCTGCTCAAGTCCGACCAGGACCCGGCCCTGCGGAAGAACTATGAACACGGCTTCGCGCTCGACTGACACCCGGCGTCCGCGGGTCAGCATCGGGATGCCGGTCTACAACGGCGCCCGCTGGCTCGCCGCCGCCATCGAGGCCCAGCTTGCCCAGACCTACGGCGACTTCGAGCTGATCATCGCGGACAACCGCTCCACCGACGATAGCTGGGCGATCTGCCAGGGCTATGCCGCCCGTGATCCGCGCATCCGGCTGATCCGCAATGCCCGCACCGTCGGCGCCTACGAGAACTTCAACGTCGTGTTCCGCCCGGCCCGCGGCGAGTACTTCCGCTGGGCTTCATGCAACGACCTGTCGGCGCCGACGCTGCTGGAGCGCTGTGTCGCGGTGCTGGACGACCGTCCCGACTTCGTGCTGTGTCATGCCAGGACCCGGCTGATCGACGCCCAGGGGACGGTCATCGAGGACTATCCGGTCGAGATGCAGATCGACGACGCGAAGCCGGTGGCGCGCTATCGCCAGTATCTCGACCGCGTCCGGCTCAACAACGTGGAGCAGGGGCTAGTCCGGCGCGAAGTGCTGGCCGGTTCCATGCTCCAGCGCAATTTCCTGAACAACGACACGTTGCTGATGGCCGAGCTGACCTTGTACGGCAAGTTCCACGAGGTGCCGGAGTTCCTGTTCTTCCGGCGGATGGGGACGGAAGCGACCACCAAGTTCCGCACCAACGTCGAGATCGCGGAGTTCTATCAGCCGAGCAGAGGGCCGTTGACCTGGCAGGCGTGGCGCTGGTTCAGCGCCCAGGCGGGCATGATCGTCCGTGCGCCGCTCGGCTGGCGCGAGAAGGCCGAGTTGTGGAGCCATTTCCTGCGGATGATCCGCTGGTCGCTCGGCCGGAAGGGTTCGGCCAAGCAGGCGGTCCGAGCGGACGGCGCGTGAGTATCGAACGAAGGGGCGCTATCTGGCGCCCCTGTTTCGACCGCAGTGCCGAGGCAATCCGCTGGCCATCCAGCCCGGCAAGCCGAACCAGAACGCCTTCATCGAGCGCTTCAACCGGACGTTTCGCGAGGAAGTGCTCGACGCAAACCTGTTCAACGAGTTGGCTGGCATCCAGGCCATCGCCGACAGTTGGCTGGTCGACTACAAAGAATTCAGACCGCACGACTCACCGGGAGACGTGCCGCCGGTTGAATTCCACGTCGCCCTGGCGAAATATCTGGCCGACCGTAAAGGGGCACCGACGCTCCGCCGCTCGCGCTGCGCAGCCGCACCGACGGCAACTGACCCACCGGCAGGCTGTCCGGCGAACTCACTCCGCCCGCCTCCGGCAACGTCCCTCCAGGCGGCGTCACCGATCCATTCGTGTCGGAACCATCCGCACCGCCCCCGCCTTCAGTGCTGGACGAGTTGCCGCTGCTGCTGCAATCAATCGAAAGAACCAGGCAGACACTTGCACCCAGCGAAAGCAACAGAGACCTCAGGCGCTCGGATGGCGACGAATTCGGCATCGACGAAGCATCCGCTGGAAATGCTCTCGAAGAGGTGTTCGTTCCTGTCATGCTGCTTCCTCTGGCTACCCCTTCATGGGCTCGGCTGCTCGAAGCGGCGAACCGTAGCAAGTGCGTAGTTCACAATTCCGACACTACGGACCTGCGGCATGAACGTGCCGACGGATGGTAAGCCGCCGCCAGTATGCATCTGAAGCGGAGAATTTGTGACGTTTCATGGGAAACGTTGCTCTCCTGGGCGCAGTTGTGCCCGGGGGAATGCATCACGGTCGCTGTCGCCGTGATTCGATAGACTTGCGCGACAACGCGACTGGACCGACCAGATTGAAAGCAGATTCACGGCCGATTTCGGCCCGACCTCGCCTATCGCGCGCTGTCTCCAGCTCGTCGTCCTCATGGACACACGGATCCGCGCTGGATCTGCCGAACAGACTATGGGTGACAAGCGGGCGCGCAGCCATCGTCCTCGCGCTCCAGCATGCAGGGTTGAAGGCCGGCGATGAAGTCCTCGTACCAGCGTACGCATGCCAGTCGATGGTAGCTCCCATCACGCACCTCGGCCTGATACCAAGATTTTACGGACTCGATTCTGCTCTTTGCGTAGACAGCTTCGAACTTGGCAGCCGCAGGACCGAGCGAACCAAGGCGTTGCTGCTCACTCGGTATCACGGTTTCCCTTCGGAGAAGGGAAATGTCGTCGAATACTGCAGCCGAAACGGCATTCTCGTCATTGAAGATCGCGCTCATGCCTTCTTTGGACAACCGGATCCCGGCTCGGACTATGTGATCTACAGCCTGGCGAAGTTTTTCCCGGTCTTCGAGGGCGGACTACTCGCTAGTCATCGACGGGATGTCGGCCGCATTCCGATCCGGCCGCCTCCGCTCTCATTTCAGGTGGCATCGGCCCTTTGGCCTTTCGAGTATGCGGCGCGCTTCGAACCGTCGATTCTGGAGCGTGGCTTGGCGTCTGCCTTGGTCAAGGCAAAGCGAACCCTCAAGCTGGGTCTGTTCCGGAAAAGTACGTCAGAGGCACAGCCACGCTTGGTACCTGCGGCGGCTGAAGGGGGTGCCGACCTCGAGCCATCCTGGATAGACAAGTCAATCACGCTGGCTTCACGCATTGCAGTTGTTCGAGCAAGCCTGGGATCGATCGCAGAAAAGCGTCGACACAATTGGCAGCGGCTTGTCGGAAATCTTCAGGCATCTTCTCGGGGCTTGTCGCTGATTCATCGGGAACTCAGAGAGACAACCGTGCCGTACGCGGCTGCACTTACCGTAGCCGACCCGGAAGGCGTATCCCGCAAACTCAAGGAGAGGCAGATCCCCCTCTACCGCTGGGACAGCTTTGGTGTTTCGACAAGTGAGGAATCCCTGCGCGAGACGGCCGATCTCTCGTTCCGCGTCCTTCAGATTCCCACGCATCAGGCCATGGACGACGCCGACATCGATCGAATCTCTAGCGCCATCCTCGATGCATCCAGTTGAGTAGACAGAACATGGACCTTCGGTTCGAACTGCTGCCTTCCGACCAATGGAAAGCGCTAACAAGGGAATGGGACGGGCTGAATGCGACGCTGGGAGGTTCGCCCGTTCTCTCGTTCGACTTCGTCTCGGCCTGCGTCCGGCACTTTGCAGCCGGCGACGTTCACATGGCCATCGCCCGCACGGACGCGGGCGCCACGGTCGCCGCAGCCATCGGTCACTTTCCGGCTCCAGGACGATGGAGCACTCTGCAGATCGCCCAGGCCCCGCTTGCATTCTGGCTCAGCAAACCAGAGTTGCCCGTACCCGAATTGCTCGCCGCTTTGGTCGCAAGTGCCGCCAGGGTGATCTTGGTCGCATCGATCCCGCAGCTAGATCCGGCGATCATCCCGATTGACTTCGGTGACGCACGAGTTCGGATGGATCCTTACATTCCCACGGCGAGGATCGATGTCGAGGGAGAATGGCAATCGTACTGGGCGGGAAGGGGCAAGAATCTCAAAGCAAATCACCGCAAGGCCATGAAGCGCGCCACCCAAGCGGGTTGGGAGGTTGAACTATCGGTCAGCCAGACACCGGACGAACTCATCGGCGCCGTCGGGTGCTATGGAGATCTCGAATCAAAGAGCTGGAAGGCCGAGGTCGGAACTGCTGTTGCGCGGGAAAATTCACAAGGAAAGTTCTTCGCAGATCTCCTAGGAACTCTCGCCGCTACCGATCGCGCCCGCGCGTACACCTTACTGATTGATGGAAAAGCGGCCGCGATCGATCTTTGCGTGCAGTCGGACGACTGTCTCGTCGTATTGAAGACCACCTACTCGCTCGACTTCAAGGAGATGTCGCCTGCCTCGCTGCTTCGAGAACTGTACTTCGAGAAGGTTTTCGACGAGGGCAGGATCCGGCGCATCGAGTTCTACGGCAGAGTCATGGACTGGCATACCAAATGGACCAGTGAAATCCGCGAGATCCAGCACCTGACGTGGTACAGGTTCTCCGCCTTGCGCCGAGTACACTCGGCCCTTCGCGCACTGTCGCGACCCATGGAACTGCAGAGGGTGACCTGCCCATCTTCGCAGCCCCACTGATTTCTGGAAGGATGGCTCTCAACGGCGAAAGGAGAGCCGATGAGAAGGAGCCAGTTCAGCGACGAGCAGATGGTCGCGATCCTGAGAGGCCGAGAAGACGACGGTCGCGTCGGCGGCCAAACGGAGCAAGGTGAGCGAGCAGACGAGCGGACGATCTACGCCTGGCGCAAGCACTTCGACGGCATGGAGCCGAGCGACGTGAAGAAGCTCAAGGTGCTCGAATAAGAGAACTCAAGGCTGAAGAAGCTGCTGGCGGAGAGGGATCTGGAGATCGAGCTGATGCGCGAGGTCAATCGCCGAACGTGGTGAGCTCGCAGGCGCGCCGCGAGCAGGTCGCCGTCCCGAAGGAAAGCGGCCTGTCGAAGCGGCGCGCTTGCGGGCTGATCGGCGTCTCCCAATCGAGCCTACAATATCTGCACCGGATGCCGGCCAAAGACGCGTGGGCGGTCGAAGCGATGAAGCGCCTGTCGGCTCAGTAGCCACGATTCGGATCCGCCATCCGCGCGTTCCCGACGCCTGAGTAGTGGCCGGCTGCGAACAAGTCGGCCATACTTCCGCGTCTCATGCATCGGGTCAGGTCTGCGACGGCAACGCCTTGTCGAGCCAGCCGCGATAACCTGGTCCTTTTCGGGCCGACTTCGTCCCGAGAAGTCCCATTTCCTTGGGAATAGGCGATCAGCGGTACCGCCGACATCCCACAACTTGGCAACTATTCAAGACTATTGCACTGAAGGATCGCAGACGAAACATAGCGCCACGCCAATGATCCCATGCTTGCCGCCCGACCGTTCGGCTCGACCCGCCCCGATAGAATACTCAAGATGGCGCGCTCAGTCCTCCTTATCGCCTACCACTTCCCTCCGGCCGTGGGGAGCAGCGGACTTCAACGCACGCTGCGCTTCGCACAGTATCTGCCACTGTTCGGCTGGCAGCCAGTGGTCTTGACAGTTCAGCCCACAGCCCACGAGGTCACGGACCCTCGCTCGCTGGCAGACGTTCCGGCCGGCTGTGAAGTAGTCCGGACACCCTGCCTCGACGCCGGACGCCATCTCTCTATCGGAGGAAGGTACCCGCGTATCGCCGCGCTTCCGGACCGCTGGGCAAGCTGGAGTCTGCTGGGGTTGCGACCCGCGATCAGGTTGGTTCGCTCGCGACGAATCTCGGCGGTGTGGAGCACGTACCCGATCGCCACGGCCCATCGGCTGGCCGCTTCCGTCGCCCGCCGCACGGCTGTACCCTGGGTCGCCGACTTCCGCGATCCGATGGCCCAGGAAGGCTACCCTGAAGATCCGAGACGTTGGAAGGCCTTCAAGGGAATCGAGGAAGACGCTGTGAGTTCCGCGGCACGCCTCGTTTTCGTCGCGCCATCCGCTCAGCGGATGTACCGCGCCCGATATCCCGAAGTCGACCCGGAACGCTTCGTGCTCATCGAGAACGGCTACGACGAGTCCGCATTCGCCGGAATCGATGCGCCGAGCCCGGCCCAAGGCCGGCACCCAGGGACTCCGGTCATCCTGCACAGTGGCATCGTCTATCCGTCCGAGCGCGATCCCCGAGCGTTGTTCACCGCACTCGGTATGCTGAGCAGAGAGAAACGGATCCGCCCCGGTGACTTCGTGCTGCGATTCCGCGCGCCGGTTCATGATGAGCTCTTGCGTGGCCTTGGCAGTGCACACGGAGTGACGCAGTATCTGGAGATTCTGCCGCCGCTGCCCTACCGGGATGCGCTTGCCGAAATGGCCCAGGCCGATGCGCTGCTCGTGCTGCAGGGGGCGAACTGCAATGAGCAGATTCCGGCGAAGGCGTACGAATATCTGAGAACCGGCAAGCCGGTCCTTGGCCTTGCGGATCCGAACGGGGATACCGGGCGGCTGCTGGCCGCGATGGACGTGCCGCTGGTAACGCCATTGGAGTCGGAGGCTGGAATCGCACAAACCTTGCCCGAGTTCCTCTCGCGCTTGCGCGAGGGACGCTGGCCGCACCCGCAACGATCGAAAGTGGAACATTTCTCCCGAAAGGCTCTCACCGCCCGCCTTGCAGAATTGTTCGACACCGTGACCGACGAGCACCGGTCTGCGGCAGTCGACGGGCGATAGTGGAGGGAAAGCTACCCGCGCAGACCGATCACGGCGCGACGAAGCGGCTGACGATCTCGATCGAGACAGCACGAGCCAGCGCGGACGCATCCGGCAACCGTGCTACGTCGAGAAATGCGTCCACCTGCCATTCGCCTGGCAAGCGGGCACGCAGCTTCGCCACCTGAACCGGTGCAATGCCTTCCCGTCGCATGCGCCGGGCAATCGCATTGACCAGCGGCCGAAGCCCGGCGGGCCGAAGTTGGGTCAATCGTTCCGACGCTTTCTGCCGGGCACCCGGGCCATCGCTGAACCGGAATCCGTAGCCGGAATCGTAGGTGGCCACGGGCGGATTCAGCCGGGTGATCAGGCGACTTTCGAGTCGTCCCGCGTCCTTCCATGTAAGCGGCAGGCGGTGGGCAACGCCCACCGTCGTTGCGTCGAGCAGAGGCGTTGCGAACCAGCCCTCCCGAAGCGCCACGCTGTTGTTCACGCCCATCCAGTGATGGCAGCGGAACAGCGGATACACCAGCTCCACGGCGTCGCGGCCATATCCGGCCGGTCCGGGGGTGACGTCGACCGCGGCCAGCGATCGGGCGATCGAAGCCTCCAGACGCTCCTCGTAACGGCCGAGATCTCGCGCCGACCGCAGTACGGCCGCGTCGAACGCCCGATAGAACACGTGCACCAAATCGCGGGCGCCATAGGTTCGGTCGGGCAGGTGAAAGAAGTTGCGGAAGATCTCGCCGCCGCCACCGTTCAGCACCAGCGCGCCGGCGGCGGCCTGTGCCTGCCGGGTCTTGCGGTCCGCCCCACGGTCCAGTATGCCGTCGTTCGGTAGGCCGTCGAAGTAGAACGCGCTGGCCACCAGCGCCGCTTCGTCTGGTTCGGGCAGCTGCCTGTCGCAGGCACCCTTGTCGACGACGCGCAAGCTCAGGTTCATGCCGTCGGCGATGGTCCGGGCGACCACGACATCCGAGGAGCCGGCGGTGCCATAGACGAAGAGATCGGGTTGGGCACCCTGCGCAAGCAGCCCTGCAAGAATCAGTCGGGAATCGAACCCGCCCGAGAGTGCCGCCCGGATGTTGTCGGGAAACGCCAGGACAGCGTCTCGAAACACGGTCGCGAGATGCTCGGCCACGCGATCGACCGCGTCCTCGAACCGTCGCGGAACCGCCTCGATCCACGCGAGACCGCTGACGGGTCGGCGGACCATGCGATCTGCGACCAGGTCGAAACGGTAGCCGAGCGGCAACTTTCGCACGCCGGCAGCAACCGTTGCGTCGCTGTGAGAGGCGCCGAGCAGCACGTACTCCGTGGCTGCCGCTGCGTCAACCGCGCCATCGCCGGTATAGGCACGGACGGCCAGCCAGCTGGTTCCGAAAAAGCGGCCATCGCCGGCACGGTAGACACGGGCGAAGCCGAGCGGGTCGTTGAACAGCCAGGCGTGATCGCCAACCCGCAGAAAGGCGACGAAGTTGCCACGCAACTCCGCTTCATCCGGTTCCTGCCCCGACCCCAGTTCCTTCAGCAGCAGATGCAGCGCGTCGTTGCCGAACCTGCCCCGGTACCAAAGCGGACCGACGCAGCAGGCGGTGCCGATGCCGGCATCACCGATGACCGACTGCACGAATCCCTCGCTCGGCTCGGCCCGCGCCTCGTCCGAGGGGGCACGGGTACGGTCGGACCGCGACCAGCCAACCAGAACGCCGTCCGGCCAGGCGGCGCTGGCCGCGACCACGAAACCCTGGCGCTCCAATGCACGGTGCGCGCGCCGCGCCGCTGCGGAATCGTGATCGCGGCAGAATGTGAGGGCGTTGATCACGTCACTGGATCGCGACCGGATGGCGGGAGGGATCCGAGCGCCGCTTCGTAGACCGCCTGGTAGCGCCGCACCGAAACGGCCCAGTTCCGCTCGCCCTCGACATGGCTGCGCGCGGCAGCGAGGATCTGCTGGTGGGCGTCGCCCGTTGCCAGTGCCGCGGTGGCGGCGCGGACGAGGTCGGCGACGTCGTCGTGCCGGAACAGCAACCCGGTGCGCCCGTCCTCGATCAGCTCGCGGTGGCCGCCGACGTCCGAGACCAGCACGAGTCGGCCCTGCGCCATGGCCTCGAGCGGCTTCAGCGGGGTCACCAACTCGGTCAGGCGCATCGACTTGCGCGGGAACACGAACGCATCCACCAGCGACGAATAGGCCGGGACCTGGTCGTGCGACACCCGGCCGGCGAAGACGACCCGGTCCTCCAGCCCGAGGCTGCGTACCTGTGCGCGGAGCGCCGCTTCCCGGGGGCCGCCGCCGACCAGCAGCAGCCGTGCGTCCGGACGTTGCGACAGGATGCCCGGCATCGCCGCGATCATCAGGTCCAGCCCCTCGTAGGCGTAGAAGGATCCGATGAAGCCGATCACCTGCGCCCGGTCGAGGCCGAGCTGGCGGGCCAGCGCCTCGTCCCGCCCGTCGGATTGCCGGAACGCCTCGGTGTCGACCGCGTTCGGGATCACGGTGACGCGGGTGCCCGGCACGCCGCGCGCGACGATGTCGCCCCGCAGCCCCTCGCAGATGCAGGTGACGTGCGCGGCCCGATGCATGACGTGCGTCTCCAGCGCACGGATCGTCCGGTAGCGCGGACCGCGTGCCGTCGCCGTCCCATGGTCCACCGCCGCGTCTTCCCAGAACGCCCGGACCTCGTAGACCACCGGCAGTCCGATGAAGCG
>JAEWEW010000070.1 GCA_023389175.1 Pseudomonadota bacterium | reverse complement strand
GCAGGCGAGGGCGCCGGGGTGGCGGATGCCGCGCCGGCGGCAGCCGCGGAGGCAGGGCCGGACGCCTCGCCGGCACGGGAAACGCCGGGCCCCGCGCGGACGACGCCGGCCGGGCGCAAGCGCGCCGGCAAGGCACAGGGTGGCGCCGACGTGATCGCCTTCGGCTCGGCTCACGGCGGCAGGAGCAGGAGCGGGCCCGACGCCCGGCGCGGCGCGGAGGCGAAGGCCGCTCCCGGCGCGCGGCAGCTCCCGGCAGGCGAGGACCAGGCGGCTGCCGCCGAAGCCGGGACAGACACGACCGGCAAGGGCGGGTCTGCGGCGGGGCCAGAGACCGACGACAGGGGCGCGCGGCAGGATGCCGGTCAGGACGCGGCCAACGCCACCGGCGTCGAACCGTCCGGGCGCCGTCCCGACGACCACGACGAGCCGCCGCCGCCCGGCGGGAAGGGCGGCCGGACGCGGCTCACGCGGGTGAAGTAGTCGCAATAGAATCGGCGTGGGCAGTCCCACGGCGACGGCCGGCTTAGCTCAGTTGGTAGAGCAACCGCCTTGTAAGCGGTAGGTCATCTGTTCGAGTCAGATAGCCGGCACCAACGTTCGCCTTGCAGGCGGGACTGCAGCTCGGGCCCTCCGGGCAGCCGCCTGGCCGAGGCAATCGTCGGTACGCTACGACCGCGGCTCGAAGATCAGGAAATACTGGTTCGGCAGGAAGTCGTGCCGCCTGCCCAGGCGGTAGCCGGCGGACTCGAGCTCTTCGACGACCTGCTCCGGCGCGATCCGCGCGGCGACCGGCGGCCCTTCGGGCGAATCCATGCGAAAGTCGATGACCGCGATCCGCCCGCCCGGCTTGAGGGAAGCGCGCAGCTGCCGGAAGTACTGCTCGCGGGCGTCGATGTGGTGATAGACGTCGACCAGCAGGATGAGATCCACCTTCTCCGGCAGCCGGGGGTCTTGAGGGGTTCCGGCGATGGCCACGATGTTCGAGCGCTTCTCGCGCCGTGCACGCTCCGCGAGGTACTTCACCATGTCGGGCTCGACGTCGACCCCGTACACCCGCCCCTCGGGAACCATGGTGGCAAGCCGTACGGTGAAGTAGCCGGTGCCCGAACCCAGGTCGGCGATCACCGCGTCCGGTTCCAGCTGGAGCGCCTGGATCACTTCATGCGGCTTCTGCCAGGCATCGCGCTTCGGATCGTCGAACACATGGGCCCATCGCTGGGCGCCGCTGAAGCTGTGCTGGTGCGTGTGCGGCGACTGCGCGGCTACCACTTCGGGTTCGAGCGCAACGGCAGCCGAGAGGGCGAGTGAGCAGGCAAGCAGTCGAGTGAGCTTCATCGCTGCGGTTCTACCGGATGAGTGGGGCATGGTATCAGCCGGCTCGTCGTCCGGGTCGGGCGCCGCGAGCGGGATCCCCATCTCCGGCGCGATGGATAGGCCAGGTGGGATCGCCGCACGGAATAGGATGGGCACCTCCCGGCACCGCGCCGCGACCCTGGGCAAACCCATCGGCATCGGTGCCTGCCTGCGGAGGTTGGTCATGAGCGACAACACGGTCATCATCGAAGCCTGGAACACGATCCTGTTCGACAAGTTCGTGCGCTTCAAGCACCTGCTGATCGACGGACTCTCCGCGCACAGCGACGAGGCGCTGCGCCGGCATCCGCCGCGACAGGGGTCGCGGGTCCTGGATGTCGGCTGCGGATTCGGAGACAGCACGATCCGGATCGCCGCTGCCATCGGACCGCAGGGGAGGGCGGTCGGCGTCGACTGCGCACCGCGGTTCGTCGAGGCGGCAAGCGCTGCCGCGAGGCAAGCCGGTGCCGGCAACGCCTCGTTCATGATCCGCGACGTCCAGTGCGACGACCTGCAAGGACCCTACGACCGCGCGTTCTCCCGTTTCGGGACGATGTTCTTCGAGATGCCCGGCGCGGCGATGCGCAACATCCGGCGGTCGCTCGCTCCCGGCGGCGACCTCATGATGATCGTGTGGCGCAAGCGCGAGGACAATCCCTGGGTGCACGAGGCCGAACTGTGCGTGAAGCAGATCGTCCCGGTGGTCTCGCACGAGGATACGGACCAGGTCCACTGCGGGCCCGGACCGTTCTCGCTTGCCGGGGCCGACATGGTGAGCGACATGCTGCGGTCCGCCGGCTACGACAGGATCGCGTTCGAGCGCTTCGATGCACCGATCTGCATCGGGCGCGATTCCGACGAGGCAATCCAGGTCGCGATGGCGCTCGGCCCGGCGGGAGAGATCATCCGGCTTGCCGGTGCGGAGGGCGAGCGGCTCAAGCCCGAGGTGGTCGGCGCGTTGCGCGAGGTCCTGCGCAAGCATGTGCGCGACGACGGTAGCGTATGGGCCCCCTCCAGCACCTGGTTCGTGTCCGCGCGGAATCCTTGAGCCGTTGCGGTGCCGATCGCGCGGGAATAGCATCGTTCCTCCCAGCACGTCGCTCCCGGCAGGGAGCAGGGAGATCACCATGGGCCGGTCGTGGAGCTGCCTGCCTCGCGTGCTGTGGATCGCCCTGGTTGCCCTGGCGGCGCTGGGCCCGGCCGCTGCCCAGCCTGCACCGCCGCAGGATCGCCGCCAGGCCGTCGAGGCGCTTGCGCTACCCGATGCCTCGGCGCGACTGCGCGGCGTGCTGCACCTGGCCGAGATCGGGGGGATGGAAGACATCCCGGCGCTGCTCGGCCGGCTGCGCGACGACGAGGCGCTGGTGCGCCTGCACGCGCAGGACGCGATCTGGCAGATCTGGAGCCGTTCGGGCGATGCCGAGATCGATGGCCTGTTCCGTCGCGGTGTCGGCCAGATGCGCGCGGGCGAGCTCGCCGAGGCGTTGGCGACCTTCGACCGGATCATCCAGCATAGGCCGGACTTCGCCGAGGGGTGGAACAAGCGCGCAACGGTCCGCTTCCTGCTCGGCGACTACCGGCGCTCGCTGTCGGACTGCGACGAGGTCCTGAAGCGCAATCCGGACCACTTCGGCGCGCTCTCCGGAGCCGGCCAGATCCATCTCAGGCTAGGCAATGTGGAGGTCGCCCTGGACTTCTTCCGGCGCGCCCTGGCGGTGAATCCGAACCTGGAGGGACCCGCCCAGTTGAAGGAGATCCTGGAGGAATTCCTGCGCGAGGAGGACGCCGAGCGACGCCGGCACACGACCTAGTCGCCCGGCGGCCGGTTGCCGTCCGGGGAAGCGCCGCTCGCCGCCAGTCGGACGAAGTACGCCAGGCTTCCCGGGTTCGCCATGGCATCGGGACTCGCGACCTTCTCCACCGGCGCCCCGAGCAGCAGCTTGCGCACCGGTACCTCCATCTTCTTCCCGG
This sequence comes from Pseudomonadota bacterium, assembly GCA_023389175.1. Taxonomy (GTDB): domain Bacteria; phylum Pseudomonadota; class Gammaproteobacteria; order Burkholderiales; family Burkholderiaceae_E; genus Lautropia. The sequence goes on along the minus strand of JAEWEW010000070.1, from coordinate 54,865 downwards.
TGAGCGTGCGGGGAATCTCCGCGACCGCGTGCACGCTGTCCGGGACATGGCGGGCCGACGCTTGGGTGCGGATCCGCTCCAGCAGCGCCGAGCGCAGCGGCTCGTCCAGCTCGACGCCTGGCGCGAGCACGACGAAGAGCAGCAACGAGGACGCGCGGCCGAGGTACTCCAGGTCGACCACCAAGCTGTCCAGCACCTCGGGCATCTCCTCCACCACCCGGTAGATCTCTGCCGTGCCGATGCGGATGCCGAAGCGGTTGATGGTGCTGTCGGACCGGCCGTAGATCACCGCGGTGCCGCGGTGGGTGAAGCGGATCCAGTCACCATGGCGCCAGACCCCGGGAAAGGTCTCGAAGTAGCTTTCGCGATAGCGCCGGTTGCCGGGGTCGTTCCAGAAGTAGAGCGGCATCGAGGGCATCGGCCGGGTGATGACCAGCTCCCCGACCTGGTCGACAACCGGCCGCCCCTGCTCGTCGAAGGCTGCAGCCGCGACCCCGAGCTCGGCGCACTGGATCTCGCCCGCGGTCACCGGCAGCGACGGCGCGCAGGCGACGAAGCCGGAGGCGATGTCGGTGCCGCCGCTGATGGAAGCGAGCCAGACATCCGGCTTCACCGACTGGTAGACCCACCGGTAGGCATCCACCGGCAGCGGCGAGCCGGTGGAGTTGATGGCGCGCAGCCGGGCGAGGCGCGCGAAGTCCCGCGGCCGCAGCCCCTGCTTCATGCATCCGGCGAGGTACGCCGCGCCGCAGCCGAACAAGGTGACGCCGTGCCGGTCCATGAAGCGCCAGAGTGCCTGCGCATCTGGCCAGGCAGGATTGCCGTCGTAGAGCATGATGGTGGCGCCCACCAGCAGGCCGCCGACCTGCAGGTTCCAGACGATCCAGCCGGTGCCGCCGAGGAAGAGCATCCGGTCCCCCGCGCGCAGGTCGTGCTGCAGCGCCAGCGTCTTCAGGTGGGTGATCACGATTCCGCCGTGGCCGTGGACCATCGCCTTGGGCAGCCCGGTGGTGCCGGACGAGTAGACGATCCACAACGGGTGGTCGAACGGCAGGCGTTCGAAGCGCAGCTCGGCATCGTCTCGCGCAGCGTCCGACCAGGCGATCCGGCCCGGCCAGTCGGGCTCGCGTTCCTCGGCGAGTGGCCCGGGCACGTGGATCACGGTGCCCACGCTCCGGAGCTCTCGCAGCAGCTGCGCGACCGTGTCGCGTCGGTCGTGCACCTTGCCGTTGTAGCGGTAGCTGTCCGTTGCCAGCAGCACCGTCGGTTCGATCTGCCCCCAGCGGTCGAGCAGCACCGAGATCCCCATGTCGGGCGCACAGCTCGACCAGACCGCACCGATGCTGGCGCAGGCGAGGAAGGCCGCCACGGTTTCCATCCGACTGGGCAGGTAGGATGCCACCCGATCGCCGGGGCCCACGCCCCGCGCCTTCAGAGTGGCGGCAATCGCGCCGGTGGCGCGTCGAAGCTCGTCCCACGATATGTCGCGACCGTCACAGGCTTCGTCCCGAACCACCATGGCTGGCCGGTCCGGCGACGCCTGGCGAAAGACGTGCTCCGCGTAGTTGAGTCGCGCGTCCGGGAACCACTCGGCGCCTGGCATGGCGTTCGAACGAAGCACCGGCTCCGGGGACCCGTCGGCCTGGATCTCGAAGTAATCCCAGATCGTGCGCCAGAAGACCTCGAGCTCCTCGACAGACCAGCGCCAGAGCTCGCGGTAGTCGTCGAAGTCGAGGCCGCGATGCTCGCGCAGCCACCGCTGGTAGTCGGCGAGCCGGGACTCGGCGACCTGGTCGGGTTGCGGGTTCCAGAGGATCTCGGCTGTCATCGGCGCAATGCCTCGAGGGCATTCATCTCCAGGGTCGGCCGCTTAGAACTTCGTAGAGCCGGATCACGTTTCGATGTCCGGCTCGATCCTCGTCTGGAAGGTGAATCACGAGGTCGGCCCCGTCGCGATTCACCAGGTGGATCGATGCCTTGCTCGCCGCGATCAGTCGGCGCACGAACGCGACTTGCTCCGGCCTTTCCAGCGGCACGTCGGTATCGAGGTGCGATGCCGGAAACCAACCGATGAGGTCCGGTTTCGGGGGATAGTGCCGGAGCGTCCAGACGCCGAAGAAGTCTGGTGGAAACTCCACCCTCTCTCCGTCAATCGCCGCCCAGCCTGAGGATACCGACAGCCGGCTCGCAGAAACGATGTTGAACTGCATCGAAATCGGCGTGATCGTCTCATCGATTCCGTTGAACTCGAAATACAGCAGCATCAACGGGGACCCCGTAACCAGCAATCGTCCCTCGCGCGCATCGCCGTGCGTTCGCACAGCGCTCAGGAGGTGCGCCTCTCGAGAGAGACGCTGCATGGCGCCTGTAGCTGCCAACGGAAGGCTCGGACCGACGCCGTGCAGCGACTGCAAGGCGAGCGCGCCTGACGGCACGATTGCGGTCAACGCGGCCAACAGCAGCACATGCGAGCGCCGTGGAATGACCATGCCTGGCTGATCATCGCGGGGCGATGGGCTGCGCCATTGCCAATGTCCGGTGCAGGGAGTGCGCCGCCGCGAGCGTCGGCACGTCACCGCCGATCGGTCCGACGACCTGGAGGCCCACCGGCAGGCCGCCGGCAGTGGCAGCGACCGGAATGTTGACGCAAGGCGTGCCGAGCAGGGTCCACATGCGATTGAATACCGCGTCTCCGGTCATGCCGAGCCCCTCGGGCGCTGCGCCGGTTGCGCTCGGGGCGAGAAGCACGTCGAAGCCGGCAAGGACGTCCGCGAGCGCGCTGCGGCATTCGCGGGCAAGGGCCATCGCGGCATCGAACCGTGCCGGCGGGACCTTCGTGCCGGCGTCGAGTATGACCTGCAGCTGCTCGCTGATCCGGTCCAGGTGCGACAGCCGTTCGTAGGCGAGCGATTCTGCCTGCTGGGCGAACATGATGTCGGTCTGTGCCTGCACCAGGCCGGCGAAGGATGCCGGCAACCCGACGTCCGCCACCTGAGCGCCTGCGGCCGCGAGCTTCGATGCAGCCGCCTCGAGCGCTTCCATCATCTCCGGCTGCGCATGCTGCCATTCGTGGGTGCGACAGATGCCGATGCGCAGGCTCGGTGCAGGCCGGTCCGACTCGTCGACGAGCAGGTTGCTGCGGCCGGTCAGCGCGGCTGCCAGCAAGGCCGCGTCGGGCACCGTGCGGGCGATGGCGCCGACGGTATCCAGGATGTCGGACAGCGGCTTGATGCCGACTCGGCTGATCATGCCAAAGGTCGGCTTGTAGCCGACCACGCCGCAGAAGGCCGAGGGCCGGATGATGGATCCTGCCGTCTGGGTGCCGAAGGCGAGCGGCACCATGAAATCCGCGACCGCCGCAGCCGAGCCGGACGAGGAACCGCCCGGCGTGTGCCGCAGGTCGTGGGGGTTGCGGGTCTTGCCGGGACAGGTCACGGCGAACTCGGTGGTGACCGTCTTTCCCATCACGATCCCGCCGGCGGCGCGGGTGAGTGCCACGCAGGATGCGTCCCAGGCGGGTCGGTGATCGGCGTAGATGGGCGAGCCGTAACTGGTGGGCAGGTCCACCGTGTCCATCAGGTCCTTGATTCCGACCGGCAGGCCGTGCAGCAGCCCGGTCCGCGGCCGGGCGTCGGCGGCCCGCGCCTGGGCCAGCGCCTTGTCACGGTCGAGGAACGCCCAGGCCAGTATCTCGCTTTCCCGGGACGCGATCCGCTCGAGGCAGGCGCGCACCAGCGCCTCGGAGGTGATCTCGCGGGCGGCCATCTTCCGGGAGGCCTCGGTCGCGGTGAGCTCGTTGAGTGGTTTCATGCCGGGACTCCCGAAGTGGATGCAGCAGCCGGCGCGATCGGATCGCGCAGATGGCAGGCGGCGAAATGCCCTGGAAGCACCTCCCTGAGGGCCGGAGCATCGACGCTGCAACGATCGAAGGCATACGGGCAGCGGGTGTGGAAGCGGCAGCCGGACGGGGGGTTGATCGGGCTGGGCACGTCGCCATGCAGGATCATGCGATCCCTCTGCACGGTCGGGTCCGCGACCGGCACGGCAGAGAGCAGCGCTTCGGTATAGGGATGCTGCGGCCGGGCGAAGAGGGAATGCTTGTCCGACAGCTCCACGATCTTTCCGAGATACATGACGGCGACCCGATGGCTGATGTGCTCGACCACCGCAAGGTCGTGGGCGACGAACAGGTAGGCCAGGCCGAGCTCCTCCTGCAGATCCATCAGCAGGTTGATCACCTGCGCCTGGACCGAGACATCCAGCGCCGATACCGGTTCGTCGCAGACGATGAGGCGCGGGCGCGGCGCGAGGGCACGGGCGATGCCGAGGCGCTGGCGCTGCCCGCCGGAGAACTCGTACGGATACTTCACCATCTGGTCGCGGCGCAGGCCGACCTTGTCGAACAGCTCCGCCACGCGCTCGCGGATATCGCCGGCGGTCGCGGACTCGAAGTTGCGGATCGGCTCGGCCACGATGTCCCCCGCGCGCATGCGCGGGTTCAGCGTCGCATACGGATCCTGGAACACCGCCTGCAACTCGCGCCGATAGGGCCGCACCTGCCTGCTGCTCAGGCGGTCGATCCGGGTTCCGCGCCAGCGTATCGAGCCGGCGGTCGGCTCGACCAGCCGGAGGATCGTCTTGCTGGCCGTCGATTTGCCGCAGCCGCTCTCGCCGACCAGCCCGAGGGTCTCGCCGTCGGCGATGCTGAAGGTGATGTCGTCGACTGCGTGCACCTGTCCGCTGCTGCGCCAGAAGGCCGACTTCCGGACGGGATAGTGCTTGGTGAGGTTGCGCACCTCGAGCAGCGCCTCGCCGCGCGATGGTGCGGCCTGCGGCCTGGTTCTCATCGGGCGCGCGCCGCGACGGCGTCCGATTCCCAGCACGCGACGACGTGGCCGGCGGATTTCTGCTCCAGAGGCGGATACTCGCGGCGGCAGCGGTCGGTGGCGTAGGCGCAGCGCGGCGCGAAGATGCAGCCGTCGATCGCCTCGCGCAGCGAGGGGACCAGGCCGGGTATCTCGCTCAGCCGCCTCGGACGCGCCCCCCGGGAGGCGCCGAGGTGCGGAATCGAGTGGAGCAGCCCCTGGGTGTACGGGTGGCGCGGCGTGGCGAACAGCTCGGCCACCGGTGCCTCCTCCACCTTGCGTCCGGCATACATGACGACCACGCGTTGCGCCATCTCCGCCACGACGCCGAGGTCATGGGTGATCAGCACGATGGCCGAGCCGGTCCTCTCCTTCAGCTTGCGCATCAGGTCGAGGATCTGCGCCTGGATGGTCACATCGAGCGCGGTGGTCGGCTCGTCCGCGATCAGCAACCTCGGGTCGCAGGCAAGCGCCATTGCGATCATCACCCGCTGGCGCATGCCCCCGGAGATCTGGTGCGGGTACTGCGTCACCCGCCGCTCCGCCTCGGGCATGTTGACCAGCTTGAGCATCGCGACCGCCCGCTCCAGCGCCGCCGCGCGGGACAGCCCCCGGTGCAGCCTCAGCGTCTCCGCGATCTGACGCCCGATGGTGAGCACCGGATTGAGCGAGGTCATCGGTTCCTGGAAGATCATCGCGATCTCGTTGCCGCGGATCGTCCGCATCTCGGCTTCGGACAGCGACAACAGGTCGCGGCCGGCGAAACGCAGGCTTCCCGACACGATGCGACCGGGCGGAGACGCGATCAGCCGCAGGATGGAAAGCGAGGTCACGCTCTTGCCGCAGCCGGATTCGCCCACCAGCGCCAGCGTCTCTCCCGGGTTGACCGCGAAGGACACACCGTCGACCGCCCGCACCACCCCGTCGCGGGTGAAGAAGTGGGTCCTCAGGCCGTCGACCTCGAGCAGCGGGCGCCCGGTGGCCGGCAGCGCATCCGGCTTCGCCTGCGCGATCGCAGCCTGCATCACATCCGCCGGGCGAGACGAGGGTCCAGCGCATCGCGCATGCCGTCGCCGAGCATGTTCACCGCGAGCACCGTCAACGAGAGGCAGATTCCCGGGAACAGCAGCAGATAGCCGGCGATCTGGAAGAGGCTTCGCGCTTCGGCCATGATGTTGCCCCAGCTTGGGATGTTGGGCGGCGTGCCGGCACCGATGAAGGACAGGATCGCCTCTGTGATCATCGCCGATGCGCAGACGAAGGTTCCCTGCACCAGCAGCGGGGCGATCGTATTGGGCAGGATGTGACGCAGCAGGACGCGCCACAGGCTGGTGCCGGCGGCGATCGCCGCTTCCACGTACGGTTCCTCGCGCAGTGCCAGCACCAGGCTGCGCACCAGCCGAACCACCCGGGGGACCTCGGCGAGGGTGATGGCGATGATGACGTTCTCGATGCTGGCCCGGGTCAGGGCCATCAGGGCGATCGCCAGCAGCACCGGCGGGATGGACATCAGCCCGTCCATGATCCGCATCAGGATGGCGTCGACCCAGCGGACGAAGCCGGTCACCAGCCCCAGGGCGAGCCCGATCAGGATGCTGAGCACGGCCACCGAGAGGCCGACGACCAGCGACACGCGCGCCCCGTAGACGACGCGGCTGTAGACGTCCCGCCCCAGCATGTCGCTGCCGAACCAGAACTCCGCGGAGGGCGGCTTGAGTCGCCGTATCGGCGAAACCGCCTGCGGGTCGACGGTGCCGAGCCACGGAGCGAACACCGCGATCAGGATCATCACGAGCAGCACGGCGCCGCCGACGAGCGCCGTCGGGTGGCGCCGGAACGCATCCTTGAACCGCCGGGTGGTCGGCGACACCGAAGCGGCGGTGGGCGGCAGTGCGACGGAGCTCATCGGGTCAGATGCGGATGCGCGGATCGAAGAACATGTAGCTCAGGTCCACGGCGAGGTTGATCAGCACATAGGCGCCTGAGAAGATCAGGATGACTCCCTGGATGATCGGATAGTCGCGGCGCAGGATCGCATCGACGGTGAGACGGCCGATACCGGGAATGGCGAACACGGTCTCCGTGACGATGGCGCCGCCGATCAGCAATGCGATGCCGATGCCGATCACCGTCATGATCGGCACCGCAGCGTTCTTCAGCGCATGCCCCACCAGCACCGCGTCCGGCGACAGCCCCTTGGCCTGGGCGGTCCGGATGTAGTCCTGCGCCAGCACGTCCAGCATGCTGGCCCGGGTGATGCGCGCGATCAGGGCGATGTACACGGTGCCCAGGGCAAGGCTCGGCAGCACCAGGTGGCGCGCCCACTGCCACAATCCTTCGCTGATCGGGCGGTATCCCTGCACCGGCAGCCAGTCCAGCTCGATGGAGAACACCATGATGAGGATGTAGGCCAGCACGAACACGGGAACGGAGAAGCCGAGCACGGTGAAAGCCATCACCGCCCGATCCATCCACGTGCCGGCCTTGGCGGCCGCGACCACGCCCATCGGCACGGCGACCAGGACGGCAACCAGCAGCGTGCAGAGCGTCAGCGCCAGGGTGGGCTCGATGCGCTGCCCGATCAGGCGGGTGACCGGCAGGTTGGTGAAGATCGACGTGCCGAGGTCGCCGCGCAGCAGCGCGCCGGCCCATTCGCCGAACCGGATGAGGAAGGGCCGGTCCAGCCCCAGCGTCTCGCGCACGCGGCGGATCTCGTCCACCGTGGCGGCGTCGCCGGCGAGGATGGCCGCCGGATCGCCCGGGGTCAGGTACAACAGGAGGAACACCACGAAGGCGACCACCGCCATCACGATGACGGTGGAGAACAGCCGCCGGATCACATAGGCGAGCACCGGGCGATCTTCCTTGCCATGCGCGCTACTTCTTCTCCACGTTCCACAGCAGCGAGATCGGCGCGATGATCACGCCGGAGATGTTGGAGCGGAAGGCGGTCGGCAGGATGAACTGTCCGGTCGGAATGATCGGCACGAACTCGAAGGCCCGTTGCTGCACCGCGTCCGCCGCGCGCTTGGATTCCTCCGGGGTCTTCGCGTTGAACCAGGCCTCCCGCAGCTCCTCCATCTTCTCATCCGTCGGCCAGCCGAACCAGGCCGCCTTGCCGGTGCCGCGGATCGGGAAGTTCACGGCGGGATTGACCATGTCGGGTCCCACCAGCCAGGTGTGGAAGATCGACCAGCCGCCCTTGTCGATCGGCTCCCGGACGGCGCGCCGCGTGATCAGCGTACCCCAGTCGCCCGACTGGATCTCCGCGTTGACCCCGAGCTTCTTCAGGACCTCCAGGGTCTGCAGCGACTGGGAATGCACGATCGGCTGGTCGGTCGCGTTGATGATGACGACCTTCTCGCCCTTGTAGCCGGCCTCCTTGATCAGCGCCTTCGCCTTCTCGAAATTGCGCGGGCCCTTGAGCGGCTCGGCGCCGATCTCCGATGCGAGCGGCGTCCCGCAGGTGTAGTACGAATAGCAGGGCTTGCCGTTCTTCGGGTCGCCCGCGATGCCGATCACGTACTCCTGCTGGTTCACCACATAGAGCAGGGCCTGGCGCATCTTGGGATTGTCGAACGGCGGATAGAGGAAATTGAAGCGGATCATGCCCATCGAGCCGAGGGGATCGATGTTCTTGACCGTGATGTCCTTGTTTCTCGCAAGCAGCGGGATCAGGTCCGGCGGCATCTGCTCCCACCAGTCGGCCTCGCCGGCGTTGAGGGCGGCCGCCGCCGTGGCCGAGTCCGGGATGTAGATCCATTCCACCCGGTCAACCTTCACCACCTTGCCGCCGGACGCCCAGGAAGGCGGCTCCTTGCGCGGCACGTAGTCCGCGTTCTTGACATACACCACCTTGTTGCCGGGCACCCACTCGTCCTTGACGAACTTGAACGGCCCCGAGCCGGTGGCGTCCTCGATGTTCTTGAAGGCATCGGTCCTGGCGATCCGCTCGGGCATGATGAAGGGCACGTTGGAGGACGGCTTGGCCAGTGCCTCCAGCGTCAGCGGGAAGGCCTTCTTGAGCTTGAGCGTGAAGGTCTTGTCGCCGGTCGCGCTCCAGGAGTCCGTCGCCTCCGCGAGCTTCTGGCCGAGCGCGTCGCGCTTGGCCCAGCGCTCGATGGACGCGATGCAATCCGCGGGGCGCACCGGCTGTCCATCGTGGAACTTGAGCCCGTCGCGCAGGGTGAAGGTGTAGCTGAGGCCGTCGGACGAGATCTCCCATTTGTCCAGCATCTGGGGCTGGACCTTGAAGTTCTCATCCATTGCCAGCAGGGTGTCGTACACCATGTAGCCATGGTTGCGCGTGATGTAGGCAGTGGTCGCGATCGGATCGAGGATCCGCAGGTCGGCCTGTGGAATGAACTTGAGCACCTTCTGCTGGGCACTCGCGATCCCGGGCAACGCACTCAGGGCCAGAAGGCCTGCCACGGCCGAAGCGGTGGCGGCATGAAGCAGCGTTCTCATCGGCTCGTCTCCTCGATGTTCATCGTTCGGCTGCGAATCTGCCCGCAGCGTTCTCGACCCCTCGACGCGCGATCAGCCGGTGACCAAGCGTGCGGCACCCATCCGACGGCTGGCGCGTCGTTCATTGTATGCAGATAAGTCGGCCGGGCAAGCCTTCCAGGCGGCCGCGCCGTCCCGATTCACGCCCCTTGCGTGGAGCTCAGGGCCCTGGCCGCGCTGGCAGCACCACCAGCGGCGGGCGCTCGCCGTCCGCCTTTCCGGTGATCGGCGGCGGAGGCAGGGCATCGTCGCCGCGCTCGATCACGAAGCGGTGCTCGAGCGAATACCAGCGGCCGGCCACGTCGCCCTGCGGCGCCGGCTCGTCGTCGTGCGGCACGTAGCGCCCCACCAGGTTGCGCGTCACGCCGAACTGGACGTCGGTCTCGAGATGCGGGTCGTCGTGCGAGTAGAGCTGCGAGAACTGCGTCTTGAAGCCCGGCTTGTGGATCAGGAAATGGATGTGGGCCGGACGCAGGTTGTGGCGCCCCTGCGCGCGGATCAGCGCGCCGACCGGACCGCTCACCGGAATCGGATAGCCGGACGGCTTGACGGTGCGGAATCGCACGCACCCCTTCTCGTCGCTACGGAAGCGCCCGCGCAGGTTCATGTCGGCCTGCTGCGGATCCTGGTTCTCGTAGTACCCCTCGCCCGAGGCCTGCCAGACGTCGACGTCCGCCTCGGTGACCGGCGCCCCGTTCTCGTCCTCGATCCAGGCGGTGACGAAGACCGGCTCGCCCGGCGTGGGCGAACGCACGATGGAGCCACCCTGGGGCACTTGCGGAGCGCCCGCGCGCCAGAACGGGCCCATGAGGTTCGCGGTAGTGGCGCGCCGGCCGCCGCCGCCATTGTTGAGCAGGCAGACGAGCGCGGATACGCCCAGCGAGCCGGCCGCGAGCACCACCTCGTTGTGCGAGGGCGTGGTGAGCTGCCCGGCCCTCGCGATCAGGCCGCAGACCTGGCGGAATTCCGCCTCGGTCAGCTCCGCCTCGCGCACGAAGTCGTGCAGGTGCCGGACCGCGGCGGCAAGGATGCCGCGCAGCCGCGGATCCGGGGTGCGCGCGACTTCGTCGAGCACCGCCCGGGTCAGGTCTGCATCGCTTTCGACGATCATCGCGTGATCCGGTTCGCAGCTACTTGACGTGCAGGCCGCCGTCGACCACCAGCGTGGTGCCGGTGATGAACGACGCTTCGTCCGAAGCCAGCCAGAGGATGGGGTAGGCGATCTCCATCGGGTCGGCCCACCGTCCGAGCAGCGAGGTGTCCTGGCGCTGGCCCTTCAGCTCCTCGACGCTCTTGCCGGCAGCCAGCGTGCGGTTCACGTGGAAGTCCGTCAGCGTGGAGCCGGGGCACACCACGTTCGCGCGGATGCCGTGCTGCGATTCCTCGAACGCGAGCGTGCGGGTCATGGCGATCATCGCCGCCTTGGTGGCGTCGTAGAGGGCCATGCCCTTGCGGCCCTTGACGGCGTAGCACGACGAGACGTTGACGATAGCGCCCTTGCCGGATTGCCGCAGGGCGGGCAGGGCCGCGCGGCAGAAGTTGGCATTCCCGATCATGTTCACGCCCACCACCGCCTCCCACTCCTCCGGCGTCGCGTCCGCGAAGGCAGAGTAATTGCGCATCGCCGCGTTGTTGACCAGCACGTCGAGGCGGCCGAAGGCCTCGCGGCACTGCGCCGCCGCCTGCACGGCGGTGGCGGCGGCCGCCACGTCGCCGCCGAAAACCTGCACCGGGGCGCCCGGCGTGGCCTCGGCGATCGCCGAGGCGGTGCGTTCCAGCGCCGCCGGGTCCATGTCGACCAGCAGCACGCGCGCGCCTTCTGCGCAGAACAGCCGTGCGGTCGCGGCGCCGATCCCGCCGCCGCCCCCGGTGATCAGGGCAACCTTGCCCTGCAGGCGCTGCGTCACAGCGAGTACACCGGCTGGTCCTCACCGTAGACGAGGTGGGTCTGCGCCCATTCCTGCGGCTTCTGAGCGAGCGGCAGCAGCACGCCGGCGGCGCGCACGCGCTGCGATCGCGAGGCGAGCGCCGGCGGTTCACGGCCTTCCTCGAGCCCGGTGGCCGCCTCGAAGAGCATCCGGCGGGCCATCGCGATCGCGCGGTCCGACGGCAGCAGCTTCTCGATCTCGTGGTTCTGGATCGGGCCCATGCTTTCCTGCAGCGACGCATCCTGCGCAGCGAAGCCCATGACACCGCTGAAGCTGCGGCGCTCCTTCTGGGCCTGCCGGTCGATCAGGTAGTCGTTGTCCTTGTTCGCCTTGGGACGCCAGCTCCCCCCCGGGACATTGGTGCCCGGCTCGTACTCGCAGTGCACCCCCCGACCTTCCTCGAGGTGGCGCCGCTCCTCGGCCGAGAGCGGCTCGTTCACCCGGAAGTTCATGCTCCAGGCCCAGCAGTTGTGGTCGTCGATCGGCACCCAGACGTGCCCGCCCAGCGCGTGATCGCCGAACGGCGGAATCAGGTTGTACCAGGGGAAGATCCATTGGGTGACGCGCCAGTAGTAGGAGTCCGGCTCGCCCTTGCGGCGTCCGAAGAGCGTGAGCCCGCCGTCGTGACGCTCGACTTCGAAGACGACGTTGCCGTCCTTCTTGATGTACTCGTTTGCCTTGGTGCCCTGGTGGAACGGGTCGTTGTCGACCTCGAACCGGTGCACGAAGGAGACATGGCTGGTGTCGATGCCGCCTTCCATCGCCTGGAGGAAGTTGCACTCCTGCAGGCGCTTGGACACGAACACGTGGCTGTCGGGCAGATTGGCCCACTCCACGCCCGGTGGCTCCGGCTGCGTGTCCTTCGGGCCCATGTAGGCCCACACGATGCCGGCGCGCTCGATGCACGGGTAGCCGGTGATCGCCATCCGCTCGCAGACCTGCGGCGCCTGAGGCACGTCGACGCAGTTGCCGCGGATGTCGAACTTGAGGCCGTGGTAGGCGCAGCGGATGCCGTTTTCCTCGTTGCGGCCGAAGTAGAGCGACGCGCCCCGGTGCGAGCAGAACTCGCTGATCAGCCCGGGCCGTCCTTCCGAATCGCGGAAGGCGAGCAGCTTCTCGCCCATGATCTGAATGCGCACCTGGGGACCATCCGGCTCCGCGATCTCGCTGGAGAGCAGGATCGGCACCCAGTAGCGGCGCAGCAGGTTGCCGGTGGTCGTGCCCGGGCCGGTATGCACCAGGGTCTTCATCATGTCCTTCATGGCCTTGTCCGTAGAGTGGTCGCCTGTCCGTGTGATGGACTTGACCGATTGTAGGGAGGCGCTTGTCGGATGGTCAATGCGCCGGCGAGTCTCCGGGGGCACCGGGTAGCGGCTGCTGCCCGCCCAGGGCTTCCGTGATGCGCCCGACCCGGCTGCGCAGGAAGCGGCCAAACTCGTGCGCCCGTGCTTCGGTGAGACGCACGTCCGGCCCGAACACGCCCAGCGAGCCGGCGACGTCGCCGCGCGCGTCGAAGAACGGCGCCGCGACCGCATAGGCGCCCTGGATCAGCTCATTGTGTCCGACTGCATAGCCCCGCTCGCGGGTGAGCTGGAGCTGTTCGCGCAGCCATCCCAGGTCGGCATTGGTGCCGGCGGCGAAGGTCTCGAGCTGGCCCGGGGCGAGCGGAGTGTAGGCGAGGATGGCGCGGCCACTTGCGCCCTTCACCAGCTTCTCGCTGTAGCCGACGCCGCGACGATAGCTGAGCGCCTGCGGGCTCTGCATCTCGGCGATGCAGAGCCGCATGTCGTCCCTGGGCACGTAGAGGGCCACGGTTTCGGCGGTGAAGGTCCAGGCCTCGAGCATCACCGGCTTCGCGAGGTCGTGCAGGTCGAGACCGCTGCTCCACGCATGCGCGAGGCGGGCGGCTGCGGGCCCCAGCCGGAACCGCTGCGGCTCACCGGATGAGGCGACGTAGCCCTTCTTCTCCAGGGTGTGCAGGAGGCGGTAGAGGGTCGGGCGGCTGAGGCCCACCCGCTTGACCAGGTCGGCGACCAGCAGCTCGCCATCGCCCGGCGAGAACGCCGCCAGCACATCCAGCGCTCGCTCCACCGCCCGGACGCCGTCGCTGGCCTTGTCATGCAGTGTGCCGGTGGGCGCGGTGGATCGGCTCATGAGCGAAGCGACCCCTGGATCGGCTCGATTGACATGGCCGGTATCCTGCCCAGAAAGCGCACCGCCTGTCCATCGCTCGGACACGGCGGCAGTCGGCCGCCGCCATCACGAACAGCCAATGGTGGCGCGCATCCGATGGCCGGCGGCATCACGGCGCGGTGAGCGACGGCTGTGAATCGGCAGGCGTCGCGCCGTTACGCCTCCGCCACATCCCGGGAGCGACGCCGAACTCGCGCTTGAATGCGCGGTTGAAGGCCGCCTCGGAGTCGTAGCCCACGTCGCGCGCGATCCGGGCAAGGGGGCCGTGCCGGCCGCGCAGGCGGCCCGCGGCCACCACCATCCGCCAGCGGGTCAAGTACTGCATCGGAGGCATACCCACCAGCTCTGCGAAGCGCTCGGCGAGAACGCTGCGAGAGGTGTGGATCGCCTGGGCGAGCGATTCCACCGTCCAGCCGCGCGCGGGATCGCCATGCATGAGGGCGAGGCACCTGCCCACCAGCGGATCGCGCAGGCCCGCCAGCCAGCCGCGATGCCCGGACGGCATCGACTCCAGGTGGCCGCGCAGGGCTTCGGCGAACAGGACTTCCGCCACCTTCGATGCCACCAGCTCGGAGGCCGGCGTGCCGGCCGCCGCTTCGGACAGCACGAAGTCCATGGATTGCTCGATCCAGTCGCCTGCCGGCCGGCCGCGCAGCACCGTGGTGAAGAGCGGCGGCAGGCTGGCGATGAGGGGGTCCGGCACCTCGCCCTCGTAGGCGAACCAGCCGCACACCAGGATGGTGCGCTCGCCATCGCCGCCGTAGCGCAGCCGGGAAAGCTCCGGCACGCGCGGATCCACCATATGGGCCAGGTCGATCGCGGCGTTCTGCAGGTTGCTGCCGAGCAGGTGCGCGTCGCCGCGCGGCAGGGTCACCACCTCGCCCGCACGCAGGCAGAGCGGCGGCTCGCCGGCGATCTGGATCCAGCAGCGTCCTTCGAGCACCAGATGGCAGATGGCGAGGCGGCGCGCGCCGGGCCGCAGCATCCGGGCGATATCGGGCCCTGACGGCACATGCACGCCCCACGGGGCACCCAGCTCGCCGTTCAGGAAGAGGGCACCCTCCAGCCGGATGGCGCGCATCGCGTCCGACAAGACATCCATGGCCACCTCGCAGGGCAGGTCGGAGTTTAGGTCAACAAGTCCGGACGGCCGGGCAATCCCGGCCGATCGGCCTTGCGCCACCATGGAGTCCCGACAAGAACAACCGGACAAGGACATCACAATGGCCCAAGAACCCCGCGAGCTGGTCGTCCTGCTGACCCGCGGCGCAGACCACGAGCTGTCGTCGGTCGCCTTCACCATCGCCTGTGGCGGCATCACGGCAGGCCTGAAGGTCTGCGCCTTCCTGACCAGTGCCGCGGTCGACCTGGTACGCAAGCGCAGTGTCGACATGACGCAGGTCGCGCCGCTCGATCCGCTCAAGGCGCTGATGGAGGACTTCATGAAGCGGGGCGGGGAGATCATCGCCTGCCCACCCTGCGTGAAGTCGCGCGGCTACACGCAGGAGGACTTCATCGACGGCGTGCAGATCGCCGGTGCGAGCGTCATTCACGAGCGGTTCAAGCGGGGCGCCGCCTCCTTGAGCTTCTAGCCTCCGGCCAGGCTTGGGCGCCTAGGGTGACTTGCTGATGCGGCGCACCTCCAGCCCGGCGCCCTTGCGCGAGGGATCCGCCTCGGAGACGTAGTAGCGGCCGTCGAGCAGGTAGTAGTACATGCAGTTGGGCGGGTAGCCGGCGAAGCGTTCGTTGACCCAGCAGCGCCGCCCCTGCTCGTCCACCCACCAGGTTCCCTGGTAGTCGATGCTGAGGTCCGCGCCCATCCGGGTCTGGCCGGTGACCTTGCCGTCCGCGAAGCTCATCTCCCGCCAGACAGTGTTGCCGTCGACGCCTTCCATCACGGCCCGGTCGAAGAGGTTCTTGACCTGCGCGCCGGTCAGTTGCCTGCCGCCCTTGGCGAGCAGCTCGCCCACGGTCAGGCTGGTCACCGCCCAGTCGGGCGGCCGCACGGCTTCCTGCGCGAGGACCGGCGTGGTCGCCGTGGACGTGGCCAGCTCCGAGGAGGCACAGCCGGCGATGAGCGCGAGCAGGACGAGGAGAGGGGCGGTCGAGCGCTTCACTGGCGGCAAGGACTCAGGTTCGGATGAGGGTGAAGGTGGTTCCCGGGATACGGGTCCGCGGCGATGGTAGTCCATCCCGCGCGCCTGCGACCCACCGGATTTCCCGGATACCCTTTCGCCGCATCTTTCAGCAAGGCTCGTGGCAGCAGCTCACGAGACCCGGAAGTTCCCGAACTGCCAGGGATCAGTGCGGTCGACCGGTTCGTCGAACAGCAGCGCGCGGTCCTGCAGCGGAGTCCAGTCGCCGTAGGCGCCGCACACCTCGCCGAGATAGGGGCGGCACAGCCGCAGGATCTGGTCGAAGGGCAACGCCTCCGGCTCCACCACGCCTGCCTCCGGATTGCGGATTGCCCACACGACACCGGCCATCACCGGCGCGGCCACCTGCAGGCTGGTCGCGCTGTTGAACGGTGCGGCGCTGCGCGCCTCTTCCGCCGAAAGCCGGGAGCCGTACCAGTATGCGCCGCGCGCATGTCCCATCAGCAGCACGCCGAGCTCGTCGCGGCCGCCGACGACATCGTCGCGGATCAGCCTCCGGCGCTCCTGCGGGCGCCAGTTGCGCCCGGCGAGCTCGTGCAGCGACAGGACCGCATCGTCGCACGGATGGTAGGCATAGTGGACCGTGGGGCGGTACCGGGGCCGCGCCGGATCGCCGACGGTGAGATAGTCGGCAAGCGAGATCGCCTCGGAATGCGTGATGAGGAAGCCGTGGAACGGGCCGGCGAGCGGTGTCCAGCTGCGCACGCGCGTGCCGCCGCCGGGGCGGCCGAGGAAGATGGCCGCGCGGCAGCCGGTCTCGTGGCGCATGCCGTCCGCCGGGAAGTGCCGCTCGTGGGTGCCCCAGCCGAGTTCCGCCGGCTGCAGGCTCTCGTCGATGAACCCCTGCACGGACCAGGTGTTGACGAACTCGCCGGGCGACTTGCGCCGGGCGGTCCACTGGGTGTCGCGCTCGGCGACATGGATCACGCGCACCCCGAGCCGAGCGGCGAGGGCTGCCCAGCCGGCACGCGACGCCGGGACAGGCACCGCCGCCCCGTCGGCATCGCGCGCGAGATCGAGCAGCGCCTGCTTGACGAAATGGGAAACCAGGCCCGGGTTCGCGCCATGGGTGATGACGGCGGTCGGCGCCGGGCCGGGTTCGCGCAGGGCCAGCGCCGCCTCGCGCAGGGCGTAGTTGGTACGCTCGGCCGGCGGGAGCGCCGGGTCGGAATAGCCGCCGTGCCACGGCTCGGTGCAGGTGTCCAGGTAAAGCGCGCCGTGCTGGCGGCAATGGCGCATCAGGGCGATGCTGCTGACCCCGACCGAGAGGTTCAGCAGGAAGTCGCCCGGCCCGAGGTGCGGCGCGAGCACCGCCTGGTAGTTACGCTCGTCCAACGGCGCCGTGACGTGACGCACCCCGAAGGTGTCGGCCACGTGCACGTCGTCGGACTGGGCATCGATCACGAGCACCCGTTCCGGCGGCATCTCGACGTGTCGGAGCAGCAAGGGCAGCACGCCCTGGCCGATGCTGCCGAAGCCGGTGATCACGAGGCGCCCCTCGAAGGCCACTTCCTTGCCTGGCACGCCGCCGCCCTCCGCCTGGTTGAACCGGTGCTCCTGCATCAGGATGCCCACCGCCGAACCCGACGGGGCCACGTCATCCCGGACGATGATACGGCGCCCGACCCCGATCGTTGCTCAAGTCGCCCGGCCGAGACCGCGCCGATCCGGCTTGCGATTGGCGCGGCACTACGTGCGCTGGTGTCCCGGCGGCGCCGCGTGGCGCCGTTCCTTCTGTGCCAGGGCGATCGCGGAACCGACCATGAGCAGCAGGGCGGAGCCCATCAGGCCGGGGCTCAGCGAGCCGGTCCGGTCGGCCACCCAGCCGGTGAGCACCGGGCCGGCGATCTGGCTCGCCGCGAAGGCGATGGTGAAGAATGCCATGGCCGATCCCCAGGCCGGCTTGGGCAGCGCCTTGCGCACGAAGGCGCCGATCGCCGACGGCGCGCTGAATCCTGCCAGGCCGAAGAGCGCCGCCGAAGCCACCATCGCGCCGGGCGTGACGGCGACGACCGGCAGCATCGCGCCGGAGGAAAGCACCAGCATGACCGCGGCAAGCGGGCGGCCACCGGGCCAGCGGTTGCACGGACGCGTCCAGACGAGCGGCGCGACCAGGGTCGCGAGCCCGAGCACGAACCACACGGTGACCACGCTGCCGGTACCCGCGCCATTGTCCCGCATCCAGGCGATGACGAAGGTCATGTAGGCGATGTAGCCGAGCCCGAAGCAGATGTACGAGCCGAGCAACGGCAGGAACTCGCCAACCGGCCAGGCGGTGCTGCCGGCGGCCGCCTGCGGCTCGTCGATCCGCCATGCGGCCCAGGCGGCGGCGATGGTCATCGCGATGCTGGCCCATCCCATGGTGATCCAGGCTTGCGGCCAGGCTTCGCTGCCGCGGGCCTCCAGCAGCAGCGGCAGTGCCACCCCGCTCAGCATCAGGCCGATGCCGGCGCCCGCGAAGTAGAGCAGGATGGTCGTGGTCGCGAGCTCGGGCCGACCCGGGAAGACGTTGCCGGCCAGCGCGCCGCCGGTGATGAACACCATGGCGCCACCGACGCCGGCAAGCAGCCGCGCGACCGTGAGCAGCGTGAAGTCGGCGGTGAGGCCGGTGGCGAGCAGGGACGCCGCGGTCACGACCATGCCGATGCCGAAGATCAGGCGATTTCCGGTGCGGCGTACCAGCGTCCAGGTGAGGATCGCGCCGGCCAGGTATCCGAGGGCGTTCGCGGTGTTGAGCCAGCCCCCCTGCGAGTAGCTGAGCTGCAGGTCCTCCCGCATCGCGGGCAGCACCAGCGCGTAGGAGAAGCGGGCGAAGGAGTTCGAGACCGTCGGGCCGAACGAGAGAAGCAGGGCGACCAGGATGCCACGCAGCATGCGGGCGATGTTATCCGCCCGCGGTCACCGCGGCATCCTCCGGGTCGTCCCCTTGGTAGCGTTTCGAACGGCACTTATACTGCCGCGATAGAACGAGACGGGAATCGCATGCGGTCAGGGGGTGGAATCGATCCGGACGACCGCGCCGCAATCGGGCTTGTGGCGGGTCGCTGCACATGAGATGGTTGCTGCCCGGCGGCCGCTCGATTCGCCAGAAGCTCATCACCATCGTCCTCGCGACGACGTTCATCGCGCTCGCCATCGCCGGCGCCATCATGGTCGTCTTCGACCTGAAGAGCTACCGTGAGACGCTGGAGGCCGATCTCGCGACCCAGGCGGACATCGTCGGCACCGCCAGCGTCGCAGCGCTCGCCTTCGACGACCCGAAGGCGGCGCGGGAGAACCTCGGGCTGCTGCGCGCGAGCTCGGCCGTCTCGGCTGCCGCGGTTTACGAGGCGGACGGCTCGCTCTTCGCCACTTTCGCGCGCGACGATGCGAGTCCGATCAGCTTTCCGGTGGAGCCCGGTGACCCCGATGCCCGCTTCGAGGACCACGGGCTTTCGCTGTTCCGCCCGGTGCTGAGCGAGGGCGAGCTGATCGGCACCGTCTACCTGCTCGGGCGGGACGAGTCGATGCAGCGGCTTCGCTACTACCTCGGGGTGCTCGGCGTCGTGATGGCGATCAGCCTGCTGACCGCGCTCCTGCTCACCAATCGGCTGCAGGCGTCGCTGACCCGCCCGGTGACGGCGATCTCCGACGTGGCGCGCCGCGTGATGGAGCAGCGCGACTACTCGCTGCGCGCGGCCCGCACCACGGACGACGAGATCGGCGTGCTGGTGGATGCGTTCAACGACATGCTGACGGAGCTGGGGCGGCGCGCCGAGGTGCTGGAGGCCTCCAACCGCGCCCTGCACGAGAGCGACGAGCGCTATCACCTGGCCGTGCGCGGCTCGAGCGCCGGCCTGTGGGACTGGAATATCGAGGCGAACCACGTGTTCCTTTCGCCGAGCTTCAAGGAGCTCGTGGACTACGACGAGGCCGGGGGCGGCAAGGGCATCGAGGCCGTGCTCGAGCTGCTGCACCCGGACGACCGCGCCCCGACTCGACGGGCGCTCGACGAGCATCTCTCGTCGCCTCATCGACCCTACCGCCGGGAGCTGCGGATCCGGACCCGCTCAGGCGAGCACCGCTGGTTCTACATGAGCGGCGAAGCGGTGGCGGCGGAGACCGGGACGCCTTACCGGATGGCCGGATCGATCATCGACATCCACGGCCGCAAGGCCGCGGAGGCGGCGCTGCACGAGGCGAATCGGCGCAAGGACGAGTTCATCGCCACGCTCGCCCACGAGCTGCGCAATCCGCTCGCGCCGATCCGCACCGGCCTGCAGATCCTCGCGGCAGCGCCGGCCGGATCCGACAGCGCAGTCAAGGCGCGGGAGATCATCGAGCGCCAGTTGATCCACATGGTGCGGCTCGTGGACGACCTGCTCGACATCTCGCGCATCACCAGCGCGAAGGTCAAGCTGGACAAGGCGTACATCAGCGTGCAGGAGGCCGTGGAGGCGTCGATCGAGGCGAGCGCCCCATTCATCGAGGCCGCCGGCCAGCAGCTTTCGGTCAGCATGCCGGACGAGCCCATTCCGATCTTCGCCGATCTCACGCGGATGGCCCAGGCGATCAGCAACATCCTGAACAACGCGGCCAAGTACACGCCCCGCGGCGAGCGCATCAGCCTCGCGGCGAGCCGCGAAGGCGACGAGGCGGTGATCCGAATCGCCGACAACGGGGCGGGCATCCCGGCCGAGATGCTCGACCGCGTGTTCGACATGTTCACCCAGGTCGGCGCGACCATGGGCGATGCGCAGGGCGGGCTCGGCATCGGCTTGTCCATCGTCCGCCGGCTGATCGACCTGCATGCCGGCACCGTGCAGGCAACGAGCGCCGGCCCGGGCCTCGGCAGCGAGTTCACCATCCGGCTGCCGTGCGCGCGCCGCGAGGCGCGGCCGGACGCCGCGGCACCCGCGGCGGCGGCCGCCGTCGGGGAGCAACCCTCGTTGCGGATGCTCGTGGTGGACGACAACGTCGACGCGGCCAGGACCATGGTCATGCTGCTCGAGATGTCCGGGCATCGCGCCGCGATGGTGCACAGCGGACCCGACGCGCTCGCCGCCGCCATCGCCGAGCCGCCCGACGCGATACTGCTGGACATCGGCCTGCCGGGCATGAACGGCTACGAGGTGGCCCGCCGCATGCGCGGCGAGCGCGCGCTCGACCGGACGGCGCTCATCGCGCTCACCGGCTGGGGCAGCGAGGCGGACAAGCGCAAGGCGACCGATGCCGGCTTCGACGCCCACCTGACCAAGCCGGTGGGGCCTGACGTGGTGCTCGACCTGCTCGCCCGCATCCGCCCGACCGGGGCGCATCCGGTCGACGCATGACGCAACGGGCCTGGATCGTGGGAGACACGCGGATGCTGGCGCGCGACCGTACAATCCGCCCGCCGGTGCGGCCGGGATGGCGCTTCCGTTCCGAACCCGAACCGGCGCGACGAGAAGGGAGGAACCGTCCGGTGGCTGGCGCTCGCAGTGGCGTACCGACATCCTTGTGCCTGCCGATGGCGATCGCGCTGCTCACCTGCGCGATGGCCGGCGCAGGCCATGCCGCCTCGAGGAAGGCGCCGCACGAAGCGACGCTGGGGGAGCTGGTGGACCTCTCGCTCGAGGAGCTCAGCAACCTGCAGGTCACCTCGGTGTCGCTGCGCGAGGAACGCCTCTCCAGCGCCGCGGCCTCGATCTTCGTGATCACCGCCGACGACATCCGCCGCTCGGGCGCAACCACCCTGACCGAGGCGCTGCGCCTCGCGCCGAACCTGAACGTGGCCAGGGCCGATGCCAGCATCCATGCGATCAGCGCGCGGGGCTTCAACAACACGCTGGCCAACAAGCTGCTCGTGACCATCGACGGCCGCATCGTCTACTCGCCATTCAACTCCGGCGTGCTCTGGGAGGCGCAGGACGTCTTCCTGGAGGATATCGAGCGGATCGAGGTGATCAGCGGCCCCGGCGCCACCCTGCACGGCGCCAACGCGGTCAACGGCGTGATCAGCATCATCACGCGCGCTGCCGCGCAGACCCAGGGCACGCTGGTCAGCGGGCATCTCGGGAACCGGGACCGCGGCGTGGGCGCGCGCTACGGCGCGCGGCTGGACAACGGCGGCAGCTACCGGCTGTATGCGAAGACGCTGGATCGTTCCGACACCGAGCGCGCCGACGGCTCGTCGGCGGTCGATGCGGCCCGGCGCAGCCAGGCCGGGTTCAGGACCGACTGGGGGACGCGTGCCAGCCGCTTCACCGTCCAGGGGGACGCCTACACCAGCGACATCGACCAGTCGCCGTCCCGGCGCACCGTCTCCGGAGCGAACCTGCTTGCCCGCTGGAACCTGGAGCTGGCCCCGGCCTCGGAGCTGCAGGTGCTCGCCTACCACGACCGCAGCAACCGGCGCCAGCCCGATGTCGCCGGCGTGTTCCGGGACCGGCTCGCCACGACCAGCCTCGAGGTGCAGCATTCGCTGCGGCCGGCCGAACGACACCGCTTGATCTACGGCGCGGGCTACCGGCAGGCCCGCGACCGCGTGCAGAACAGCGTCTACCTGGGCTTCTTCCCGACCCGCCGGACGCTCGAGTGGTACAACGTCTTCGTGCAGGACGAGATCGCCCTGCGCCGGAACTTCTCGCTGACCATCGGCGCGAAGCTGGAGCGCAACGTCTACACCGGAGCCGAGCTCCTGCCGAACCTGCGCCTCGCCTGGCAGGCCGCTCCGAACCACCACTTCTGGGGCTCCGTCGCCAGAGCCGTGCGGGCGCCAGCCCGGATCGAGCGCGACTTCTACTCGCCTGCGGAGAGCCCGCTCATCCGCGGCGGCCCGGATTTCGAATCCGAGGTCGCCAACGTGGTGGAGGTCGGCTACCGCGGACAGCTCTCGCCCGCAGTGACCCTGAGCACCACGCTGTTCTATCACGACCATGACCGCCTGCGCAGCCTCGAGCCCGAGGGCGGCGGGCTGGTCTTTGGCAACGGCATCCGGGGCCGCACGACCGGCGTCGAGACCTGGACCACCTGGCAGGTGACCCGGGCCTGGCGTCTCTACGGCGGCCTGACGCTGCTCGACCAGGACCTGAGCGTGCGGCCCGGCGTGGTCGATGCCGGCGGGCTGCGTGCCCTCGGCAACGACCCGAGCCACTGGTGGAAGCTGCGCTCCCTCTGGAACGTCACCTCGCGCCACACCTTCGACGTCGCGATCCGCCGGGTCGGCGCGCTGCCGGAGCCTCGGGTGCCCGCGTATACCGCGGTCAGCGCCCGCTTTGGCTGGCAGGTTTCGCGCGAGCTGGACGTCGCGGTGGTGGCGGAGAACCTCTTCGATCCGCGCCATCCCGAGTGGGGCCCGGCGACGAACCGCGTCGAGCACGAGCGCAGCGTCTTCCTGCAACTGGCGTGGCGGCCATGACGGGCCGGCCGGGTTGGCGGATCGGGAGACGGCCGCCGGCGCGCCGAGACGGCGCCCGGCTTCGCCGCCTGGTCGCCGCCGCGTTGCCGGCAGTCGTGCTGCTGGTCGCCGGGCTGGCGCCCACGGAGGCGATTCCCCAGGAGCCGTCGTCGATGCTCGAGCGCCGCGTCAAGGCGGCCTTCCTCTACAAGTTCCTCAGCTTCATCACCTGGCCGGAGCGTGTCATGCCGCCGGCCGGCGAACCGCTGGTGATCGGCGTGATGGGCGCACCGGACATCGCGGACGAGCTGGGTGCGACGCTGGCGGGTCGCACCGCGCAGGGCCGTCCCGTCGTCGCGCGGGCGGTTGCGCCGGGCGAGCAGCCGGCAGGCGTGCACATGCTCTTCATCGACCGCACCCAGCAGCACCGCCTGCGCGCGGAAGCGCGCGCCGCCCGCGAGACGTCCACGCTGCCGGTCTCGGAGGTCGACGGCGCCCTCGACTACGGCGTGGTGGTCAACTTCGTCACCGTGGACGGGCGGGTGCGCTTCGAGGTGTCGATCGACAACGCGCAGGAAAGCGGCATCACGATCAGCTCGCGCCTGCTGGCGCTCGCCTACCGGGTGGTGGGGACGGTCAACTGAGCGCATTGGATGCCACTCGGGCGACCGTGTGTCCGAGCGTTGAAGGATATTGGCTTGTTTCCTGTTGCCGGTCGGCATCAGATGGCCGATCGAGCCTTTGCGTGACGCATGCCGCTGATAGACTCGATAAAGTCCGATAGGCTGCGACCACAGCACGTAAGCGGGCAGTGACAGGCTGTGAACATGAGCGACAACCACCTCTCCATCCGTGTCACCACCGGCGGTGACACCGAAGAAATCTCCTTCAGGAGCGTGCAGGAGCTGCGCCTCTACCTGCTGGAGCACTACGACTTCGCGGAGATGGCGCCGCTCTCCGGCGAGGCTCGCGCCCGCCGTCACACCGCCCACCTGCGCCAGCTGTCCATGGCCGCGGATAAGCTCGCGGACCGGATCGAAGGCGACCTGGTCAAGTGCGACTGGTCGATCGCCGCATAGCGGCGCACCGACGCCGCAGTTTCCTCGACGTCGCCGGCGGCCGCCTGTTATCCGGCTAGTGCCGCGACCGCCGCGGTCGCAAGCGCCGCGGCCGGCTCCTTGGCAGGTCGGCCCGCAAGCCACTCGAACTTCGTGAGGTCATGCGACCAGAGGAGCCGCAGGCTGCTTGCCTGCGGTGCGCGCGCGAGCGCGCGCAGCCTCCCTGGTTGCGCATCCGCGCGCCCCGATCGTTCTCCATCATCCACGGGTAGAGGCGCAGGCCGGGCGCGCAGCCGGGCCGCTGCGGGCCTGCGGCTCCGCATGGGGTCGCGGTCGGGTACCGGGGCGGCTACGGATTCATTGCGCACGGAATACAAAGTGGGACCGTCCCGACGTCACGGGGATACCGCACCCCGGAAGACTAACTCCCGGAGCACCCCGCTGCCCGCTTTGCAGGAAAGGTGCTTTCGCGCGGCGCCGCTGAGTCTGCGTAGCGCGCCCGTCAAACCACTTCCTGGAGAACGTCATGAACATACTGCGGAAGATCTTCGACTGGTGGCGGCTCAGCAAGGCGGCCGCGGAACTGAACGAGCTGGACGAGAGGATGCTGCGGGACATCGGCGTGTCCCGCGCGGACATCGGCCGTGTGGTCCGCTTCGGCCGACGCGACGCCGAGGACAGCCTGCCGTGGCGCGGCACGGATGCCGGCCTCGGGCCGGTGTCGCTGGCCGGATACAAGCGTGCGACAAATCGGCGGCCGGTCAACGCATTTCCGATACGAGCCGCCTGAATACTGCGCGGCATCCGGACGGGCCGTTCGTTGATCCCGGCGGCCCGGCGGTTTCCCGAGAATCCCAACCCCTACCTCTTCCATTGGAGCTTAAAATGCAATTCCCGAACCCGAAACTGATCGACCTGTTGCGCGCGCTGACCGTCGGGCGCATTGCCGTGGGCGTCCTCGGCGCCGCCGTCCTTGCCTCCGGCGCGATCGGCGCGTCGTCCCAAGTGGGATCCAGGTTCCTGGAGCTGCCGCTTGCGCACGTCGCCGACGAGGGCGTGCCGCAGAACCTGATCGTGCTGAAAGCCGACGAGGGCGTGCCGCAGAACCTGATCGCGCTGAAAGCCGACGAAGGCGTGCCGCAGAACCTGGTCGCGCTGAAAGCCGACGAAGGCGTGCCGCAGAACCTGGTCGCGCTGAAGGCCGACGAGGGCGTGCCGCAGAACCTGGTCGCGATGCAGGCCGACGAAGGCGTGCCGCAGAACCTCGTCGCCCTGAAGGCGGACGAGGGTGTGCCGCAGAACCTCGTGGTGGCGCTGGTGGCCGACGAAGGCGTGCCGCCTGGACTGGTGACCGCCTGACCGACCTCCGCGCCGCAGTCAGGGCCCCGGGATCCTCGAGATCTCCGGGGCTTTCTGCTTTCGTGACGCAGGCCGGGAAGCGGTCGCTCCGGGTCGGCTCAGGGCTGCTCCTCCTTCTCGAGCAGGCGCAGCATGGCGCCGACCGCGGTCGGATAACCGTCCGGACCGAGCCCGGCGATCACGGCGGTGGCGGCACGAGACATCAGCGAGTGGTTGTGCGGCGGCTCGCGCCGATGGATGTTGCTGATGTGCAGCTCGATCACTGGCCCCGGGAACATGCGCAGGGCATCGAGCACCGGCACCGAATAGAAGCTCAGGCCGGCCGGATTGACGATGACTCCGGCGCCCCGGTCGATCGCTTCGTGGATCCACTCGATCAGCTGGTGCTCGGCATTGGTCTGGCGGAACTCGAGGGGGCGCCCGCCGGCCGCCCGGCGGCATTCGGCCTCGATCTCGGCGAGCGTCGTGCGACCGTAGATCGCAGGCTCCCGCGTACCCAGCCGGTCGAGGTTGGGACCGTTGAGCACGTAGAGCGGTCTGGCGGCGTCACTGGACGTGGTCATGTCATGCTCCGATGGTCGCCGGACTTCCTGCATCGTCCGGCAGGTGCGGGGGTGGATGCCTTCAGGGCAGGTCCTCCGCGACGTGTCAGCCCTGGTAGCCGAGCAGCCGCGGCAGGAACAGGACCAGGTCCGGCACGAAGGTAATCAAGGCGAGTGATGCCAGCATCACGCCGAGAAAGGGCAGGATGTCGCGGATCAGGTCCTTGAGCGGCACCTCCGCGATGCGCACCATGATGAAGAGCAGCAGGCCGTAGGGCGGCGTAATGAGGCCGATCATGATGTTGACCACGGCTACCACGCCGAAGTGCACCGGATCGATGCCGAGCGCCTGCGCCGCGGGCAGCAGCACCGGCACGATGATCAGCAGGATGGTAGTGCCCTCCAGCAGGCAGCCGAGGACCAGCAGCAGCGCGTTGGCGGCCAGCAGGAAACCGATCGGCGTCAGCGCCGTCCCCTGCAGCGCTGCGCTCAGCACCGCCGGGATGTTCTCCGCGGTGACGACGTAGTTGAAGACCATCGCTCCGGCGATCAGCATGCCGATCGACGCGGTCATCCGCGCGCTGGTCGCGAGCGATGCGTATACCTCCTTCCAGGAGAGGCTGCGGTAGAGCAGCGCGGAGACCAGGAGCGCGTAGGCTGCCGCGACTGCGGCGGCCTCGGTCGGCGTGGTCGCGCCGCCATAGATGCCGCCCAGCAGCACGACCGGCATCATCAGCGCCGGGAACGCGCGCCAGGTGATGCGGGGCAGGGCCGCGAGCGGCGTCGGCTTCTCCACGGGAAAGTTCCGCCGTCGCGCGGTGATGGCGATGACGCCCATCTGGGCGAGCCCCATCAGCACGCCCGGAATGACTCCACCGAGGAAGAGGTAGCCGACCGACGTGTCCGAAACCAGCGCATAGATCACCATCGGGATCGACGGTGGGATGATCGGCCCGACCACCGACGAAGCCGCGGTGAGCGCCGCGGCGAAGCTCGCGGTGTACTTGCCGTCGGCCGTCATCATCCGCTGCATCACCTTCCCGGTTCCCGCCGCATCGGCCAGCGCCGAGCCGGACATGCCGGCGAAGATGATGCTCTGGACCACGTTCACATGGGCGAGCCCGCCGCGGAAGCGGCCGACCAGCGCATCGCAGAACTCCAGCAGCCGCGTGGTGATGCTGCCACTGTTCATGAACTCGGCCGCAAGGATGAAGAGCGGGATGGCGAGCAGGACGTAGCTCGCATACATGCCGTTGAGCAGCTGCTCGGCAGCGGTGCCGAGATCGGACCCCTTGAGGAAGAGGTAGAACACCGAGCCGCCGATCATGGCATGCGCGATCGGCAGCCCGAGCAGGCTCAGCGAGACGATGGCGAGCACGCAGAGCGAGAACGGGCTGGCGAGATCCATGAGCGGCTCAGAGGCCCGAACCGATGATCGGCGTCTCTTGCGTCGCCACGCTCCTGCCGCGCAGCAGGCGGCCGAGGATCCAGAGGTAGCGGACCAGCACCGCGACGGCGAACAGCAGGTACATGGCGTAGAGCCAGTCGAACCGGATGCCGAGATAGGCGCTGCGCTCGACCTTCATGAAGGCGACATAGTCGATCGTCGCCGGCAGGGAGCCGCCGTAGAGCAGGAGAACCGCGACGGCGGTGACGATGCCCATCAGGCGCCGGGCGCGCGCCCCCACCGAGACGTAAAGGAGGTCGAACCGGATCTCCTCGGCTTCACGCAGCACGAAGGCGGCGCCCCAGAGCACCAGCCAGAGCCACATGACGATGGTGAGCTCGCTGGTCCAGCCGATGGGGAAATCGAGCAGGTAGCGGAAGACGATCTGCAGGATGAACGCGACGAACATGATCGCGAGCATCAGCGCTGCCAGGTTCTCGGCGCGGCGGGCGAGCCACGCGGTGATCCTCTTCATGGAGTCGTTCATGATGGTCGCCGCGCAGGCGCGCCGCGGCCTGGCCGCGGGCCGCGCCGGCGAGGCTTCAGGTCATCGCGTTGATCTTCTCCAGCATGCCCTTGGGCCAGCTCTTGGCGATATCGGACTCAAGGTACATCTTCTGGGCGTGATCGCGGAACGCCTTGACGTCGGGCGTGTAGACCTCCAGGCCCTGGTCCTTGAAGGATTTCGCGAGCTCGGCCTCGCGCTTCAGGTGCTCGTTGGCGCTCCACTCGATCGCCTTGTTGGCCGCGGCCTGCACCTTCTGCTGCTGCGCGGGGGCCATGCCGTTCCACAGCTTGAGGTTCATCGTGAGCAGGTCGAAGCCGACGAGGTGGGACGTCAGCACGATCTGCGACATGACCTCGTAGAACTTCATGTTCTGGACGTTGGGCAGCGGATTGTCCTGGCCGTCGATGGCGCCGGTCTGCAGGCCGGTGTACACCTCGGGATAGGCCATCGGCACCGGGTTCGCACCGATCGCCCGGCCGAGGAACTGCCAGGCGTCGCCGCCGGGCATGCGCAGCTTGATCCCGGCCATGTCCGCCGGCGTGTTGATCCGCTTCTTCGGCTTGAGGCCGACCTGCCGGGTGCCGAAGAAGGTCGGGCCGAGGATCTTCACCTTGAGCTCGTCCTCCACCATCTTGTTCATCTGCGCGCCGAGGTCGCTCGCGAAGAACCGGGTGAGGTGATTGGCGTCGCGGAACAGGTAGGCCGACGTGAGCAGGGACCAGGCCGGCAGTTGCTTGGAGATGTCCTGCGGCGCGATGTTGCCCATCTCGAGGTTGTCGCGCTGGATCGCGACCAGCTCCGTGCCCTGCTTGAACAGGGAGCCGTTGTAGAAGGGCTCGAGCTTGAACTCCGGCTCGATGCCCTTCGCGAACATCTTCATCATGTCCGCGCGGATGTCGCGATCGGAGAACACCGCGGCGAAGCGGATGTTCTTGGCCTGGGCCGACGCCGGCAGCCCGTAGGCGAGGGCGGCAAGGGCTGGCCCCGCCTTGAGCAGCGAGCGGCGCGTGTTCCTGGTTTCCATGAGTGAATCTCCTCCTGTCAGTCCATCGTCGACCGGGCGGGGCCCGGAATGTCCGGCGCCTGCAACGGACTCAGTGTCCGTCGAGCAGGCGCCCGAAATGCTCGCTCATCCGCTGCGGGTCCGCGGCGAGCCCGGTGAAGAGCTCGAAGGCACCGATCGCCTGGCCCACCGCCATGGTGCCGCCATCGACGGTCGGGCAGCCGGCGGCCTGGGCCGCCGCCAGCAGCTCGGTCCTCAGCGGAAAATAGACGGCCTCCGCGACCCAGCAGGCCGGGCGCAGCAGTCGCGCCGGCAGGGGCATGCCCGGATGGCTGGCCATGCCGGTCGGCGTCGCCTGCACCAGTCCGGTGGCCTCGGCCATCGGAGCCTCCAGCTCGTCGATCCAGGCCACCCGGCCGGCGCCGTGCAGCCGGGCGAGGTCGTGCACCAGCGCCCGCGCCTGCTCGGGCCGCCGATCGAACACGAAGAGCCGCCCGGTCGGCATGCGCATCAGCGCATGCGCGATCGCCGAGCCGGCACCGCCTGCGCCAAGCAGCACCACCCGGTCGAGGTCGGCCTGCGGCAGCGACCGCTCGAAGCCCCAGCGCCATCCGGACGCGTCGGTGTTGTGGCCGACGAGGCGGCCGTCGCGATGGACGACCGTGTTGACCGCCCCGATCGCGCGCGCCTCGTCGGAGAGCTCGTCGAGGAGCGGCACGACCGCCTGCTTGCAGGGGAATGTGATGTTGAGCCCCGCGAAGCCCATGATCCGCGCTGCCGAAAGCAGCATCGGAAGCGCCTCGGCGCCGCTGCCGGTACGTTCGAGATCGATCAGCTGATAGTGCAGGCGCAGGCCATGGCAGCGTGCCTCCTCCTCCTGCAGCGCGGGCGTGAGCGACGCGCCGATGCCCGAACCGATCAGGCCGACAAGTGCCTTGCCTCTGGGAAAGCCCGGTACGGTCATCGCGGCTGCGTCTCCTGCGACGTATCATGTACGATCCAGTTAGTTCACGTCAACACCGAAATCCGGCCGTACCCGTCCCGACGTCGCAGGTCCAATGAAACCGACCACTGCCCCGTCCCGCGCGGTCGTCGGCGCTGCTGCCGAGCAGGAGCGTCCGACCCGCATGCACGATCCGGCCGCCACCCGTCGCAACATCATCGAGGTGGCCACGCACGAGTTCGCCCGCAACGGACTCTCCGGGGCCCGGGTCGACGAGATTGCCGCGCGCACCGACTGCAGCAAGCGGATGATCTACTACTACTTCGGCGACAAGGAAGGGCTCTACCTCCGGGTCCTGGAAGAGGCGTATCGGCGCGTGCGGGAATCGGAGGCCCGTCTCGCGCTCGATCATCTGGAGCCGGTCGAGGCGCTGCGCACCCTGGTGGCTTTCACCTTCGAGCATCACCATGCCAACGAGGATTTCATCCGCCTGGTGATGATCGAGAACATCCACCATGGCGCCTACCTGCGCCGGTCCGACGTGATCCAGGATCTGAACGTGCCCGCGATCGACGTGCTCGACCGGCTCTACCGGCGCGGCGTGGCAGCCGGCGTGTTCCGCCCGGGCCTGACGGCGATCGACCTGCACTGGCAGATCAGCGCGCTCTGCTTCTTCAACGTCTCCAATCGGGCCACCTTCTCCGGCATCTTCGGCGAGAATCTGGGGACGGATGCCGCGTTGGAGCGACTGCAGCGCAATGCATGTGACGGTATCCTGCGCTTTGTGCTGGCCGACCGCTCATGAACAAGGCTGCTTTGCATCGATTGGGCAACCGCGGCGCCTACCGGGCGGCACTCGCCTTCGCCTGCTTCGTGGGGGCGCTCGTCGCGACGACTCCCGCGTCTGGCCAGACGCCGCCCTCCGCCGCCGAAGCGGCCCGCTACGACGGCCTGCATGCCGCCGCCCACGAAGGACGGGCGGACCGGGTGGCGCAGCTGCTCGCCGGCGGCACGGCGCCGGACGCGCGCGACGGCCACGGGCGCACGCCGCTGCATGTCGCGACCTTCGGCCGGCATCTCGCGGTGGTGGAAACGCTGGCCCGGGCCGGTGCCGACCTCGGAGCCCTGGAGAACGATCGCTACGACGCGGTGACGATCGCGGCGGTGGCGGACGACGAGGCGACGCTGCGGCTGCTGCTTTCACTCGGGGCGAGCGCGCGGCTGGTGACCAGCCGCTACGATGGCACCGCGCTGATCGCCGCGGCGCATCTCGGCCATGCCGGGGTGGTTCGCCAACTGATCGCCGCGGGCGCGCCGCTCGACCATGTCAATAACCTGCACTGGACCGCGGTGATCGAGAGCATCGTGCTCGGTGATGGCGGGCCGCGTCATCGCGAGACGCTGGCCGCGTTGGTCGAGGCAGGCGCGAACCTGCAGCTTGCCGACCGCAACGGCCGCACGCCGCTCGCGCTTGCCAGGGAACGTGGCTTCGCGGAGATGGTCGGGATGCTGGAGAAGGCCGGGGCGCGGTAGAGGAGAAGACTGCGGGAGAAGACTGCGGCGCGATAGCGGACCGCCCGGCACCGCAGCCGGGCCGTTCAGGCGCCGACCACCAACCGCATGCCGGGCAGCAACTGCTCGGTGTCGCTGCGCCGTTCCACCGCCATGCGCATGTTCATCTGGGCGACCTCGGTGTGCTCCTCGGCAAGCGCCTGGGCACGCGCGCCGGTGCCGCCCGCGAGCGCCTGGAACAGCATGTGGTGCTGCCGGTGGGCGTACTTCATCCAGTCGCGATCCTCCTGCAGCTTCGACTGCATCGGCAGCATCGCCGATGCGGCGGCGAAGGGCAGCTTGTCGTTGAGTGCGAGCGCCCGCTGCAGCGCGCGGTTGCCGCTCGCCTCGACGATCAGGCGATGGAACCGGTCGTTCATCGCCGCGTAGGCCGCATAGCTTTCGTAGCCCAGGGGATTCGCCTGCAGCAGGCGATCGCCCTCGTCCAGGCAACCCTGCAGGTCAAGGCGCAGCTGCCGCGACAGCCCGTGCTCGGCCACCAGTCGCGCCGCCATGCCTTCGAGATGGCCGCGCACCGCGATGGCGTCGATCACCTCCCGCATCGTGAACCGGCGCACCAGGTAGCCGCCGGTGCCGTTGGCCTCGACCAGCCCTTCCTGCTCCAGGGTCACGAGCGCGGCGCGTACCGGCGTGCGCGAGGCGCCGAGGCGCTCGGCCAGTTGCTGCTCCGCGAGCCGGCCGCCAGGCGCGAACTCGCCGCGCAGCACTAGGTCGCGCAACTGCATGAGGACGGTCTCTTGCAAGTTCATCGCATCACTGTACACTGCAAATGAGTTTCGGTATACAAACTGGCCGCCGAACCGGTGCAAGTCGCGCGCCGGCTGCGCGCCGATCCTGGAGTCGCCATGAGGGAAGAGCAGAACATCCTGGTCACGCGCACCGGCCCGGGCACGCCGTGCGGCGCGCTGCTGCGCCGCTATTGGCAGCCGGTCGCCCTGGTGGACGAGTTCGATCCGCGCCTGGATCCGCGAATGTCGAACCGGCCGGTCAAGGCGCTGCGGATCATGGGCCAGGACCTGGTGCTATTCAAGGATGCGGCCGGCCGATGGGGCCTGCTGGACCGCGATTGTCCGCACCGCGGCGCGGACCTGTCCTTCGGCCGCCATGAAGGCGACGGCCTGCGTTGCCCGTTCCACGGCTGGAAGTTCGCGGCCGACGGCACCTGCCTGGAGACGCCGGCAGAACCGGTGGGCAGCCGGCTGTGCGAGCGCATCCGCCAGCGCAGCTATCCGGTGGTCGAGCGAAGCGGCGTCGTGTTCGCCTGGCTGGCGGACGAGATCGATGCCAACGGGCAGACCGTCGCGCCGCCGCCGTTCCCATCCTTCGACTGCTTCGCCGCGCCGTCCACCCACAGCTTCGCCTTCAAGGGCCTCTGGCATGCCAACTGGCTGCAGGCCTTCGAGGTGGGCATCGACCCGGCGCATCCCTCCTTCCTGCACCGCTACCTCCAGGACGAGCCGCTCGATGCGATCGGGGACAATCCCGCCGGCAAGCAGTTCAGGAGCGCGAGCGCGGGCGCGGTGGACGGCGAGCAGTGGCCGATGACCCGCATCATGCGCGAGTTCTTCCGCCCCGAGATCAGCTTCGAGCCGAAGCCATGGGGCATGCAGCTCACCGCCATTCGCGCGATGACCGATGCGCTCACCCACGTGCGCATCACGCACGCCATCTTTCCGGCGACCTTCGTCATCCCCCTCTCCGAGACCCTCACCATCACGCAGTTCCACGTGCCGGTGGACGATACGCGAACCTACTGGTACGCGTTCTTCACCAGCTTTGGCGGGCCGCTCGACAAGGAGGCGATGCGCGCCCAGCGACTGCAGTTCATCGACCTGCCGGACTACATTCCGAAGGCCGGCCGCCACACCAACTGGAACTTCAACCCGGGCGAGCAGCAGTCGCAGACCTACCTCGGCATGGGGCAGGAGGACATCAACCTGCACGACCAGTGGGCGGTGGAGAGCATGGGCCCGATCCAGGATCGCACCCGCGAGCACCTGGGCACGAGCGACAAGGTGATCATGGCCAACCGGCGGATGCTGCTCAAGGCGATCGAGACGGTGCAGTCGGGCGGCGTGCCTCCGGGCGTGGCCGATCCCGCGCAAGTCGCGGCGATGCAGGGGCCGGACACCGTCGACGGCATCGCGCCTGCCGGCGAGTGGCCCACCTGGTGGGTGGCGCAGACCCGCGCCAAGCGTGAGCGGGCACCGTGGCTCGCCCGGGATCTCGAGAAGGCGGAGGCCCGATGAGTCGCCGCGCCGGCCCGGATCGCCGTGCGGTCCGGCGGAGGAGGGCGGCGAGGTGAGCGGCTTCGCCCGCCGCTGCGGCCTCGACGACGAGCGGCGGCGGCATGGCGTTGCCCAGGTCATGCGGCTGATCGAGAGCGCCGGCATCGAGCTGGTGCGCTTCGCATGGTGCGACGTGCATGGCGTCACCCGGGGCAAGGCGCTCACCGCCCGCGCGGTGGCCCGTGCCTTCGAGGAGGGCATCGGCATCGTCAGCACGCTGATGCTGAAGGACACATCGGATCGCACCGCCTTCAAGGTCTTCGAGCCGGGCGGAACCGCCGGCGTGCCGGGCTTCGAAGGCGCGAACAACCTGGTGCTCATGGCCGATCCGGCGCGCTTCAGGCAGCTGCCCTGGACGAGCGGGACCGGCTGGGTCGCCGGCCAGCTCCACTTCCAGGACGGCAGGCCGGTGGAGCTCGACACGCGGCGCATACTGCAACGGGCGCTCGCGCGGCTGGCCGACGCGGGCTTCGGCATGCGCTGCGGCCTGGAGGTGGAGTTCCACGTCTATCGCATCGAGGAAGGCGGCGCCCAGCTCGATCCGGCACAGGCCGCCTGGCCGGGCCTTCCGCCCGCCTTGCGGCTGGTCCATCCCGGCTACAACCTGCTGACCGAAGCCTGGTGGAATCTCGCCGAGGAGCCGTTGCGCATCGTGCAGCACACCGCCGATGGCCTCGACCTGCCGCTCACGTCGCTCGAGATCGAGCTCGGCCCGAGCCAGGTGGAAGCGGTTTTCGATGCGACCGACGCGCTCACGGCGGCGGACAACATGGTGCTCTTCCGCAACGCGGTGCGGCAGGCGCTCTACAAGGCAGGGTACTGGGCGAGCTTCGTCTGCCGGCCGCCGTTTCCCAACATCATGTCGAGCGGCTGGCACCTGCACCAGTCGCTGGTGCGGCTCGCCGACGGCGACAATGCGTTCCGGCGCGCAGCCCCCGCGCCGGGGGCGACGCCGGCCCACGCCGCCTACAGCCTGTCCGACACCGGGGAGCACTACCTCGGCGGGTTGCTCGCTCATGCGCGCGGCATGGCGGTGTTCTGCACCCCCACGGTCAACGGCTTCGCCCGCTTCCAGCCGAACGCGCTCGCGCCGCAGTCCGCGCTCTGGGGCCGCGACAATCGCGGCGCCGCGCTGCGGGTCATCGGACCGTGCGGCGACGAAGCTACGCGCATCGAGAACCGGATCGGCGAACCGTCCGCCAATCCCTACCTGTACCTCGCCTCGCAGATCCACGCCGGACTCGACGGCATCGAGCGGGGCCTGCGGGCGCCGCCCGCGACCGACGCGCCCTACGCCGGTGCCGATGCGGCCTTGCGCCTGCCGAACTCCCTCGGCGAGGCGCTGGAGGCCCTGGAGGCTGACCCCGTGATGTGCGAGGCCTTCGGCCGCACGTTCGTCGACTACTTTGCGCGCCTCAAGCGCTCGGAGCTCGCGCGCTACGAGCAGGCCGAGGACAAGATGGATTTCCAGCGCCGCGAGTACTTCAGCCGGTTCTGAAGCGCGAGCCGGCCGCTCAAGCGCCTGTCAGCCGGTTGCGCCGACAGGATCACTTGTCCCTGGTGTAGCGGTCCTCGATCGCGGCCCATCGCGGGAATCCGACGATCCGCTTGTATTCCTCGAACCCCACGCCGGTTCCGACCAGCGCGAGCTCGCCCGACCTCAGGTCCGCGAGCGCTTCCTGCATGGTGCGCGTGATGCGCATGAGAAGAGAGATGCCGTAGATCACGATGCCGAAGCCGAGGTCCGCGAGCTCCGCGGGTCGCAGGATCGGCGTGCGGCCGCCCTCCAGCATGTTGGCCATGAGCGTGATGCCCTGGAGCGACTTGCCGACCTGGCCCAGCTCCTCGACCGACTCCGGCGCCTCGATGAAGATCCCGTCCGCCCCGGCCCGCGCATAGCGTTCGCCGCGGCGCAGTGCCTCGTCCAGGCTGTAGACCTCGCGGGCATCGGTCCGCGCGATGATGAAGGTCGCGGGATTCAAGCGGTTCTCGGCGGCCGCGCGGATGCGTTGCTCCATGTCCTCGCAGGAGAGAAGCACCTTGCCCGCGATGTGCCCGCATCGCTTCGGCGACACCAGGTCCTCGAAGAAGAGCGCCTGGGCTCCCATGCGCTCGTAGGTCTGGACCGAGTACACGACGTTCTTCACGTCGCCGTAGCCGTTGTCCACGTCAACCAGCGCGGGCAGGTCGGTGACCGCCAGGATGTCGCGCACGCCGCTTGCGATCTCGCCGAGCGCGACCAGGCCGATGTCGGGGACGCCGTAGCGCACCCCGACCAGCGGGAAGCCGCCGATGAAGAATGCCTTGAAGCCGGCCTGCTTGATGAGCAACGTCGACAGCGCGTCGTGCGCCCCCGGCAGGACCAGCGGCCGCTCGGTTGCGACCAGGTCGCGGAAGGCGGGATGGGACATGCGCGACGGCGAGGCTAGCGCTCGCCCATGCCCTCCGCCGGTTTGCCGCCGACGCCGGCCTTGACCTTCTCCTCGATGCGTCGACCGATCTCTGCGTCCACCTGCTTCCAGTACTCGAAGGCGCGGCCCAGCACCGGCTCCCGCACGCCGCCGAGCAGGCTGCCGGCCACCTGGTCGACGAGCCGGGACCGCTGGGCATCGTCGAACACCTCGCGAACCAGCGTGCCGGGCTGGCCGAAGTCGTCGTCCTCCGAATGCAGCGTGTAGGCGCTGCGAACCATCTCGCCGTCCGCAGGCCAGCCGTCGTCCATGGCTCCGGTGCCGTCCGCCCACGCGCGGCCGCCGCTGTTCGGCGCGTAGACCGGCGCGTTGCCGCTGTGCTCGTACGCCATCTGGCCGTCGAACATGTACGTCTGGACGGGGACCTTCGGCTTGTTCACCGGAAGCTGGTGGAAGTTGGTGCCGATGCGATTGCGCTGGGCGTCGTTGTACGCGAACGCCCGCCCGAGCAGCATCTTGTCGGGCGAGAGCCCGATCCCCGGCACCACGTTGCCCGGCGAGAATGCCGCCTGCTCGATCTGGGCGAAGAAGTTCTCCGGGTTGCGGTCGAGCGTCATGCGGCCGACCTCGATCAGCGGGTAGTCCTTGTGCGACCAGGTCTTGGTCAGGTCGAATGGATTGAACCGGTAGTCCTTGGCTTCAGCGAAGGGCATCACCTGTACCGACAGCGTCCAGCTCGGGAAGTCGCGCCGGGCGATGGCCTCGAACAAATCGCGACGGTGGTAGTCGGCGTCGCTGCCCGACATCGCGGCCGCTTCGGCGTTGGTGAAGAACGCCATGCCCTGGTTGGTGTGGAAGTGATACTTGACCCAGTACCTCTCGCCCTTCGCATTGACCCACATGAAGGTGTGCGATCCGTAGCCGTTCATGTGCCGCCAGGTCCGGGGCAGCCCCCGGTCGCCCATCAGATAGGTCACCTGGTGGGCTGACTCCGGATTGGCCGTCCAGAAGTCCCACTGCATGTGGTTGTCGCGCAGGCCGGAGTCCGGCAGGCGCTTCTGGCTGCGGATGAAGTGCGGGAACTTCATCGGGTCACGCACGAAGAAGATCGGCGTGTTGTTGCCGACCAGGTCGTAGTTGCCTTCGGTCGTATAGAACTTGAGCGAAAAGCCGCGCACGTCGCGCCAGGTGTCGGGGCTTCCCGCCTCGCCGGCGACGGTGGAGAAGCGCGCGAGCATCTCCGTGCGGGCTCCCTTCTGGAAGAGTGCGGCCCGGGTGTACGCGGACACGTCACGGGTCGTCTCGAAGACGCCGAAGGCTCCGGCGCCCTTGGCATGCGGCTGGCGCTCCGGCACCTTCTCCCGGTTGAAGTGGGCCATCTGCTCCAGGAAATGGACGTCGTGGAGCAGGATCGGGCCGTTCGGGCCGATGGTGAGGGAGTTGCGATCGCTCGGCGCGGGCGCGCCGGCGCCGGTGGTGGACGCGCCCGACTGGGCGCCTGCCTTGGTCGTCTTCATGTTGCCTCCTTGCCGGCACGTCCGGTTCGCGGACCACTACCATACCACGCCCCGCATCGGCAGGAGCCGCATCCGCGGGATCGTCGAAGCAGGGGGGGCTTCAGGCCATCTTCACCGCGGTGCCGCTCACCGTCACCATCATCATGCCGTTCTTCTCTCCCAGGACCTCGTAGTCGAAGTCGATACCGACGATGCCGTCGGCGCCAAGCTCGCGGGCGGCAGCGACCATGTCCTCCACCGCCGCATCGCGCGCGCCGGTCAGCCCCCGTTCATAGCCGCCGGCGCGGCCGCCGACCACGTCGCGGATGGACGAGAACATGTCGCGGAAGATGTTGGCGCCGATGATCGCCTCGCCGTTCACCAGCCCGAGGTACTTCTTGACCCGTGCTCCGTCACCGTCCGGGACGATGGTGGCGAGGAAGAAGTCGGCGTTGTCGTTGCGGGAGAACCATCCCATGTCGCGCTCCTGCGTGATGCCGCGCCTGGCGGCGAGAGTCGCAGCCTAACCCGGCTGGCGACATCGCGCGTTGACGCGCACAATCGGGCCATGGGCTTCGTGATCTGGACGATCGTCATCGCTGCCGGCGTGATCGGGCTGTGCGGCTACAGCAGCAGCCGCGGCTGGGGCGGCCGCGGACCGGGGTCCTTCGAGTGGTGGCGCTCGCACCGGCGCCGCGGGTGGTGGGTCTGAAGGCCAACGCAACGAAGGGGCGGCCCTTCGTTCCGTTGAGAGCCCCCAGGGGCTGGGCTTCGCCCAGCCCGCCCCCGAGGGGGTCAACGGAACCTGGGGCGGCCCGGCGTTCCGTTGAGCATTCAGCCTCCGGCGCGTGCCGCCGCCGGCTCGCCGGCTACCGCCGGCCTTGCCGGCACCGTCCTTGCGAGCAGCGCCGATTCGATGGCTGACGGCGTCACCTCGTGGCGGTCGGCGATCCGGGCGAGCTCGCCCGCGGGCAGCGACTCCATCGCTTCGATCGCGCCGACCGCGGCGCTGCCGCCCTGGTAGGGCGTGGCGCGAAACTCCAGGCGGAACAGGTCGGGCCGGGCATAGTGCCCCATGGTGTCGATCACCGCCTTGGCCACCTTGATCAGCTCGGCAGGGCAGACGGAGTACACGATCGCATCGCCCGGTGTCGGCGCGGTGAGCGGAATGCCGATGGGCGCGTAGACGGCGCTGCCGCCCCTCGCGTAGTCGATGTTCAGCGTGTCCCGCAGCGCGAAGTCCGCGGGGAAGTCACCCTCCGTGATGTAGCCGCACGAAGCGAGGACGAAGGCACCCGCCTCGAAGGCATGGGCACGGCAGCTCGAATATCCCCAGAAGCTCTCCGCGGTGGCGTCGAACTCCTCGAGCTTGGGACCGGTATGCAGGGCGAAGGCGCCGGGAAACACCGCGACGTGGAAGTCTTCCCCCTGGCCGATCATGTGGGCCCGGGCAAGCGTCATCAGGTTCTCGCCGCAGATCAGGCCGCCGATGCGTCCGTAGTCGGTGTCGAACACCTGCAGGTCCGTGCCGTCGCCACAGCCCCAGACCGCGCGCTCCACGAAGGTCGGCATGATCTTGCGCCGTCGCCCGAGGACGCGTCCGTGGTTGTCGATGAAGAGCAGCGTGTTGTAGATGGTGTGGACCGCAGGTCGCGGATCCATCTCGTTGCAGCCGATGACGACGACGGCATCGGCTCTCGAGGCGGCCGCGCAGAGCCGCTCCGTGTCCTCGCTGTCGACGAGCAGCGTGCTGTCGTAGAAGCGGCTGCGCACGCCCATCCAGTCGCCCACGCGGGAGCCCCAGGTCTCGCCCCAGTAGGGATAGCCGGAGACCCAGGCCTCGCTGAACACGATGACCCGGGCTCCCTCGCGCGCGGCCTCCTCGATCTTGCGGCATGCCTTGTCGATGGTGGCCTCGCGGTCGAGGAAGACCGGCGCGGACTGCACGATCGCGACCTTGACTGCCGGGTGGCCGTTCAGGACCTTGTGGTTCGGTTTCATGCCGGTGCCTCCGTATCGGGGAAGCCCGATTGGAGCTGTCCGGGGGTTGTCCGGCTAGTCCGATCGCGAACCCGGATGCGGCCGGGGGCGAACCTGCCGGCGCCATTCCCGCGGGGCCACGCCGAAACGGCGGCGGAAGGCCCGGCCGAATCCTGCCGAGTCGCCGAAGCCCCAGGAGAGGGCGATCTCGGTGATGGTGCGCCCGGCATTCGACGGGTCCATCAGCGCCTCGCTGCAGCGCTGCAGCCGCTGCTCCAGGATGAAGTCCGCGAGACATTCGCCTTGCGCGGCGAACAGCCGTTGGCGCAGGCGCAGCGACACGCCCTGCCGCTTGGCGACGGACTGCGGGCGCAGCGCCGGATCGCGCAGCTCCGCCAGCACCTGCGACTTGGCCCAGCTGAGCCGCATCGTTGCCATGCGAGGCGGCTCCGGGCTTGCGGGCACGGTCTCCGCGAGGGCCAGCGCGAGCAGGTCGAAGGCGACCGTGGAGAGCGGCAGGGCGACCGCGGCGCGCGGCTCGCGGCCCAGCTCGTCCAGCGCATGGACGGCCAGCCGTCCGAGAGGGGAGTCCGTGGGAACGAGGCGCGCGCCGGTCGTCGCCGCTCGGGAGCAACGCTGCTCCAGCGCCGCTGCAGGCACGCGGATCACCGTCTGGCTGAACTCGCCGGGAAAAGCCAGGGCATACGGCCGGCGGCTGTCCACCAGCGCGACGCCGCCGCTGCGCAGGCGCACCTCCGCGCCGTCCTGCAACGCGATGCATTCCCCGCGACGCTGCAGCATGATGATCAAGGTCGCTTCGCGATCCTCCGCGACCAGCGCCGCGCTGCGGCGGACCCGTTGCGCGCTGGCGTCGACCGCGATGCAGGCGAAGCGCGACAGCGGTCGGCACGCGAGGCTCGCATGGAAAGGGCGACTGCGGTCGCAGTCGAACTCGAGCCGCACGAAGGTCTCGCAGATCGCCTCCCGCCAGTACGAGGCGCGTGCGGCGGGCGCGACCGAATCCGTGCTGAAGCGCGTCACCCGGCCGTTGTCCGCGATTTCAAGTCCCGCGGGGCGGACAGGCTCGAAGAGAAGCGGCATGTCGGTCTCCTGCCTCGTGCCACGGGTTCACGATAACATGGGCTACCCAGATCCGACACTGCGATACCGGAACCGATGCCGTCGGGCGACCGATTCAGACTTCCCGGCGGACGGATCCGCAAGGCTGTCGCCGATTTCCGCGTCTATCTCGCGCATGCCGACGCCCTCGTCGGGCTGTCGCTGATCGCCGCGCTGGCCGGACTGGTTACCGGCGTGGTGATCGTCGCGTTCCGGATGCTCACCGAGCGTGGCCTGGTCTGGGCCGGCCTGATCCCCGGGATCGAGGCCTACGAGTCCCTCTCGCCGGCCTGGCGATTGGCGCTGCCGACCGCCGGTGGGCTGCTCGTCGGCATCCTGTTCCAGCTCGTACCGGCCGCCGCGCGCGCTGTCGGGCCGGCGCATGTCATGGCGCAATTGGCCGGCAGCGGTGGGCGGCTGCCCTGGGCCAACGCGGTGCTCCAGTTCGTCGGCGGCGCGATCTCGATCATCTCGGGCCACTCGGTGGGCAGGGAAGGGCCGGTGATCCATGTTGGCGCCGCGAGCGCGAGCCTGCTCGGCCAATGGCTCCGGCTGCCCAACAACAGCATCCGCACGCTGGTTGCCTGCGGCGTCGCGGCCTCGATCGCGGCCTCGTTCAACACGCCCCTGGCCGGCGTCGTCTTCGCGATGGAAGTCGTGATGTTCGAGTACACGCTCGCAGGCTTCGCGCCGGTGATCCTTGCCGCGGTATGCGCCACATCGGTGAGTCGCCTGGTGTTCGGCCCGGATCCGGCGTTCGCGGTCCCGCACCTGCAGCTGGTATCGCTGCTGGAGCTGCCGTGGGTGCTGATGCTTGGACTGGTCGTCGGATGCCTGGCGGGCGCCTACATCGCAGGCATCGTCCGGGTGGAGCGCCATTCGCGCAGTGCGCCGCCGTGGCTGCGAATGACGCTCGCCGGCGCGTTCACCGGCGTCTGCGCACTGGCCGCGCCGGAGGTGATGGGACTGGGCTACGACACGGTGCAGCTCGCCATGGTCGGCGGGATCGGGCTGCTCTCGCTGGTCCTGATCGCGCTGCTCAAGCTGCTCGCGACCATCGCCTGCGGCGGCCTGGGCCTTCCTGGGGGAATGATCGGACCGATGGTGGTGATCGGCGCGACCGCCGGCGGCGCGCTCGGCATCGTGGGCGATGCGCTGGTACCCGCGACCGGCGCGGCGCCTGCCTTCTATGCGATGCTCGGGGTGGCCGCGATGATGGCTGCGAGCCTGCATGCGCCGCTCGCCGCGCTGACCGCGATCCTGGAGCTCACGGCCAATCCGAACACGCTGCTGCCCGGCATGGCGGCGGTGATCGGCGCCTTCCTGATGTCGCGGGTGGTATTCCGCCAGGAGCCGCTCTTCGTCTCCATCCTCCAGGCACGCGGGATCGAGTTCCGCTTCGACCCGGTGGCACTCGCGCTCGAAAGGACCGGCGTGGCGGCCGTCATGAGCCGCGATTTCGTCGTGATCGATGCGCAGGCGCCCGCCGCGGAGGTTGCCCGGGACCTCGCGGACCGGGACGTCGTCGTCCTGCTCGTGAGCGGCGACGACGTCGTCGCCGTGAGGGACGGCGAGCGCTTCGCGGCCGCGATGGCCGCCGCGCCGCAGGAGTCCACCGCGCTAACCGCCCTTGGGGAGGGCTCGCCCGGCTTCGCCACCGTGCCGCTGCACGCGACGCTCGGCGAGGCGCTCGGGCTGCTCGATGCCGCCGGCGCGGATGTGGCGATCGTCTGTGCCACCTCGGCGCCGCGGCGCCGGCAGCTTCATGGCGTCATCAGCCGGCAGCAGATCGACCGGCGCGTGCGCTATCGTGCGCCGCGACGGCCGGCCTGAGCGGCCCGCGTGCGAAGGACCATCCCGATGCAACCGCAACACGCATCCGGTGACGCCGAGGCGCCGGTCGGCATCCTGATGCTGGCGACGCGCTTCACGCGCATCCCCGGCGACGTCGGCAACGCGGCAACCTGGCCGTTTCCGGTGATCCTGGAGGTGGTGCCGGGCGCCGAGCCCGGCCGGGTGGTGTCGGATTCGGCGCGAGGGCTCCTGCCGGCCTTCGTCGCCGGTGCCCGAGTGCTTGCCGCAAGTGGCGCGCGCCTCGTCACGACGAGCTGCGGTTTCCTTGCGCTCTTCCAGGCGAAGCTGGCCGCGGCGGTCGACGTGCCGGTCGCCACGTCGGCCCTCTTGCAGATCCCGTGGCTGCAGGCGACGCTGCCGCCCGGAAAGCGGGTCGGCGTGGTGACCGCGTCGGCGG
Organism: Pseudomonadota bacterium; assembly: GCA_023389175.1. Taxonomy (GTDB): domain Bacteria; phylum Pseudomonadota; class Gammaproteobacteria; order Burkholderiales; family Burkholderiaceae_E; genus Lautropia. The sequence continues at coordinate 11,883 of JAEWEW010000070.1, read as the reverse complement.
CGTCGTTGACCACGGCACATTTCGAGGCGGTCGGGGCGCCGGCGGACACGCCGACGATCGGACTGGAAGGCACGGAGCTCTACCGGGTGGTGGTGCGCGGCGAGGCTGCGGCGTTCGACGTGGCGCAGGCACGCCTGGACGTCGCGGCCGCCGGCCGCCGCCTGCTGGCGGCGTATCCCGAGGTCGCTGTCATCGTGCTCGAATGCACCAACCTGCCGCCCTATGCCGCTGCCGTGCGCGCGGCGACCGGGGTGCCGGTCTACGACATCGTCTCGATGGTCTGCTGGCTGCACGCCGGCCTGGCGCCGCGGCCGTTTCCGCCGCCGGGCGATCAGTAGTTGTCCCAGAGTCCGGGCGTCGCCAGTTCCACCAGGTGCCCGTCCGGATCGCGGAAGTAGACGCTCCGGCCGCCACGGGGCCAGGACACCTCCGACTCGATGGCCACGCCGCGCGTGGCGAGCCAGGCACGCCAGCCGTCGAGGTGCCCGGCGGCGATCGCGAAGGCGTAGTGCAGCCGGCCGCTGCCTTCGTGCGAGGGAATCGTGCCGCCCGGCGTGCGCGCCGGCTGCTCGGTCGTCCCCCGGCGAAAGAGCAACAGAACGCTCCCGGTCCCGAGCGGAAAGGCAACCAGGCGATCGTCCTGCAGCATCGGACGAAGCCCGAGGACGGTCTGGTAGAACTCGCGGGACCGATCCAGGTCCGCGACATAGAGACCGGTCTCGAGCACGTTGCCAAGCGGTGGTGCGGCCTGCATCGCTGTCCTCCGTTCATTCATGCGCGGTGCGCGGTGCGCGGCCCGCAATGCGCCTTGCTCGTTCTGCAATGCGCCTTCCCGTTCGCTTTACCCGTTCGTTTGACCGGCCAAATCGGTGCATCAATAATGCCCGCTTTCCGACAGCTAGGCGCCAATTGGCACGATGGGGTCCGGGCCGGTATCCATTCGACGTTACCTGACGCTGATCGTGCTGTCGGCCCTGCTTCCGATGGGCCTCCTCGCCGCGGGGCTCATGTACTACCTGTGGGACTATCAGCAGGACCAGCGCAACCAGGAGCTGGTTCACCGCGTGCGCGCGATGGCGCTCGTCGTCGAAGGCGAGGTCGAGAGCACGGTCAAGCGACTGCGCGTGCTGGCGAAGGATCCTCACCTCGCGGCCGGCGCGCTCGAGGCCTTCCATGCGCGGCTGCAGCAGCAGCTCGCGGTGAACGGCGACTGGGGCAACATCATCCTGCTCACCGAGCAGCGGCAGGTGGTCAATGCCGCGGTCCCGTTCGGCACCGAGCTGCCCGAGGTGAGGAGCGGGCGCTACCGGCCGGGCTGGATCGCCGCAGGCAATCCACTCACCTCGGACATCTTCACCGCGCGGTTGCGCGGCACGCCCACCGTGGCCATCGGATATCCGGTGCCCAAGAGCGGCGGCCAGCCGGAGCAGGCGCTGGTGGTCGGGCTGCGGCTCGACTCACTGGGCGAGCGGCTCGCGTCCATCCTGCCGCCGACCGGCGTTGCCGGCGTATTCGACAGCCAGTTGCGCTTCATCGCGCGCACTCGGGATGCGGACGCCTGGATCGGCAGGCCGCCGGGAGAGGTGCTGCTGGATGCGATGCGCGCGGAGCCGGAAGGCGTGATCCGCAGCGTCACCCGCGAGGGCGAGCGCACCTTTACCGCGTTCCGCCAGCTTGCCAACGGCTGGTACATCGGCGTCGCGACGCCGTCCGCACCTACGGACGACGCATTCGCCCGGTACCTCGGCTTCTTCGGCGGCGCCTCGCTCGGCATCCTGCTGCTCGGCCTGGGACTCGCCCGCTTCCTCACCGACCGGATCAACCGCAACGTGGCCGCCACCGTATCGACGGCGAACCGGTTGGCCTCCGGAGAGCCGGCCGACTTCCCGGCGTCCACCGTGACCGAGCTCGCCTCCATCTCCGAGGCGGTGCGCACCCTGTTCGCGAGCGAGCGCCAGGCGCGCGCGCAGGCCGAGCAGGCGAACCAGGCCAAGGACGAATTCCTGGCGATCCTGGGCCACGAGCTGCGCAATCCGCTCGCGCCGATCGCGAATGCGCTGCGCGTCATGCAGGCGCGCGGCAGCGGCGAGCTCGTCCGGGAGCGGGAGGTCATCCAGCGCCAGGTCGACCACATGGTGCGGCTGGTGGATGACCTGCTGGATGTCGCCCGGATCGCCCGCGGCGGAGTGCAGCTTGCCCGCAGGCCGCTCGAGCTCTCCGCCATCGTGGCCGAAGCGGTCGACTCGGCGCGGCCGCTGTTCGACCGCAGGAACGTGGCGCTGGCACTCTCGGTCCCGGAGCGGGGATTGGAGGTGAGCGGTGACCCGGTGCGGCTCACGCAGATCCTGAACAACCTGCTGACCAATGCGGCCAAGTTCACGCGGGAGAATGGGCAGGTTGCCGTGGCCGCGCGCGCGCAGGGCGACCGGGTGGTGCTCACCGTGGCCGATGACGGCGTCGGCATGGCGAGCTGGGATCTCGCGCGCGTCTTCGAGCTCTTCACCCAGGGGCAGCAGAGCGTGGATCGGCCGCGCGGTGGGCTGGGACTCGGCCTTCCCATCGCCCGTTCGCTCGCGCGACTGCACGGCGGCGATCTGGTGGCCGAGAGCGCGGGGCCGGGGCTCGGCGCCACCTTCACCTTGACGCTGCCGCGGGCGGACGCTCCGGTCGCGGGCGACGCCGAGCCGGGGCCGTCCACGCCGACATTCACCGGCGAAGGCGTGGTCCTGATCGTCGACGACAACATCGACGCAGCCGTGAGCCTCGCCGAGCTGCTCGAACTGTGGGGCCTGCGTACCTGCACGGTGCACGATGGCCGCGAGGTGATCGCTGCGCTCGAGGCGTGCACGCCGGACGTGGTGCTGCTCGACATCGGCCTGCCCGGCATGGACGGCTACGAGGTGGCGCAGGCGATCCGCCGCGATCCGCGCTGGGAGTCGGTCCGCATCATCGCGTTGACCGGGTATGGGCAGGCGAGCGATCGCGAGCGCAGCCGCGAGGCCGGCTTCGATGCGCATCTCGTGAAGCCGGTCGACTTCAGCCAGCTGGAGAGGCTGCTCGCGGAGACGCTGGGGGGAAAGGTCGGCTGAGGAAGCGCGAACCCGCGAGGCCGAAGCGCCAGGGGCGATCGGTTCCGCGAGTGATGCCGATCCGCGGGCCGCACACGATGGGCTCGTCGCCGCCCGACCGGAACAGCAGGAACGGCCGCCGGTCCACCCGCATGCCGTCGTGCTCGCGAGTGATGCCGAGTGCCTGGCCGACGCGGCCCGGACCGGAGCAGAGCAGACGCAGATTGCCGGGCGTGTCCGCGGACAATCCGCGGCGCCGGGCCATGACCTCCAGCCCCTCGAGCGGCTCCAGCGCGCGCACCAGCACGCCGGCGCCGTGGCCTGCCTCGCGACAGACGATGTTGAAGCACCAGTGGATGCCGTAGGACCGGTAGACGTAGACCCGGCCGGGCGGGCCGAACATCGTGGCGTTGCGCGCGGTAGGCCCGGCGTAGCTGTGCGAGGCGGGATCCTCGCGATCGTAGGCCTCGGCCTCGACGATGCGGCCGCCGACGCCGTCGACCAGCAGGATCGCGCCGATCAGGCGGCGCGCGACCACGTCCGATGCAGCAAGGAGCTCGCCGGGCGAGATCTCCGCACGTCGCGCCACGTCAGGCGCCAAGGACCGGTCCGCAGGCTCTCAGTGCCCGCGCCCGTGGGCGCCGCGGTCCGGTTCGTGAGCGGTCGCATCCTGCGCGCCGTGACCGTGGCCGGCCGCAGGGCTGCCCATGCCCCCCTTGTGAACCTGGACGACCACCTCGACCTGGACCTTCCCGCCGCGCTCGAATTCCAGCGTCATCGGGAACCTGTCGCCGGCCACCAGCGGCTTCTCGAGATCCATCAGCATGAGGTGGTCACCGCCGCCCGGGCGCAGCCTGAGGGTTGCCTTCGCGGGCACGTCGATGCTCTCCTTCTCCCGCATGCGCATGACGCCATCGGGGCCGATGTCACCCGAATGCAGCTCCACGCGCGCGGCTGCGGGCGTGGAGACGCGCAGCAGGCGATCCCCCTGGGTGCCGCGATTCTCCAGCGCCCCGAAGTAGGCGGCTCCGATGCGCGCGCCGGGTGGCGTGGGGGTGGCGAAAGGATCGCGCACGCGCATGTCACCGGCCTGGTAGTCGTCGGCTGCGGCCAGTCCGCTCGCGACGGCGATCGCGATCGCCGCCAGTGCGCGCGCCGCGCGGTGCGCAAGGCGCGGCAAGCCCGGGCTCGAGATCGCGGCGCAGGACCGCCCGGCAGAGGTTCGAATGTGGAGTTCCATGGCCTCGATACGATTCGCTATGGCGCATTGTACCGTCGGCCGCGTTGTCATCATCCGAAGGGCCAACCATAATCGGCGATAACCGGACATACCGGCCTCGCGCGGACGAGCCTGCTCGGACGGCAGGCGCGTCCGATCGAACGAAGGACACTGGATGCTGACGCAGCAGGAATGGGAAGCGCTCGATGCCATCGGCATGGCCGCGCTGGTGAAGTCGGGCGAGGTCAACGGGCGCGAGCTGGTGGAGACCGCCATCAACCGCATCGAGCAGTTGAATCCGATCGTCAACGCGGTCGTGTACCGCGCGTTCGACGACGCGATGGAGCTCGCCGGGCGGCAGAAGCCGAATGCGCCGTTCGCCGGCGTGCCGTACCTGCTCAAGGATCTCAACGCGGTCGCGCAGGGATTGCCGCTCACCAACGGCAGCAAGCTGTTCGCCGGCAGCAGTTCCAGCATCGATTCCTCGCTGGTGGCGCGACTGCGTTCGGCCGGGTTCCTCCTGCTCGGCCGCACCAGCACGGCGGAGTTCGGCCTCAACATCACCACCGAGCCGCGCGCGTACGGCGCGACCCGCAATCCGTGGAACCTCGAGCGGATCGCCGGCGGCTCGAGCGGCGGTTCGGCAGCCGCGGTCGCGAGCGGCATGGTGCCGGCCGCGCACGCGACGGACAGCGCCGGGTCCATCCGCATACCGGCTGCGTGCAACGGCCTGGTCGGATTCAAGCCGAGCCGCGGCCTCAATCCGGCCGGTCCGAACCGAGGCCAGGTCAACGAGGGCATCAGCCACGAGAATCTCGTGAGCCGCAGTGTGCGGGACACCGCCGGCATCCTGGACGTCACCTCCGGGCCGGACGCCGGTGCACCCTACTACTTCCGCAAGCCGCCGGTCGGATTCCTCAAGGCGCTGCAGCAGAAGGGCAGGCCGCTGCGCATCGCGGTCGCCTCCAGGACCTTCGGTGGCGAACCGGTCTGCGCCGATGCGCGCGAGGCGGTCACCCACGCCACGACGCTGCTCACCGGGATGGGCCACCACATCGAGGAGACCGGGCCGCAGTTCGACTTCGAGGCGCTGCAGAAGGCGGTGTTCGACATCCTGATCGGCAACCTGGCGGTGACGGTCGACGACTTCGTGCAGCAGCGCGGCCGTCCCGCGGAGGAAGACGAGCTCGAGCCGCTCACGCGCGCGGCAGTTGAGCGCGGCCGCGCGATGTCGCTCGCCGACTACCTGGGCGCGATCGCGCGGATGAATCGCGAGGTCCGCCGGATCGGCGCCTTCTTTGAATCGCACGACGTGCTGGTGACGCCGGTGCTCGCCGCGGAGCTGCCCAGGCTCGGCTGCCTGCCGACGGACGTGAGCGATATCGATGCGCATATCGCGCGCATCCTGGAGATCGCGCCGTTCACCGTGCCGTTCAACGCCACCGGCCAGCCGGCGGTCAGCCTGCCGTTGCACTGGTCGCCGGAGAACCTGCCCGTCGGCGTGCAGTTCGTCGGTCGCCTCGGCCACGACGCGCTGCTGCTGCACCTGGCCGCTCGCCTGGAGGAAGCGGCGAGCTGGCTCGATCGTCGCCCGTCGTTGCCGGCCGCTCCGGACGCGAACGGCTGAGGACCCGACGGAATCCGGGCCGGCGCGCGCCGCGGATTCGCATCCTGCCATCGGCCCGGGCGCCACGCCCGCCCGCCATCCGGGCGATGCGGCCTGCCGCCCGTCCGCATGCGCCTGACCCGCGGGAAGGGCACGCCCAACAATCTGGCCAACATTTCGTTGCCAGGAGAACCGCGTGCCACTTCCCCGTACCGGGCCACTGCGGCGATGGTCCACTGCGGTGCTCTTGCTTGCCCTGCTCCTGGCCGGTTGCGGCAGCGGGTCGGACAGCCAGGACGGTCTCGATGCATCGCTCGGCGAAGGCAATGGCGACGCCATCCGCAAGGCCTATGCCGCGGTCGCCAACAAGAGCGTCGGCGTCGCGACGGTGCAGGCGGAGACGCCGCCGCCGGATCCGCTCAACGAGCAGTTGCTTGCCGCGGTCAATGCGGCGCGGTCGGTGGCCCGCAAGTGCGGCGATCGGCACTATGCCGCCGTCGGGCCGCTCGCCTGGGACGCGCGGGTCGCGAACGCGGCGCTGCTGGAGTCCGAATGGATGCTGCAGAACGACCGATTCGGCCACCAGTGGGACACCGGCGAACTGGTGTGGGACCGGCTCGAGCTCTCCGGCTATCGCTGGAGCAAGGCCGACGAGAACATCGCGGCCGGCTTTCGCACCATCGAGGCGGTGATGCAGGCGTGGATCGACAGCCCGCCGCATTGCGTCGCGCTGATGCGCAGCGACATCGCGCATGTGGGCGTTGCCGTGGTTCCAGGGCGCGACCACAGCACCTACCTGTCCTACTGGACGATGGCGCTCGCCACGCCGCAGTAGCGGCTTTCCGGACGTCCCGGACCCTCATCCGGGACCGGGCGCGTGATCAGCAGAGCGCCTTGACCGCGGCGACGAAGCGATCCACGCCTTCGTTCACCGCCGACGGCTCCAGCGCACCGTACGACAGGCGCTGGTAGTTGCCGCGGGCCGGGTCCAGCCCGAAGGCGAAGCCCGGGATGGTGGCCACCCGGAACTGCTCGACCATCGCCCGGTTGAACGCGAGCGGATCGTCCACCGCCGGCAGCCGCACCAGCACGTAGAAGGCGCCGCGAGTCGGCACGAAGTCGATGCGCGAGCCGAGCGAGCGCAGTCGCTGGTGCACCGCCTCGCGCACCCGGCCCAGCGCATCGAGCTGCGGCTGCACCGCTGCGCGGCCCGCGCGGGTCGCGGCGAGCGCCATCAGCTGCGAGGCGACCGGCGCGCAGATCAGGTTGGTGTCCTGCACCTTGTTCATCGCCTCGGCGAGTGCCGCCGGATAGAGCACGAAGCCCACCCGCCAGCTCGCCATGCCGAAGCCCTTGGAGAAGGACCAGAACGACAGGGTGTGCCCGGCGGCATCCGGCAGTGACGCCGGCGAGAAATGGCGCGCCCCGTCGTGGCAGAAATACTCGTACGCTTCGTCGCTGAAGTGGTAGAGGCCCCGCTCCCTGCACAGCCGGTTGACCGCGGTGAGCGCGGCTTCGTCGTAGACCGCGCCGGTCGGGTTGTTGGGCGAGACGGTGACGATCGCACGCGTGCGGCGGGTGACGGCGGCCGCGATCGCCGCGACGTCGAGCTGGTACCGTGCATCCGTCGGCACCAGCACGGGCACGCAGCCGCACATGCGCAGCGCCATCTCCTGGTTGAAGTAGTAAGGCGCCGGAAGGATGAACTCGTCGCCGGGATCCGAGGTCGCGAGCACCGCCTGCAGGAAGGCCATGTTGCTGCCGGCGCTCACCATGAGCGCGCTCGTGTCCTGGTCGACGATCCGGTTCTCGTCGCTCAGCTTGGCCCGCAGCGCCTCGTGCAGCTGCGGCAGGCCGGCGACCGCCTGGTACTTGAGCAATCCCGGCTGGTCCGTGAGCGGCTGCAGCGCAGCGGCGACGTCCACCGGCGGGCCGAAATCCACCACGCCCTGGCCGAGCGAGATGGTCCCCGGGTTGTCCCGGACCATCGCGGCGATGGTGGGGATGATCGGCAGGTCCACCGCCGCCATGCGCGCCGACGCGCGCGGCCGCCGTTCGGTCACCTCGGCCGGCTCCATCCTGCGCAACGAACCGCGGCGACCGCGTTCAGCGCTTCTCGCCGCTGTCGAGCAGCAGCGAGCTGATTGCCCAGCTGATGATGCTGTAGATCAGCGCGGCGAGCACCGCCCACCAGAAGCCGCGCACTTCGAATCCCTGGATGAACTGCGCGGCAATCCAGAACATCAGTCCGTTGAGCACCAGGGTGAAGAGCCCGAGCGTGACAATGGTGATCGGCAGCGTCAGCAGGAAGAGCACCGGCCGGATGAAGGTGTTGAGCAGGGCGATGACCAGAGCCACCACCAGGGCGGTGACGAAGCTCTTAACCTGCACCGCCGGCACGATGTACGGCAGCAGGAACAGCGCCGCGGCATTGATGGCCCATCCGAGCAGCAGTTTCATTCGGCTTCTTCCTCGCGAGGTCGGTCGCTGCGATGATAGCCTGCCGACTCCGGCGCCGGTGGCGCCGGCGCGAGCAGCCGCGCGAGGCCGCCCAGAATCGGCTTGCGAAGCCGTGCCGGCCGGTGGGTCGCGAACGCCGCGGCCCGGTAGCCGTCGACCAGCGCGGCCGCACGCACCGCGGTCTCCACCGGCGCATCCCCATGCGCGAGCGCGCGCGCGACCGTCTCCTTCGCTCGGACGAGGTCCTGCACCTTGCCGAGCGACCGCTGCCATCGCGACAGCATCGCGATCGCGTCGGCGGCCGATCCGCGGGTCGCCGGCAGGGAACGACAGCTCTGCAGGCCGTCGCGCAGCTCCTTGAGCGCGAGCCGGGCCCGATGCCAGTCGTCCTCGGTGCGGGCACGGCGCGTCCGGCGTCGCGCCCGGGCCACGAGACGCGCGAGCCGCCCGGCGGCGAAGCTGCCGAAGTCGCGGGCGTCCGGGCGGCCGGAGGAGAGGGTGCCGAGCGCAGCCCGGGCGCGGAGGATGAAGGCGGTCGCCTCGGGACTCGCGAGCGTCGCCCGCAGGCGCGCCCGCTCGTGCTCCCGGGCCCTCGCGAGCGCCTGCGCGAGTACCTGGAGCGCGGCATCGTCGCCAAGCGCACGGTTCAGGTCCGCGAGCACGCCCTGCGCAAGCACGTCCGCCTCCCGCAAGGGTGCGGCGGCCGCGCGGAGCGCCCGGGCGTCGGCGACCAGTCCGCGCCAGCGTGGCCGGGTCGCACCGCCTCCCTCCGGTGCAGGCCCGGTGGAGCCCGGCCCGGCCGCCTCCGGGCCGGTCACCTCCGGCTCGGTCGCTTCCGGCTCGGTCGCTTCCGGCTCGACCAGGTCGAAGAACCGGATCGCGGCGCAGAGCCGGCGCAGGGCCACGCGCAACTGGCGTGGCCCGCCCCGATGCGTGCCGCCGAGCACCGGCAGGAAGTTCGCGACGGCATGATCCAGGTGCCCGCCGATCACGTCCCGTGCCGCCTGCGCGATCGTGGCGCCGGCGGGCGGCGACACCGGCGTCATCCGCACCGGCCGTGGGGCAGGCGGACGCCAGCCGGCGAGCTCCAGCCCGCGCAGGTGCATCGACGCAAGCAGCAGCTGCGCGCCGTGCATCGCGGCCCATTGGGCGGCATAGTGGTAGAACGCCGCCGCGGGCCCTTCCAGGCGCCGCAGGACCACCTCCGCGATGCGTTCGCCGCGTTGGCCGGCGCGCAGCTCGCCTCGCTCGCAGGCCATTTCGATCCGCAACCCGGGCTGCGGACCGACCAGGCGGACCTGGCGCTCCAGCTCCGCCTCGAAGACCGGGACGAGCAGCGGGAAGTACGCATGGGCAAGCCGGCCGAGCGGCTCGTCCACCGGCGGCAGCGCCTCGCGCTCCGGCCGCGGGCCGGCGACCGGATGCTCGCTGCGACGGTGCTCGCCCGGGCCGTCGCCGGTGACCTCGATCGTCAGCGACCATCCGCCGGCGCCCTGGCTCACCGCCAGGCTGGTGCCGGCGTTCAGCAGGTCGCCTGCCGGGGTGTCGAACCATAGGGAGCGGTGGCGGCCGGCGGGTAGCGCCAGCCCGATCGCCGCGCGCTGCTCGAACTCGGCCGCCATGCTGGCGGTCAGTGCGAACCTGAGCTCGTTCGCGGTCATTGGCGCGGAGGTCCCGTCATGGACCTGCAACTTAGCGAAACCCGCCGGGCGCGCCTATGAACTTCGGCACCTCCCGGGCGACACGTCGGCCGATCCGCCGGGGCGTCGGCCGATCAGGCAGTTAAAGCGTGACCGCGTTCCCGACATGGGGAGCCGGGTGCGATACTTGGGGCACGAGGCCGGCGCGTGGACGGCGGCAGCGCACGAGTGAGTCGAGATGGCATACAAGGTTTACGTGGACGGCCAGGAAGGCACGACCGGGCTGCAGATCAACGAGTACCTGGGCCGGCGCCCGGACATCGAGCTGCTGAAGATCGATCCGTCGCTGCGCAAGGATCCGGGCGAGCGGGCGCGACTGCTCAATGCCGCCGATGTTGCTTTCCTCTGCCTGCCGGATGCGGCGGCCCGGGAGGCGGTGTCGCTGGTGACCAACCCGCGCACCTGCGTCATCGACGCCAGCACCGCCCACCGGACGGAGCGGGATTGGACCTTCGGCCTGCCGGAGCTGGCTCCGGGGCAGCGCGACCGGATCCGCGAGAGCAAGCGCATCTCCAACCCCGGCTGCCACGCGACCTCGTTCATCCTGCTGGTGCGCCCGCTTGTGGCCTCCGGGCTGATGCCGCCCGACTATCCGCTCAGCTGCTTCTCGATCACCGGCTACTCAGGAGGCGGACGCAAGATGATCGAGCAGTACCAGGCCGGTGGCGATGCCCGGCTGGAGGCGCCGCGCCAATACGGGCTCGGCCTTGCGCACAAGCACCTGCCGGAAATGCAGTCGCACACCGGGCTGTCGGCGGCGCCGATTTTCGCGCCGATCGTCGCGAGCTTCTACAAGGGTCTCGCCGTCACCATCGGGCTGCATCCGAAGGCGCTCGCCCGCGGCGCGACCCTCTCGGCCGTGCACCAGACGCTGGCCGACTGGTATGAGGGCGAACGCTTCGTGCGCGTCATGCCGCTCAACGACCCGGAGGCGCTCGTGGAGGCCTACTTCGACGTGCAGGCATGCAACGATACCAATCGCGCGGACCTGTTCGTCTTCGGGCGCGAGGACCGCTTCATGCTGATCTCGCGCCTGGACAACCTGGGCAAGGGTGCGAGCGGAGCGGCGGTGCAGTCGATGAACCTGCACCTCGGCCTGGACGAGGGGGCTGGCCTGGACGGGTGAGCACCCAGCCGCCCGACTCCGGCACGGAGACGCTCGAGCCTTCGTCCCCGGACTACAAGTCGCGGGGCGGGCTGCGCCGCCTGCTCGACGCCACCGTCTATTCGCTGCGCGGGCTCGCCGACGCCTGGCGCGGCGAGGCGGCGTTCAGGCAGGAGCTGGTCGTCGGCTTGCTGCTCGTGCCGGTGGCCCTGTGGCTCGCGCCCACGGCAGCCGAGGCATTGCTGCTGATCGGCGCGATCGTGCTGGTGCTGGTGGTGGAGCTGCTCAACTCCGCGATCGAGGCAGTCGGGGACGCGGTGACGCTGCAATCGAACCCGATGGTCGGGCGCGCCAAGGATCTTGGCAGCGCCGCAGTGATGTTGAGCCTGATGCTGGCCGCCCTGGTCTGGGCGGCGATCCTGTGGCCTGGCTGAAAGCGCCCCGGGGCAGGGCAGGCCAGGGAGACCTTCAGCCCTTGGCGGCCTCCGGGATGAGCGCCTGGAGCTCACCGGATTCGAACATCTCGCTCATGATGTCCGAGCCGCCGATGAACTCGCCGTTGATGTAGAGCTGCGGCACGGTCGGCCAATTGGAGAAGTCCTTCACGCCCTGGCGCACTTCGTCGTCCTCCAGCACGTTGATGGTCACCATGTGCTTGACGCCGCTGCCCTTGAGCACCTGGATGGCGCGGCCGGAGAAGCCGCATTGCGGGAACTGTGCGGTCC
>JAEWEW010000016.1 GCA_023389175.1 Pseudomonadota bacterium | reverse complement strand
GTGCCGTCCCTGCCCCAGCCATCCGCTTCCGATGACGTGTTCCTGCGCCAGGCGGTGATCGCCCGCGGCGAATCGCTCGGCAGCCTGTTCGGCAAGCTGGGGGAGCAGGACCGGGACCTGGTCGATTTCGTCCGCCTGGATCCGAAGGCCCGCAAGCTGCTGCGCCTGCAGACCGGCGTCACCGTGCGCGCGGAGGTCGATGGCCGCAACCAGATCCAGGCGCTGAGCTATCCGCTCTCCGATCCCGGCGCGGAGCAGCCGATGCGACTCGAGATCGAGCGCACGGATGACGGCTGGAACGCCCGCATCGCGCCGATGATCCTCGACCGCACCGTAGTCGCGCGCTCCGCCACCATCACCTCGTCGCTCTATGCGGCCACGGATCGCGCCGGGATTCCGGATTCGATCACGGCAAGGATCCCGGAGATCCTCGGATCGGACATGGACTTCCACCGCGACGTCCGCAAGGGCGACAAGCTGCGCGTGGTCTACGAGATGTTCTCGGATCCCGACACCCTTTCCGAGGGACGGCCCGGCAAGCTGCTCGCGGTGGAGTACGAAGGCGACAAGCGGCGCCTGGAGGCGATCTGGTTCGATCGCGGCGATGGCGAAGGCGACTACTACGATTTCAACGGGCTCAGCCTTCACAAGAGCTTCCTGCGGTCACCGCTGGAGTACACCCGCATCACCTCGGGCTTCACGTCGGGACGTCGGCATCCGGTCTTTCGCGACTGGCGCGCCCACAAGGGCATCGACTATGCGGCGCCGGCCGGCACGAAGATCCGCACCATCGGCGAGGGCGTCGTGGAGTTCATCGGTGTCCAGCGCGGCTACGGCAAGGTCATCATCGTGCGGCACGATCGCGAGCGCAGCACGCTGTACGCGCACATGAGCCGCTTCGCGCCGAAGATCAAGGAAGGCACCATGCTGGAACAGGGCCAGGTGATCGGTCATGTCGGCCAGACCGGCTGGGCGAGCGGTCCGCACCTGCACTTCGAGTTCCTGGTGAATGGCGAGCCCAACGATCCGGCCGCCGTGATTCCACCGCCCCAGCCGCCGCTCGACCAGGAGGCGATGGCCCGACTGCGCGAAACCGCCGAGGCGATGCAGCAGCAGATGCGCTGGCAGGAAGAGACGCAGGTCGCGGCCTTCGAGTGAGCGAGCGCGCCACCGGCGCGAGCGCCGGGCATTGCGCAGGCCTTGCAGGCCTATACGTCGGGCTCATGTCCGGCACCAGCATCGACGCGGTCGACGGCGTGCTGGTGCAGTTCGACGAAGCGGGCGCGCTCGCGGGCACGCGAGCATCCGCGAGTCGTCCCATCGCGCCGGAGCTGCGCCGCCTCCTCACCGGGCTCCAGCAGCCCGGGCCCGACGAGCTGGCGCGCTCGGCCCTGGCCGCGAACCAGCTGTCCGACCTGTATGCCGACTGCGTCGAGTCGCTGCTGTCGCAGGCCGATGCGCCGCGCTCCGCCGTCGTCGCCCTCGGCGCGCACGGCCAGACGGTCCGGCATGATCCGGCGCAGGGCTACACCATCCAGCTGCTCAACGGCGCCCGCCTGGCCGAGGCGACCGGCATCGACACGGTCGCGGACCTGCGCAGCGCCGACGTCGCCGCCGGCGGCCAGGGCGCGCCGCTGGTGCCGACCTTCCACGCCCGGGTGTTCGGATCGGCCACGGCCCGGCGCGCGGTGGTGAACATCGGCGGCATCGCCAACGTCACCGTGCTAGAGCCGGGCGCGAGTGCCCCGGCGCTCGGCTTCGACACCGGACCCGGCAACACCCTGATGGATGCCTGGTGCGAGCGCCATCGCGGCGAGACCTTCGATCGGGACGGCGCATGGGCGGCCGGCGGGCAGGCGGATGACGCGCTGCTCGCGCGCATGCTGGCCGATCCCTACTTCGCCCGGCGTGCGCCGAAGAGCACCGGACGCGATCTGTTCAATCCGGGCTGGCTGGACCGGCAGGGCGTGGCGGCTGCCGCGCCGGTCGACGTGCAGGCGACGCTGCTCACGCTGACCGCGGTGACCGTCGCGCGCGCCTGTGCCGACGCGATGGCCGAAGAGGTGTATGTGTGCGGCGGCGGCGCGGCGAACGCGGCGCTCATGCGCCGGCTGGCCGCGTGCCTTCCCGGCGTGCCGGTGGCAACCACCGCCGCGCTCGGCCTCGCGCCGCAGGCGGTCGAGGCGACCGCGTTCGCCTGGCTGGCGCGGCAACGGGTTGCCCGCCAACCGGGCAACCATCCGGCGGTGACCGGTGCGTCGGGCCTCCGGGTGCTGGGGGCCCTACATGCGGCCCCCGCCGCTCGGTGATCCGGGTCAGCCGGCCGCGAAGGAAGAGCCGCAGCCGCAGGTGGTGGTCGCGTTCGGGTTCTTGATCACGAACTGCGCACCCTGAAGGTCGTCCTTGTAGTCGATTTCCGCGCCGACCAGGTACTGGAAGCTCATCGCGTCGATCAGCAGGGTCACGCCATTCTTCTCCATGACGGCGTCATCCTCGTTCGTCTCTTCGTCGAACGTGAAACCGTACTGGAACCCAGAACATCCGCCGCCTTGCACGAAGACGCGCAGCTTGAGGTCCGGGTTGCCCTCTTCCGCGATCAGCTGGCTCACCTTGGCCGCGGCGGCGTCGGTGAAGACCAGGGGGGCGGGCATCTCGGCAACTGCATTCATGTGGAGCACTCCATTCCTCGGGACAGGATAATCGATCCGTGGCCGCCGTGGTCAGATGCGGCTGTTCGCCACCAGTTTCAACGGCACCTGGTCGCCATCCAGCGGCTTCAGCGACCCCTCGACCACCGCGCCATGCTGCACCTGCAGGTCGCGGTAGACCAGGTCACCGTGGACCCGGGCGCCCGGCAGGATGTCGAGCCGGCGGCTGGACCGCACCGGCCCCTGGACCTTGCCGGCGACCTCGATCACGGCCGCCGAAACCTGCCCCTGCACGCTGCCCTTGGGCCCGATGACCACCTCGCCGGCTTCCTCCGGCTCCGCGATCACCGACCCGGCCACCAGGCCGTCGATCTCCAGGCGGCCACTGAAGCGCAGGGTGCCTTCCAGCGTGGCTCCCTCGCCGATGCGGTGCACCGGCCCTGCCGTACGATTGCCTGAACGCATCGAAACTCCCCCGAAGCTACCCGAATGCCGGCCCGTGCCGGCACCTGCCGGCTGCAGTGCATTGTAGGCGGCGGCCCGCGGAAACGACACGGGGCGCTGCGAACCTGTGACCCAGGCCCTGGGCGCCCCGCATGCCATGCCGTCCATTCCGCCACGCCGAAGGCGCGGCAGGGTGAACAGGATCAGCGCTTGGAGAACTGCTTGCGCCGACGCGCCTTGTGCAGGCCGACCTTCTTGCGCTCGACTTCGCGGGCGTCCCGCGTGACCAACCCGGCGGCCGACAGGCCCGACTTGAGCGACGCATCGAAGTCGATCAGCGCCCGGGTGATGCCGTGACGAACCGCGCCGGCCTGGCCGGACTCGCCGCCGCCATGGACGTTGACGCGGATGTCGAAGGACTGCGGCATGTTGGCCACCTCCAGCGGCTGGCGCACGATCATGCGCCCGCTCTCACGGGAGAAGTAGTTGTCCACGTCCTTGCCGTTGACCGTGATGCGACCGGTGCCGCGCCGGATGAAGACCCGGGCGACCGATGTCTTGCGGCGGCCGGTACCGTAGTTGTATTCGCCGATCATGTCTCTTCAGTGCCTTCGGTCAGACCTGCAGGGGTTTTGGTTGCTGCGCGGCATGGGGATGCGATGCATCGCCATAGACCTTCAGCTTCTTGATCATCGCGTAGCCGAGCGGCCCCTTGGGCAGCATGCCCTTGACCGCCTTCTCCAGCGCCCGGCCCGGGAAACGGGCCTGCATCTTGTCGAAGTTGGTTTCCGAGACGCCCCCGGGGTATCCGCTGTGGCGGTAGTACTTCTTGTCCAGCCCCTTGTTGCCGGTGACGCGGATGCGCGCGGCATTCACCACGACGATGTAGTCGCCGGTGTCGACGTGGGGCGTGAATTCGGGCTTGTGCTTGCCGCGCAGCCGGTGCGCGATCTCTGCGGCGAGCCGTCCGAGGACCCGATCGGTCGCATCGACGAGAAGCCAGTCACGGCGCACTTCGTGCGGCTTTGCGGAGAAGGTTTTCATGTTCGGTCAAATCGGGATGATCGCCCGCGGCGTTGCGCGAGGTGAGCCCGGTAGTATAGCGCCCGGCAGCCGTTCGGGTCAAAGCGCAAGGGCCCTCGGGCAGCCGATCCGGACCGCAAAGAAAAAAGGCCCGGAATCAGATCCGGGCCCGAATCCACCAAAGGAGGAGGTGGAGGAGACAGGAAGAATCCTAGCACCAGATCTTGTGCTTTGCAATATCGGATGGTCCCGAAGGGTTTCCGCACGGCCAGAAGTTGCCATTCAGCAACGTGAAGCTGTAACGTCTTGATTCTTTTTGCACAAAGCGTTGCTCAGACGCGACGGATCGCACCCGGAACATCCGTTGCGAGCCTCCCGTTCTCTGCCCGGATACCTTACCCGGCGTCGGTGATTGCCGCATTGCACCATGCAGAGGCACGCCTGCCGCTGGGCGCGGGCGGATCGGACCGGCCAGCTCGGCGATTAGCATTGCGGGAAGGCTACGCAACAGGACTTCCATGAAGACAACGATCAGGTGGATCGGCCCGGACACCATGCGCTTCCTGGCACAGACGGGCAGCGGCCATCTCATCAACATGGATGGCGCGCCCGAAGGCGGGGGCGAGAACCTGGCGCCCCGGCCGATGGAGACGGTGCTCGCCGGTACCGGCGGCTGCACCGCCTATGACGTGGTGGTGATCCTGCGCAAGAGCGGCCAGGACGTCCGGGGCTGCGAGGTACGGCTCGAGGCCGATCGCGCGGAGACCGATCCGAAGGTGTTCACCCGCATTGGCATGCACTTCGTCGTGCGCGGCCGCTCGCTCAAGCCCAACGTGGTGGAGCGTGCCATCAAGCTCTCGCACGACAAGTACTGCTCGGCTTCGGCAATGCTCGCCCACACCGCCCGTTTCGAGCTGACCTGGGAGATCGTCGAGGACTGAAGGGCTCCGGCCTCGCGAGACGGCCGGCAACCGCGTCTCGGAGACCGCGCCGCCCCGCCTGGGGTTCGCTACTAGAGCCGATACGCCACCGTCGTCATGACGCGGCTCATCGCGCGCATCAGTCCCCGCACCGGCGCGGGCATGGTCGAGGCGCCGGCCGCCATCGCATCGTCCGCGTGGCGCGCCTCGTCGGTCTTCATGCGCGCGACGATCGCGCGCGAGCGCTCGTCCTGGGGCGGCAGGCGATCCAGATGTCCCTGGAGATGGGCCTCCACCTGGCGCTCGGTCTCGGCCATGAAGCCCAGCGCGCGCCGCGGCCCGGCCAGCCCGGCCGCCGCGCCGATGGCGAGCGACCCGAGATACCAGACCGGCATGAGCGCCGACGGCTTCGCGTCGAGCTCGCGCAGGCGCTGGGACGTCCAGGCGAGGTGGTCGCGCTCCTCGTCGGCAGCGGCCAGGAAGCGTCCCGCGAGCCGTTCGTCGTTCACGGTCAGTGCATGGCCCTCGTAGAGGGCCTGCGCGCACACCTCGCCGACATGATTGACCCGCATCAGGCCGGCAGCGTGATAGCGCGCCGGGTCCGGCACGCCCACGCCGGTCGCCGCTCCGGGGCTGCCCTCCTTCGGCAAGCCCTCCGGGATGCCCCGCGCCGGACTTGGCTTGCCGGCCACCGGCTCGGTGGTCGCATCGGCGAGCCCTCGCGCGAGGACGGTGAGCAGTCGGTCCAGCCGGGAAAGCCGGCGCATCGGCATGGCGGGGTGGGTCGTGGCGCGCTTCATCGGGTTCTCGGTCGGGCGGTTCGTGGTCGGTCGGCTCATCATCATGCGAGTGTTGCACGATTCGACGCGATCCCCTTTGGCGGGCGCATCGCCGATCACGGATGCGCCGGACGGGCTGTTTCGAGCCTGTCAGCGGTCGAATCGACGCGCCAAACGGTGAGTTGCTGCCAAACAACGGTCACGTCGTTTTATCGCCTGAGCGCTCGATCGACTCTTTGACCCGTGCAGGAATTTGGCGACAATACTTTCAACTTCCTTCCGGGGCACCTCGGGGAGTTTCGGTAACGCGCCTTGCAACGGTCGTAACCGATTGAATTCCAGAAACTTAGGAGATTGATCAATGAAGAAATCGCTTCTCGCGCTGGCCGTTGCGGCAGCCCTGCCCGCGTTCGCG
>JAEWEW010000235.1 GCA_023389175.1 Pseudomonadota bacterium | reverse complement strand
GCGATGGCCGGCGCGGCGGCAGGGCTCGCCGGGATGCCCGGGCTGCTGCGGGCGCAGGAGACGCCGATCCGGATGCTGGTCGGCTTTCCCCCCGGGGCGGGACTCGACGCGATGACGCGCATGGTCGCGGAAAAGATGCGGGAATCGCTGGGACGCAACGTCATCGTGGAGAACCGCCCGGGCGCCGGCGGCCGCATCGTCATGGACACGCTGAAGAGCTCGCCTGCCGACGGCAGCGTGCTGGTCATGACGCCGCTGGTCACGGTGGTGACGGCGCCGCATGTCTATCCCGACCTCGGCTACGATGCCTTCAAGGACTTCGCGCCGGTCGCGCATGCCGCCGATTTCCTCTTCGCCTACGCCGCGAACATGCAGGTGCCGGCAAAGACGCTCAAGGAATTCGTCGCGGCTGCGAAGAAGGACCCGGCGCTGCGCAACTATGCCTCGGCCGCGCCGGGCAGCCTGCCGCATTTCTTCTCCATCCTGTTTGCCGAGCGGGCCGGCCTGGAGATGAACCACATCGGCTACCGCGGGACCGCGCCGGCGCTGTCGGACCTGCTGGGCGGGCAGATCGCCACCTTCATGGGCACCGTCTCGGACGTGGTGGCCCATGCCCAGGGCGGCCGCCTGCGGGTGCTTGCCACCTCGGGGGCGAAGCGTGCCCCGCAGCTGCCCGACGTGCCCACCTTCAAGGAGGAGGGCTACGACATCGAGGGCGCCGGCTGGTATGCCGCCTACGCGCCGGCCGGCACGCCGAAGGCGACGGTGGACCGGCTATCGAAGGCGATCACCGAGGCGATCAACGCGCCGGACCTGCGCGGCAAGCTGGAGGCCTACGGCATGCAGCCCACCGGCCTGCCGGCCGAGGAGCTCGCCCGGATCCAGCGGCGCGACTACGAGCGCTGGGGCCCGGTCATCAAGGCATCCGGGTTCAAGCCGACCAACTGAGATCCGGCCATGCTTCTGATGCTCGACAACTACGACTCGTTCACCTACAACCTGGTGCAGTACCTGGGAGAGCTGGGCGAGACGGTGCAGACCGTGCGCAACGACGCGATCGGCCTGGACGAGATCGAGGCGCTCGCGCCTGACCGGCTGGTGATCTCTCCCGGGCCGGGCGCGCCGGACGACGCCGGCCTGTCGCTCGCGGTGATCGCCCGGTTCGCCGGCCGGATCCCGATCCTCGGGGTCTGCCTCGGCCACCAGGCGATCGGCCGGCACTACGGCGGCGAGGTGGTCCGCGCGCAGCGGGTCATGCACGGCAAGGCGGACACCATCGAGCACGGCGGCAAGGGGGTCTTCACGGAGCTCCCGTCGCCCTACCAGGTCATCCGCTACCACTCCCTGGTGGTGTCGCCGCGGTCGCTGCCCGATTGCCTGGAGGTCACCGCCTGGAGCAGCGATGGCGAGATCATGGGCCTGCAGCACCGGGAGCTGCCGGTCCACGGCGTCCAATTCCATCCGGAATCGATCGCCAGCGAGCACGGTCACCGACTCCTAGCCAACTTCCTCAGGAACTGACATGACGATCACCCCGCAAGAGGCGCTCCAGCGCACCATCGAGCATCGCGAGATCTTCCACGACGAGATGCTTCACCTGATGCGGCTCATCATGAGCGGCGAGATGTCGCAGGTGATGGCTGCGGCAATCATCACCGGCCTGCGGGTGAAGAAGGAATCGATCGGCGAGATCACCGCGGCAGCCGAGGTGATGCGCGAGTTCGCCAGGAAGGTGGAGTGCGATCCCGGCCCGCACTTCGTCGACATCGTCGGCACCGGCGGCGACGGCTCGCACACTTTCAACATCTCGACCGCCTCCATGTTCGTGGCCGCCGCGGCGGGGGCGAAGGTGGCCAAGCACGGCAATCGCGGCGTCTCGTCGCGCTCCGGCGCCGCCGACGTGCTGGAGGCGCTTGGCGCCAACATCATGCTTTCACCGGAGCAGGTGGGCGAATGCCTGCGGCGCACCGGTATCGGCTTCATGTTCGCGCCCAACCATCATCCGGCGATGAAGAACGTGGCGTCGCTGCGCAAGGAGCTCGGCGTGCGCACCGTCTTCAACATCCTCGGCCCGCTGACCAATCCGGCCGGCGCGCCCAACATGCTGATGGGCGTGTTCCATCCGGACCTGGTAGGCATCCAGGTCCGCGTCATGCAGCGCCTCGGGGCCGATCACGTGGTCGTGGTCTACGGCAAGGACGGCATGGACGAGGTGTCGCTCGGGGCCGCCACCATGGTCGGGGAGCTGCGCGACGGCAAGGTGCGGGAGTACGAAATCCATCCGGAGGACTACGGCCTGTCGATGATCTCCAACCGGGGGCTCAAGGTCGAGAACGCGCAGGAATCGATGGCCATGGTGCTGGAAGCGCTGGATAATCGCGAGGGCACGCCGCGGGAGATCGTGACGCTCAATGCCGCGACCGCCCTCTATGCGGCCAACCTGGTCGACGGCATCCCCGACGGCATCCGCCTCGCGCGCGAGACCATCGCCTCCGGGGCGGCCCGGTCGAAGCTGGACGAGTTCGTCGCCGCCACCCGCGAGATCGGTGGCTGACGTGAAAGCCAGCCACTGACATGCCTACCCCAACCGTCCTGCAGCGGATCATCGAGGTCAAGCGGGAGGAGGTCGCCGCCGGCCGTGCCATCGTGTCCGAGGCCGACATGGCGCGGCGCGCGCGGGAGGTGGTGTCCGGCAGTCCGCCGCGCGGATTCGAGTCGGCGTTGCGCTCGCAGGTGGCGGCGGCCACCGCGGGCGGTGCACCGGGTGCGACGCCCGGCAATGCCGATCCTGCCGCGGCGCTGCCCGCGGTGATCGCCGAGATCAAGAAGGCGAGCCCGAGCCGCGGCGTGATCCGCCCCGACTTCCGGCCGGCGGAGATCGCGCGATCCTATGCAGACGGCGGCGCGACCTGCCTCTCCGTCCTGACTGATCGTCGCCACTTCCAGGGCGACAACGCCTTCCTCGTGGAGGCGCGGGCAGCCTGTGCGCTGCCGGTGCTGCGCAAGGATTTCGTGATCGACACCTGGCAGGTGCTCGAGTCGGCTGCGATCGGCGCGGACTGCATCCTGCTGATCGCGGCCGCGCTGGAGGAGGCGCGAATGGCGGAGCTGGAAGCCTGCGCCAGGGAGCACGGCCTCGACGTGCTGGTGGAGGTCCACGATGCAGCGGAGCTCGAGTCGGCGCTGCGGCTCGAGACGCGGCTCGTGGGCATCAACAATCGCGACCTGCACACTTTCGAAGTCAGCCTCGACACGACCCTCGGCCTGCTCGGGCAGGTGCCGGCGGACCGGTTGGTGGTCACGGAGAGCGGCATCCTTGAACGCGAGGACGTCGCCCTCATGCGCCGCCATGGCGTGCATGCCTTTCTCGTCGGCGAGGCCTTCATGCGGGCGCCCGATCCCGGCTTGGCGCTCCGGGCGATGATGCAGCCGGCGGGCGGCAGTCAGAACGGCAGGAGCAGCGGCAGCAGGACGATGCACATGCCGCCCGCGAGCGCGGCCAGCGGAACGCCCACCCGGACGAAGTCACCGAAGCTGTAGCCGCCCGGGCCGACCACCAGCATGTTGACCGGCGACGACACCGGCGTCATGAACGCGGCGGAGGCGGCCAGCGCGACCGTCATGGCGTAGGGATAAGGCGAGACGCCGAGGGTCTCGGCGACACCGATCGCCACCGGAGCCATCAGCACCGCGGTGGCGGTGTTGGAAAGGAAGAGACCCAGCGCGGCAGTCGTGACGAAGAGCGCCGCGATCCCCACTCGAGGGCTCGCATCCCCGACGAACGCACCCAGCCAGTTCGCCACCATCCCGATGCCGCCGGTGCGCTCCAGGGCGATGGCGAACGGCAGCATTCCGACGATCAGGACCAGCGTTGGCCAGTGGATGGCGCGGTAGGCCGAAGCCATGTCGATGCAGCGGAACCCGACCATGAGGAGGCAGCCGGCCAGCGCGGCGAGCACGTTGGGTACCGCGCCGGAAGCCATGAGCGCAACCACCAGCAGCAGGATGGCGACCGCTCGGCCGGCAAGGTGCGATGCCGGAAGCGCATCATCGAACTCTGCGGGCAGCCGGATCACGACCAGGTCGGCGGTGCTCTCCGAGAGGCGGCGGATGGATCGCCACGGACCTACCAGCAGCAGTGTGTCGCCGAGCTCGAGCGGCTGCTTTGCCGGGTTCCCCGCGAGCGCGGTCCGCCCTCGCTTGATTCCGATGAGATTGAGGCCGAGGGTCGATCGCAGCCGCACATCCACCGCGGTCTTGCCGGGCAGCGACGAATGTGCCGGCACCATCACCTCCGCCATGCCGATGTCCTGGGCGATGTCCGCGAACAGCCTGCCGTTGAGCGCAAGCGGCTGCAGGCGATGGCGTTGCTGCAGCGTAGCGACGCCGGTCCCGTCGTCCCGCAGGTCCACCAGCAGCACGTCGCCCGCCTCCAGGCGGGTGCTGCCGGAGGGCGTGAGCAGCCGCCGACCGAAGCGCTCGGCGCGCTCGATCGCCAGGATGCTCGCACCCTCGCTCCCCCGGAGGTCGAGCGCCTCGAGGGCCTGGCCGACCAGCGGCGAGCCTTGCTCGACGCGTAGCCGATGCTCCCGTCCGACCAGGCCGTACTCGGCGATCCAGTCGGCGAAGTCGGGACGGCGCCCGCGAGGCGGCCCGGCGACGCTGCCTCGGTCGAGGCGACTGCGGGCGAGAAGCATCCAGCCGATCGCAAGCGCGAGCATCGGCATCCCGAACGGCGTGAACGCGAAGAAACCGAAGCCGGCGTGGCCGCCGCGCTCGAGCGCGCTCTGCACGACCAGATTGGGCGCGGTCGCGACCAGCGTCATCATGCCGCTCACCAGCGCGGCGACGCTCACCGGCATCAGCAGCCGGCGCGCCGCCAGGCCGGCGTTGCGGGCGATCCGCAGCACCACCGGGATGAACAGCGCCACCACCGCGGTGGAGCTCATCATCGAGCCCACCAGCGCCACGGTGGCCATCAGCATCGCCATGAGCGTCGCTTCGTTCGCGCCGGCGCGGGCGACCAGCCAGTCGCCGAGCCGCTGGGCGACGCCGGTCTGGACCAGCGCCTCGCCAAGCACGAAGAGCAGTGCGATCAGCACCACGTTCGGGTCCGCGAACCCCGCCAGGGCTTCCGGGACGCTGATCACGCCCGAGAGCGGCAACGCCAGGACGACGAGCAGGCCGACCACGTCGCTGCGCGGTCGTCCGGCCGCGAACATCGCGATGGCAGCCGCCAGCAGCCCCAGTACCAGCAGCAGCTCCGCGGTCATTCAGCGGGCCGCGCGGCGCCGGCTGCCGAGCCAGGCGCCGCGAAGCGCGTTGGCGCCGCTGCGCGCGGTCAGCGTGACCGCAGGCGGCGCCGCGGCCAGGGTGACATCCGCCTCGACCAGCTCGTCGCGGCGAAAAGCGTGCACCCGGACCCGGTCGCCCGGCAGGCGCCGGGCAAGCATTCCCTTGAGGGAGGACTCGTCGCAGCGCAGGCCATCCACCGCGACCAGCCGATCGCCGGCCGACAGGCCTGCTCGAGCCGCGGGCCCTTCCCGCTGGGCGCTCTGGATCACCACCTCCGCCTGTCGTACCACCGTGCGGGCGCCGAGCCAGGTGCGGGCGTCGCCTTCCGGAGCCTCCTCCAGCGTGATGCCGAAAGGCGCGAGGGATGCGGCGAGCGGCAGCTCCGAGGTGCCGTACGCCCAGCGCCCGATCTCGCGGCGCAGGTCGAGGCCGGTCGCCTCCCGCAGGAGCGCGGGGAACTCGTCCTCCTCGAGGCCACCTGATCCCCCGCGCGCCGGGTTCGGCTGCCCATGCCGCTGCCACATGAGCCGCATCGCGTCGTCCAGGGAGCGCTTCCCCCGGGTGCGGGCGCGAATGGCGAGATCGAGGCACAGCGCAACCAGCGAGCCCTTCGCGTAGTAGCTCACCACCGCGTTGGGCGTGTTCTCGTCCTGCCGGTAGAACTTGATCCAGGCGTCGAAGCTCGACTCGGCCACGCTCTGCACCTGCCTGCCCGGCGAGGCCAGCACGCCGCGGATCGCGCGCTGCAGGCACTGCAGGTAGGCGGCGAGATCGATCACGCCCGCGCGGCAGAGCATCAGGTCGTCGTAGTAGGAGGTGAATCCCTCGAAGATCCACAGCAGCCGGGTGTAGTTCTCGCGGTCGAGGTCGTAGGGCTCGAAGCGCGCCGGCTTGATGCGCTTCACGTTCCAGGCGTGGAAGTACTCGTGGCTGGCGAGGCCGAGGAAGTTGCGATAGGCCTCCGGCACGCCCTTCATGCCGGGATAGGGCAGTTCGTTGCGCGAGCAGAGCAGGGCGGTGCTCGACCGGTGCTCCAGCCCGCCATAGCCCTCGCCCACCGCCGTCGTAAGGAACAGGTAGCGCCGCATCGGCGCGCGGTGGCGCTTCGGATCGAAGAGCGCGATCTGCTCGCTGCAGACGGGCTTCAGGTCGCGCGCGAGGCGTGCCAGGTCGACATCCGTGCGGCCGGTGATCGCGATCTCGTGCCGGCAGCCGCCGGCCTCGAACCCGGCCGAGAGGAACTCGCCCATCTCGACCGGATGGTCGATCAGCTCGTCGTAGTCCGCGGCCTGGTAGCGGCCGAACCCCGCGTGGCCGCCGTCGCCGCCATCGCCGCCGCCATCGCCGCCGCCCAAGGCAGGCAGCGTGGTGGCCACGGCCCAGCGACGGAAGGCCGAACCCCGGGGCGGCAGGATGTCGACGCTGCAGGGCTCGGCTTCCCGCCCCGCGACCGCGAGAAAGACGCTGGTCCCGTTGAAGAAGCCGTGGCTCGCGTCCAGGTGGGCCGCGCGCACCGACAGGTCCCATGCGTAGACCCGGTAGGAGACGAGGAGGCGGCCCCCGGATGGTATCCGGCCGCATTCCCAGGTGTTCTTGTCGACCTTCGAGATCGGTGCCGCGCGGCCGGCAACCGTCGCCTCGACGGCTTCGACGTGGCGGGCGAATTCCCGGACCATGTAGCTGCCCGGAATCCAGACCGGCAGGCGCAGGCGCTGGCCTACCGGCGCCGGCTGCTCGACCCGGAGCGTGACATCGAAGAGATGGGCGTGAGGCTCGGAAGGGCGGATCGTGTAGTGAATGGCGTGCATGAGGTTGTCGGCGTGGCGCGGCCCTCAGGGGCGGCCGGGCAGTGGCGGATCGAGGTCCGCCGGCGTGTCCAGGTCCCGCACCACGCCGGCGTCGGTCACGGCGATTCTATGGGCCGGATGGCGCTGGAGCAGGGCGCGTGCGCCACGTTCGCCGGCAAGGCTCGCGAGCGCCGGCGCAAGGCGTGCGTCGAAGCGCACCGGATGGCCGTCCTGCCCGCGATAGACCGGGAGGACGATCGGTTCGCCGTTCGGGGCATTCGCCCCTGCCAGCTGTCGTACCGTCGTTGGCTGCAGCCACGGCATGTCGGCCGGCTGCACCAGCAAGGCGGCAAGTTGCGACGGCGGCATGGCCGCCCCGCCGGCCATGTCGGCGCCAAGGGCGGCGCGGGCCGCGCAGCCGATGCTCGTCCCCATGCCCTCCGGCCCCGATACCCAGGCGATCTCGCATCCCGCGGTCGCGAGCGCGTCGGCCAGTGCGGTGGATTCGTGTCGCAGCACGGCGATCACCCGGTCGCAGCCGGCGAGAAGGCTGCGCGCGGTGCGCACGGCCACCATCTCGCCGTCGATGCGCTCCTCGAGCTTGGAACGCCGGCCGGAGGGGTCGAACCGACGCCCATAGCCGGCCGCGATCAGCAGACCCACCACCGGCAAACCCTGCTTCGCCATCGCTGCTCCCGAGATCCCACGCCGGCGCTGCGCCGGACACGGCCGTGCCCTGCCCCGGCGCCACGATGCCATACTTCCCATGCCGGCCGCTGCCTATCTGCGTCGCGCCGGCCTGGCCGACCCGGCCATGGATACGCGAGCCGGCCGTTCGACGCAAGCGCGGCCGACGAAATCCGTCCAGCGAAGCGAGACCCGAGATGTCCAAGAACTACGAAACCATCCTGATCGAGACCCGAGGCCGCGTCGGCCTGATCCGCCTGAACCGCCCGAAGCAGCTCAACGCGTTGAACGACACCCTGATGAACGAGCTCGGCGAAGCGCTGCTTGCCTTCGACGGAGACGACGACATCGGCGCGATCGTCCTCGCCGGATCGGACAAGGCCTTCGCCGCCGGCGCGGACATCGGCGTCATGAAGGACCTCTCCTTCATGGACGCCTACATGGGCAACTACTTCACGCGCAACTGGGATACGCTGCGTCGCGTGCGCAAGCCGGTGGTTGCGGCGGTCACCGGCTACGCGCTCGGCGGCGGCTGCGAGGTGGCGATGATGTGCGACATCATCCTCGCGGCTGACACGGCCAAGTTCGGCCAGCCCGAGATCACCCTCGGCATGGTGCCCGGCGCCGGCGGCTCGCAGCGCCTGACCCGCGCCATCGGCAAGAGCAAGG
>JAEWEW010000312.1 GCA_023389175.1 Pseudomonadota bacterium | reverse complement strand
GGTCAGGACGCTGCTCGAGACGCTGGCCGAGCCGATCGGGCAGGCGCGGCAGCCGCCCGCATCGCGCGGCCGCCGATAGAATCGGTCGAGGGCCCGATCGCACGACGGCCCTGACCGGATCGGGAGGACGCTGTGAAAGGACATCCTACGACGCGTCGCGACGGCGCGACCAACCCGCATGCCGACGCGGCCGACATCGCGCCGCTGCGCGACTTCGTCACCCGCATGACCGAGCTCGTCTCCCGAACGGCAGAGGAGGCAAGACTGCTCGATGGCGCGCGCGGGCTGCTTGCGGAGCTGATCGCCGACGATCGCTGGCTGCCGCCGGCATTCGCGCAGCCGCATCCCGAGTACTACCAGCAGCACCTGCTGCATTGCGACCCGCTCGAGCGTTTCAGCCTGGTGAGCTTCGTCTGGGGACCCGGCCAGCGCACGCCCATCCACGACCACGGCGTCTGGGGGCTGATCGGCATGCTGCGCGGCGCGGAGACCGGCCAGCACTATCGGGTCGGCGACGACGGCCGGCTGCAGCCTGAGGGCGGCGAGACCCGGCTCGAGCCCGGCGACATCGAGGCGGTCTCGCCCACGCTCGGCGACATCCACCGGGTGGCCAATGCCTGGCCGGACCGGGTCTCGATCAGCATCCATCTCTACGGAGCGAACATCGGCGCGGTGGCGCGCCATGTCTTCGATCCGGACTCAGGCGAGGCGAAGCCGTTCGTCTCGGGGTATTCCTCCGCGGTGGTGCCGAACCTCTGGGACCGGTCGGCTGCGATCCGCGCCGGATTGGCGTCCGGCTAGAGAATCCTCTCCTTCTCCAGGAACTGCTTGACCAGGTAGAGCCGTGTAAGCGGCTCGTCAAGCTCCATCAGCTTCTGCTTCGCCTTGGGCGGGATCGGCAGGAATTCGCACAGGCGGTTGGACACCCAGCTCGCGGATTCATAGCAGTAGGGCCGCGCCACCAGGCGCCGCTCCTGTCGCGGCTCCTCCTGCTCCAGTTGCGCCACGATCTGCTTGACCAGGTCGCGGCAGCAGTGCAGGTCCTGCGGCACCGGCACCTCGGGATCGTCCTCCAGCAGCTCCACGTCCGCCCGGATGAGCGCGCTGCGCTCGGCGTAGTGCTCGCGGATGCGGAAGCGCCGCAGGCCGATCACCCGCACATGCAGCAGCCCGAGCTGCTGCATGTCCCATTCGGTGATGCGGGCGAGGCAGCCTACCGGTTCGTGCTCCGCCGGCTCGCCGGTCTCCGCGCCGCGGGTGATCTGGCAGACGCCGAAGGGGCGATCTTCCTTCATGCACTCGCGCACCATGTCCATGTAGCGCGTCTCGAAGATGCGCAGCGGCAGCACGCCACCCGGGAAGAGGATGGTCGAGAGCGGAAAGATCGCCAGCCGGTTCAAGGCGTCTGGGTCGGAATGGCGGCCGGCCCGCGCACCGCCAGCGCGCGATGTCGTACCAGCACCCGCTCGGTTGGCGCGAAGCGGCGGGCGAGGGCCTGCACGATATGGACGGACCGGTGCTGTCCGCCGGTGCAGCCGATCGCCACAGTGAGGTAATGGCGGTTCTCCTGCACGTAGTGGGGCAGCCAGTCGTCCAGGAAGCGGCTGATGTCGTCCACCATCTTGGCCACCTGGGGGATGGCGGCAAGGAAGCTTGCCACCGGCTCGTCCAGCCCGGTCAGCGGCCGCAGCTCCGCGGTGTAGTACGGATTGGGCAGGCAACGGACATCGAAGACCAGGTCCGCGTCGAGCGGCACGCCGTGCTTGAAGGCGAAGGATTCGAAGAGCAGCGTGAGCGTGGCGCGGTCGGTCTGCACCACGTCACGCACCCACTGGCGCAGCGTGTTGGGATGCAGGTCGCTGGTGTCGATCGAGACGCCGAGGTCCTCGATGCCGGACATCAGCTCGCGCTCGTGCTCGATGGATTCCGACAGGGTCGGCCCGAAGCTGTCGGAGGTCGGCAGGGTCAACGGATGGCGCCTGCGGGTCTCCGAGTAGCGCTGCACCAGCACATCGGTCCGCGCGTTGAGGAAGAGCACCTTGACGTCGTGCTGCTGCGCGCGCATGCGGGCAACGGCATCACGCAGGCCGGCCAGGGACTTTCCGGTCCGAGCGTCGATCGACACCGCCACCTGGCTCCTCCCCTCCTGCTCCAGTGACATCGCCACATCCAGAAGGTACTGCACCGGCAGGTTGTCGATGCAGAAAAAGCCCGCGTCCTCGAGGACATTGATGGCGAGCGACTTGCCGGAGCCGGAGATGCCGGTGACGATGATCAGCTGCACGAGGGGCTCATTCCATCTCCGGCTCCCCGACGCCGGATTCGCTGATCGCCTGCTGCTGGCGGCGAACGAACTCGCGGGTGGTGTCGATGCCGCGCAGCGCGAGCACCGTGGTCCGCACCGCAGCCTCGGTGAGCACGGCGAGGTTGCGGCCGGCAGCCACCGGTATCGCCACCTTGCGCACCGGCACGCCGAGAATGTCCTGCGTCAGCTCCTGCAGCGGCAGCCGCTCGTACTGGTCTTCCATGGTGCTTCGTCGCACCAGGTGCACGATCAGCTTGAGACGCATCTTGCGCCGGACCGCCGTCTCGCCGAACACCGTCTTGATGTCGAGCAGACCGAGCCCGCGCACCTCCAGCAGGCCCTGCAGGAGCGGCGGACAGCGGCCTTCCAGCTGGTTCGGGCCGATGCGGTCGATCTCCACGACGTCGTCCGCAACCAGCCCGTGGCCGCGGCTGATGAGCTCCAGCGCGAGCTCGCTCTTGCCGAGCCCGGAATCGCCGGAGATCAGCACGCCCATGCCGAGCACGTCCATCAGCACGCCGTGCATCGACGTGCTGTCGGCCGTGTTCTTGGAGAGGAAGTAGCGCAGCGACTCGATCACCCGGCCGCCGGCCATGCCGGTCGCGAGCAGCGGCTGCCCTTCGCGGTCGCAGCGCTCGACCAGCGACGGCGGCGGCTGCAGGCCGTTGGCGAGGATGAGCGCCGGCGGCTTCGCGCCGAAGAGCTCGTCCTCCACCCGCGCCTTGCGGTCCGGGTCGAGCCGCTCGAAGTAGGCGATTTCCTCCGGGCCGAGCACGCTCAGGCGCGAGGGGTGGATCAGGTTGAGATAGCCGACCTGGTCGACGGTGTTGCGGTCCGGCTCCCCGACCGTGCGCGTGCCGCCGGATCGGCCCGCGACCCACTGCAGGCCGGTATGGCTCTGCTGGGATTCCACGAACTCAAGGATCGTCATCGGCATCTCGGCACCTTGCAGGCTTCGCCCTGCCTGAAGGATAACCGCTTGGGAAAGCATTGCCGCGGATCCGTGGCGGCGCGACAGCCCGGCGCGCTAGGCGGCCGGACGGTACGGCTCCCAGTCCGACAGCACGCGGAAGATCGCGTTGGGGTCCGCGCCGGTGAGCAGGTTCTCGCGCAGCGTGGCGTCCGAGAGGATCTCCGCCAGCTCCGAGAGGATCTCGAGATGCTCCTCGGTGGCATGTTCGGGCACGAGCAGCACCACCAGCAGCCGGACCGGTTGTCCGTCGGGCGCCTCGAACGGCACGCCGGCCTCGGCCCGCAGCACGGCGATCAGCGGTGACTTGAGCCCCTTGATCCGCCCGTGCGGAATGGCGACCGCCTGTCCCAGCCCGGTGGAGCCGAGCCGCTCCCGGGCGAAGAGGGAATCGAACACCTTGTTACGCTCCAGCCGGTGCTCGTTCTCGAACAGCAGTGCCGCATGCTCGAGCAGGCGCTTCTTGCTCGTGGCCGGGACATCGAGCACGATGTCCCGCGGCGACAGCAGCTTGGAAATCCGGTTCATTCCTTAGCCTATCCTTCCGGCGAGGGCCGGCACGCGACGCCATGTTGCGTTGCACAGGAGATTATAGGCAGCAGGCCACGGACGGGACGGCCGGCCCGGCGCATCGGTCGCGCACCGCAATAGAGCCGGCACTCGAAAGAGGGTGGGGAGGTCATGAGAGGAAGGGACCCGGGGCCGGCGGACGTCATCGCGCCGGCCGGTGCAGCCCGACTCCCCGGAGGGGGAGCGGGCCGCCAACGGCGGGACTCAGGTGGTTGCCTGTGGTTGATGCTTGATGGATAGGTTCTGGTAGCCGTAGCGCTTCTGCTTGTGCTTGATGACCTGCCGGTCCAGTTTGTCGATCAGGCAATCAATGGCGGCATAGAGATCCGTGTCCGAGCACTCCGCGAAGAGATCCTTGCCTGCCACGTGCAACGCAATCTCGGCCTTCTGCTGGAGCTTGTTGTCCACCGACAGGATGACGTTCACGTCGATCACCTGGTCGAAGTGATGGCGTATCCGGTTCAGCTTGCCGGTGACGTACTCTCGGAGGGCGGGCGTTACGACGAGGTGGTGACCGCTGATCGAAAGATTCATGCCTTAGTACTCCTGTAGGACTTCTGGGAACCAGGCGATCAGCGACACCACGCTACAGCGCCTTACGCTGCGACACCGGCGGCAGCTTGAGCGCCTCCCGGTACTTCGCAACGGTCCGGCGGGCCACGACGATGCCCTGTTCACCTAGCACTTCCGCGATACGACTGTCTGAAAGTGGCTGGGTGCTGTCCTCCTCGTCGATGAGTTGCTTGATGAGGGCACGGATGGCCGTGCTGGAGGCGGCGCCGCCGCTCTCCGTGGCCACGTGGCTTCCGAAGAAGTACTTGAGCTCCAGCGTACCGTACGGCGTCAGCATGTACTTCTGAGTCGTCACTCGGGAAATGGTTGATTCGTGCAGGCCGACGGCTTCGGCGATCTCGCGCAGGACGAGCGGGCGCATGGCGACCGCCCCGTGACTGAAGAATGCGCTCTGACGATCGACGATCTCCTGGGACACCCGAAGGATGGTCTCGAACCGCTGCTGGACATTCTTGACCAGCCAGCGCGCTTCCTGCAACTGCGAAGATAGGCTATTGGCCGAGGCCGTCCTATTGTCGGCGGCGGAGGCGTCTGCCCGGGCAGGCGCCGGGCTGCGCTGGTTCTTGAGGATACGGGCGTAGAGGTCGTTGACCCGCAGCCGCGGAATCACGTCGGGATTGAGGAAGGCGCGCCAGCCCTCGCGCGTCTTCCGGACCACGACGTCCGGCACGACGTAGAACGGGCTGTGCTGGGCGAACCGGTTGCCGGGCTTCGGATCCAGCGACTGGATCAGCTGGCGGGCATCTCGCAGCAACTGCTCGTCGCAGCGCAGCAGCTTGAGCAGCTTGCCGAAGTCCCGGGCGGCCAGCAGGTCCAGGTGCTCCTCGATGATGCGGCGGGCTGCCTCTACCGTGCGAGCCGCCGCGCCGAGCCGCTGGGCAGCCGGCTGCAGCTGCAGCAGCAGGCATTCCGGCACTGACCGCGCTGCCACCCCCGGGGGATCGAAGCTTTGCAGCAGCCGGAGCGCCGTGCGCAGCTCGTCCGGGTCCACCTCCAGCTCCGGCGGCAGCGCGGCCGCCACCTCGGCGAGGTCGGTGCGCAGGTAGCCGTCCTCTTCCAGCTCGTCGATCAGCAGCTCCAGCAGGGCGCGATCGCGGGCGGTGCAGCGCGCGCCGGCCAGCTGCTGCACCAGGTGCTCGCGCAGGCTGGTGCCGGTTGCGGCGGCGTGCTCCTTGCCCCGGTCGTCGTCGGGATCGTCGCTGCCGGCGCGTCCGCCGGCCTCCGGGGTCCAGGCCAGGTCGAGCCCGCCGCCGTCCATGGCCTCGCCGCCGTCCATGCCGGCCGGCTGCTGCTCGCCGCCGGGGCCGGCGGCCGGGTCGACCTCCCGGACGAACGGATCCGTCGGGGCGCCGTCGGTCCCGTTCAGCGACCCGGCGAGGTCCTCACCGGGCACGGCCGCCTGCAGGCTGCCGTCGCCGTGCAGCCGCACCACCGGGCCCTGCGGATCGTCATCGCGCTCGAGCAGGGGGTTCTGGGCAAGGATCTGCTCGATCTCGCGGTTGAGCTCGATGGTGGAAAGCTGCAGCAGCCTGATCGACTGCTGCAGCTGGGGAGTCAGGGCCAGGTGCTGGCTCTGACGCATCTGCAGCGAGGGCTTCACCAATCCAGTCCTTAAAGCGCGCCCCCTTTGCCTGCACCGGTGCGCAGGTGCCGTGCGGAGAACAAGGAAACCGGGGGCGTCCCGGCGTTTCCCTGGAGACGCCGGAAGCCGCGCCTGCGGAAGATGCGCTACATCCGGAAGTCTTCGCCGAGGTACGCCTTGCGGACCCGGTCGTCCTGGATGATCTCGTTGGGACGGCCGGAAGCAAGAACAGTACCATCGTTGATGATATAGGCCCGGTCGCAGATTCCCAATGTCTCCCGCACGTTGTGGTCGGTAATCAGGACCCCGATCCGACGGTTCTTGAGCAGGGTCACGATGCGCTGGATCTCGATCACCGCGATCGGGTCGACGCCGGCAAATGGCTCGTCGAGCAGGATGAACCGGGGTGAGGTCGCGAGCGCCCGGGCGATCTCGACCCGCCGCCGCTCGCCGCCGGAGAGCGACATCGCGGTGTTGGACCGGATGTGGTCCACCTGCAGCTCCTTCAGCAGGCTCTCCAGGCGCTCCTGCTGCTGCCCTCGCGAGAGCGGCCGACCCTGCCGATCGCGCTGCAGCTCCAGCACCGCGAGGATGTTCTCTTCCACCGTCAGCTTGCGGAAGACCGAGGCTTCCTGCGGCAGGTAGGAGAGCCCGATCCGGGCGCGACGGTGGATCGGCAGCCGGCTGATCGATTCGCCGTCGAGCGCGATCGCGCCGCCGTCGCTCGGCACCAGGCCGGCGATCATGTAGAAGCAGGTGGTCTTGCCGGCCCCGTTGCGGCCGAGCAGGCCGATCACCTCGCCGCTGGTCACCTCGAGCGAGACGTCGCGCACGACCTGCCGGCCGCCGTACGACTTCATCAGGTGCTGGACGCTGAGGCGGCTGGCCCGGTCTCCTTCCATGCAGGCGCGGGCGGCTCGCTATCGCGTGGCGGCGGCGGTGCGCCGGGGTTCGATGCCCGCGGCCGGGCGCAGGCTGGTCGGCGCTCCGGGCGGGCACTTGGTCGCGCCCTGGCCGGAGCCGCTGCCGCCGGAGCCGTCCGGCCGCGGCTGGATGATGATGCGGACCCGGCCCGACTTTTCCCCCGGCGCCTTTCCGTCCACCTCCACCTGCTCGCTGCGGGCGTTGTAGACGATCACGCCACCGGTCACCTCGTCGATTGCGACGTCGCACTCGAGCCGCTTGACCAGGCTGTCCCCCACCAGCCGCAGCGTCTCGTTCCGGCTGTCGTACTGGATCTCGTTCGCGAAGCCTTCGACGATCTGCTCCATGCCTTCCCGCTTCTGCCGGAAGCTCGCGCGCTTGCCGGTGGCAACCGCGGTCTGGCCGCCGCCCGGAAACTGCCGCAGCACCATGCGGTCACCCCGAATGACGATGGTTCCCTTGGTGAGCACGACGTTGCCGGTGAATACGGTCGTCTGCTTGGCGTCATCGTAGTGGAGCTTGTCCGCCTCGATGTTGGTCGGCTGGTCGCGATCGGCCCGTTCGGCCTGGACGGGCAGGCAGAACAGCGCGAGCGCGACGGCGAGTGCTGACGGAAGCTTTCGGTGCATGGCAGGCGAGCGTGTGCGGCGCGGTCGATCCCGCGACGGTTCAGCGGCTGGACGCCGGCGGTTGCCCGCTCCCTTCCGTGCGCTCGCGCGGCGCGATGAGTCCCCTGACCCGAGAGTCTACCTGCAACTGGCGCGTCTGACTGTCGAGGCGCATGCCAATTCCGGTGAGCACGTCGCCGCCCATCTCGATCCGCACCGGAGCGTCGGACCAGACCACCTTCTCGTCGAACAGCACGGTGGCGGTGCTGGTGAGCACGGTCAGCTCGGGCGCATCCGGCGTCTCGTCCCGGACGATGCGCACGTTGCCGATCAGGTCCGTCTTCTCGCCGGTGTCGGGGCTGCGACCGGACCTGGCGGTCACCCGGATCGCCGGACGCTCGTCGGTCAGCGTGACCACATGCGGCTCGTCGAACTCGATCGTGCGGTCGTCCGGGTAGTGGCGCATGAAGGCCGCCTCCACCCGCACCGCCGGGTCGCCGGCGGCGTTCGCCTTGAGCAGGCGCAGCTGCTCGACGAAGTAGTCGGGCTCGTGCGTCACCGCCCGCGGCGCGGCGGGCCGGGCGAGCCGCTCCGCCTGCTGCGCGAGGAAGTAGCTGAGCATCCCGAGGCCCACCAGGATCAGGATCGACGCCGCCGCGGCGAGCCGGTCGAAAAGACGCGGGTTCACCGGTCGGGGGGCCGGGCGGCCGCGTAGCGCGCAAGCAGCTCCGCGCGCCGTCCCTGCGCATCCAGGATGAACATGGCGAGCTCGCGCACCGCGCCGCGCCCGGCGGGCACCGACGATACCCAGTGCGCGGCCGCGCGCACCTCCGGCACCGCGTCGGCCGGGGCGGCCGCCAGGCCGCAGCTCGCCATCACCGCAAGGTCCGGCCAGTCGTCGCCCATGTATGCCGACTGCATGGTGCCGATGCCGGCTTCCTCGCACAGCGCCTGCAGCCGGTCCCGCTTGTTCTTCACGCCCTGGTGCACCCGGACGATGCCGAGCTCGGCCGCGCGGCGCTCCACGATCGCGGACTGCCGAGCGGTGATGATCGCGACCTCGATCCCGGCCTGCCGCAGCAGGTTGAGGCCGAAGCCGTCGCGGACCGAAAAGGGCTTCGCGACCTCGGCGTCACCACCGATCAGCAGAGTTCCGTCGGTGAGCGTGCCGTCGACGTCCAGCGCGAGCAGCCGGATGGCGCGGGCCCGCTCGACCGCGGTCATACGACCTTGGCGACCAGCAGGTCGTGGAAGTGCAGGGCGCCCGCGAGCGCGCCCTCGGCGTCGACGACCAGGAGCTGGCCGATCTTGCGCTCCTCCATGGTGCGCACCGCCTCGGCGGCGAGCGCATCCGGGGCGATCACCACCGGCGAGCTGGTCATCACGTCGCGGATGCCGATCCGCGCCGGATCGATCGGCCCCTTGCGCTCCAGCATCCGGCGCAGGTCCCCGTCGGTGAAGATGCCGTGGACCCGGCGGTGCTCGTCGATCACCGCCACCATGCCCATGCGCTTGCGCGTGATCTCGATCAGGGCATCGGCGAAGCGGCTCTCGAGCGGCACGGTCGGGATCTCCTCGCCGATGCGCATGACGTCGGAGACCAGCGTGAGCAGCCGGCGGCCGAGCGAGCCGCCCGGATGCGAGCGCGCGAAGTCCGCGCTGCCGAAGCCGCGGGCATCCAGGAGCGCGACCGCCAGCGCGTCGCCCAGCGCGAGCGCCGCGGTCGTGCTCGCCGTGGGCGCGAGGTTGAGCGGACAGGCCTCGCGCCGCGCGCCGGCGTAGAGATGGACGTCCGCATGACGGGCGAGCGGCGATTCCGCGTTGCCCGAGAGCGCGATCAGCCGAGCGCCCTGGCGCTTGACCAGCGGCACGATGGTGAGCAGCTCGTCCGTTCGCCCGGAGTTGGAGAGGGCGATGAAGACGTCCTCCCGCGTGACCATGCCGAGGTCCCCGTGGCTCGCCTCCGCCGGATGCATGAAGAAGGCCGGCGTGCCGGTTGACGCGAGCGTCGCGGCGATCTTGCGGGCGACATGCCCCGACTTGCCCATACCGCTCACCACCACCCTGCCGCGGCAGGCGAGGATGATCCGGCATGCGGCGGCGAAGCGCTCGTCGATGGTGTCGACCAGGTCCAGCACCGCGCGGGCCTCGATGCGCAGCACTTCCGCGGCGCGGGCCTGGAGGCGCTCGTCAGTGACTTCGTCGGACATGCGGTCGAGCTTCAGCGGACATGCAGTCGAGTATAGCGGTCGGCTTGCGCTCGTCGCGTAGGGGCGGGG
>JAEWEW010000302.1 GCA_023389175.1 Pseudomonadota bacterium | reverse complement strand
GGATCATTGACACCAGCTCGTGGGTCCGCCGTCGCTTGCCTGGATCGGGCTCGGCGCCAACCTGCCGGGTTCCCACGGCGCACCGGCGGACACGTTGCGCGCCGCGCTGGCGGCGCTCGCCGCGCTGCCGGACTCCGAGCTGCGGGCCGCTTCCCGGCTCTACGAGAGCGATCCGGTGGACGCCTCGGGACCGGTCTACCGCAACCAGGTGGCGGTGCTCAGGACGGGCCTCTCCCCGGAAGCGCTCCTCGACGCGCTGCAGGCGATCGAGCAGCGCTTCGGGCGCGAGCGCCCCGCCCGCAACGCGCCGCGAACGCTGGACCTGGACCTGCTCCTCGTCGATGATCGCGTGATCGCGACGCCGCGCCTCACGCTGCCCCATCCACGCCTGCACGAGCGGCTCTTCGTGCTGATGCCGCTCGCCGAGCTCGAGCCAGGCCTGGCGATCCCCGGCCGCGGCCGGGTGGCCGCGTTGCGCGATGCGGTCCTGGCCGCCGGCGGACAGAGCTGCCGACCGGTCGACTGAGCCGCGATCACCGCCCCACCTTGCCACGGAAGCGCCGACGCATGCCGCAGATCATCCGCCCGACCGGTCCCAGCCCCTTCGATCGCTATCGCCACATCGTCGTGGAAGGACCGATCGGCGCCGGCAAGACCACCCTTTGCCGGCGGCTCGCGGCCCTCTACGACGCGCAGCTCGTGCTGGAGGAACCGGAGGGCAATCCGTTCCTCGAGCGCTTCTACAAGGACAGCGCGCGCTATGCGCTGCCGACCCAGCTCTTCTTCCTGTTCCAGCGGGTGAACCAGCTCCGCGACCTTGCGCAGCAGGACCTCTTCACGCGGGCGGTGGTGGGCGATTTCCTGATCGAGAAGGATCCGCTGTTCGCGCGGCTGACGCTGTCGGACGACGAGCTCGCGCTCTACCAGCAGATCTTCGCGAGCCTGCGGCCGCAGGCGCCCACGCCGGACCTGGTGATCTACCTGCAGGCGGCTCCGGACACGCTCATCGAACGGGTGCAATCGCGCGGCATCAGCATGGAGGCCGCGATCTCGGAGGACTACCTGCGCGCGCTGTCGGAGGCCTACAGCCGCTTCTTCTATCACTTCGATGCCGCGCCGGTGCTGATCGTCAACACCGAGCATCTCAATCCGGTCGAGCGCGACGAGGACCTGTCGCTGCTCGCCGAGCACATGCTCGGCATGAAAGGACGAAGGGAGTTCTTCAACCTCAACCGGTGAGGTCCCGCTCCATGAACAGTGCCCCCGGCACCGGGTTGAAGGTGTAGGGCTCGATCGGACGAAACCCGAGCGCCCGGTAGAGCCGCTGGGCGGCCGTCATGTCGGGGAGCGTGTCGAGCCGGATCGCGCGATAGCCGGCGACCCGCGCCTCGTCGCAGATGCGGTGGGCGAGCGCGCGCCCGAGGCCGCCGGCACGCGCCTGCGGCGAGACGTAGAGGCGCTTCATCTCGCACGCAGCGGTCCCGAGCGGGCGCAGGGCGACGCAGCCGACCGCCTCGCCGCCCTGCCAGGCGAGCAGCAG
Organism: Pseudomonadota bacterium; assembly: GCA_023389175.1. Lineage (GTDB taxonomy): Bacteria > Pseudomonadota > Gammaproteobacteria > Burkholderiales > Burkholderiaceae_E > Lautropia. The sequence continues at coordinate 3,859 of JAEWEW010000302.1, read as the reverse complement.
CCGTCCTGCCGGCGGGAGGTAGTCGCCGGGAAGACCGGCGAGCTCGATGTCGAAATCCTGGAAGTCCAGGCTGACGCCGAGCGAATCCGCATAGGCGCGAAAGAGCCGGCGGACCGTTTCCGCGTCCTGGGGGAAGCGCGCCGGTCGGATGTCGGCCAACACGTCGGCCTGCGCCCTGTTGCTGGCGATGAGCGGCGGCGCTACGCCGGCCCGTATCCGTCCGGGTTGTCCCGCTGCCAGCGCCAGGCGTCCGCGCACATGGCGTCGAGACCGCGCTCGGCCTTCCAGCCGAGCTCGCGCGCGGCCGCCGAAGGATCGGCATAGCAGCAGGCCACGTCGCCGGGCCGGCGCTCGACGATCTGGTAGGGAATCTCGCGACCGCTCGCCTTCTCGAACGCCTTCACGATGTCGAGCACCGAGTAGCCCTGCCCGGTCCCGAGGTTGACCGTCCAGACACCCGGCGCCCGCTCGACCCGACGCAGCGCAGCCAGGTGCCCCAGGGCCAGGTCCACGACGTGGATGTAGTCGCGAACGCCGGTGCCGTCGGGGGTGGGATAGTCGCCGCCGAAGACCGACAGCCGCTCGCGCCGGCCCACCGCGACCTGGGTCACGAACGGCATCAGGTTGTTGGGTATGCCGCGCGGGTTCTCGCCGATCCGGCCGGACCGGTGCGCCCCCACCGGATTGAAGTAGCGCAGCACGCCGATCGCCCAGGCCGGATCCGACGCGGCGACATCGGCCAGGATGTGCTCGATCAGCCACTTGGTATTGCCGTAGGGGTTGGTCGGCGCGGTGGGCGCGTCCTCGCGGATCGGCACGGTCGCGGGATCGCCGTAGACGGTGGCCGACGAGCTGAAGACGAAGCGCTTGACGCCGGCCTCTGCCAGGCACTGCAGCAGCGTCACCGTCCCGGCGACGTTGTTGCGGTAGTAGGCGAGCGGATCCGCCACCGATTCACCCACCGCCTTGAGGCCCGCGAAGTGGATGGTCGCGTCGAAACGATGCTCGGACAGCAGGCGCTCCAGCAGCGGACGGTCCTGGATGTCGCCCACGACCAGCGGCACCGGCCGGCCGGCGAGCTCCGCCACCCGGTCGACCGCGACGCGGGAGCTGTTGCTGAGGTTGTCGAGGACCACCACCTCGAATCCGGCGCCGAGCAGCTCGACGACGGTATGCGAGCCGATGTAGCCGGCACCGCCGGTGACCAGGATCTTCTGCGTTGCCATCGGCGGAATTGTCACACAGGCCGCATGCCGGGTCGTGTCATTGTGCCGGCTGACAGACAGGCGGCAGGGTTGCTGTCACCAGGCTGCAATGTCCCTGTCATACTCTGCGTCGCATCGGCATCCCGCTCCGCAACCGGCTGCGTCGCAGGCCGCGCGGAGTCCGCCCGCCAGGAGGTCCATTCCGATGCCCGCCAGTATCCTCGTCGTCGAAGACGAACCCGCCATCCGCGACCTGCTCGCGGTGAACCTGCGCCACGGCGGCTACCGGCCGCTGCAGGCGGCCGACGCGGGCAGCGCCCGGCGCCAGATCGACGCCGAGCTGCCTGACCTGGTCCTGCTCGACTGGATGCTGCCGGACGAGAGCGGCACCGAGCTCGCACGACAGCTGCGCAGCGACGAGCGCACCCGAAGCCTGCCGATCATCATGCTGACCGCACGCTCGGAGGAAGGCGACCGGTTGAACGGCTTCGAGGCCGGCGTGGACGACTACATCTGCAAGCCCTTCTCGCCGCGCGAGCTGCTCGCCCGCATCAAGGCGCTGCTGCGCCGCGCGGCGCCGGAGTCGAGCGACGAGCCGATCGAGGTGGCCGGCCTGAGACTGGATCCGGTGTCCTTCCGGGTCACCGGCAACGGCACCCCGCTCAAGCTGGGACCGACCGAGTTCCGGCTGCTTCACTACTTCATGCGCAACCTCGACCGGGTGCTCTCCCGCGGAAAGCTGCTGGACGGCGTCTGGGGCGACCATGTCTTCATCGAGGAGCGCACCGTCGACGTCCATGTGCGCCGCTTGCGCCTCGCGTTGCAGCCGAGCGGCCACGATCGGCTGGTGGAGACGGTGCGTGGCGGCGGCTACCGGATGCTTCCCGCCCTTGCGAGCTAGCGACCCCGCCGCCGTGAACCGCAGCGGGCTGCGCGGATGAAGCGGCTGCGCGCCCTGCTGCTATTCGCGGGAGCCATGCTGGTCGCGGCCCTGCTGCTCGCGATCGAGCTGCCGGTCGCGGCGGTGGCCTGGCTCGGCGCTTGCCTCGCCGCGACCAGCGCGTTCCACCACTACCACCTCGAGGCGCTCGGCCGCTGGGCCGCGCTGCCGCGGCAGCGGCCGCTGCCCGACGGCTTCGGCCCATGGCGGCCGCTGCTCGACCGCATCGGTCGCTTCACCCGGCAGGAGGCCGCGGAGCGCGAGGAGACCGCCGGCGAGCTCGAGCGGCTGCACGCGGCGGTGGACCTGCTGCCGGACTCGCTGGTGGTGATGGACCGCTACAACCTGGTGCACTGGTTCAACCGGGCTGCCGAGGAGCTGCACGGCATCGTCGGCACGCGGCGGCCGATTGACCACTTCATCCGCCAGCCCGAGTTCACCCGCTATCTCGAGGCGGGCGACTTCCGCAAGCCCGTGCTGCTGGCGCTGCCCGGACGGCCCGGCCGCGTCTTCGCCACCCGCCTGGTGCCCACCCCCGATTCCTGGCGCCTGCTGATCACCCGCGACGTGACCGAGCAGAACAAGCTCGACGCGATGCGCCGCGACTTCGTCGCCAACGTGTCCCACGAGATCCGCACGCCGCTCACCGTGGTGAGCGGCTACATCGAGACCCTGATCGACCTCGACCTGCCGCGCGCGGAGATGCTGGAACACCTGCATGCCGCGCGCAAGCAGGCGATCACCATGCAGCGCCTGCTGGAGGACCTGCTCACCCTGTCATCGCTGGAGGACGCATCCAACCGCCCGCCGGACCAGGTGTTCGAGCTCGAGCCGCTCCTGCGCAGCCTGCTTGCCGACGTGAAGACCCTGTCCGCCGGCCGCCATTCGATCGAGCTGCACATCGCCGAGCCGGTGCGGCTGCGCGGCGTGCCGCGCGAGATCGAGAGCGCGGTCCGCAACCTGCTCACCAACGCCGTGCGCTACACCCCGCAGGGCGGCCGGATCACCATGAGCTGGACCATGCGCGGCGGCGCCGGCCTGCTGACCGTGGAGGACACCGGGATCGGCATCGCGCCGGAGCACCTGCCGCGACTCACCGAACGCTTCTACCGCGCCGACCGTGGCCGCTCGCGCGAGACCGGCGGCACCGGGCTCGGGCTCGCAATCGTGAAGCACATCGCGCAACGGCACGACGCGACGCTGCGGTTCGACAGCACGGTGGGGCGCGGGTCGCGGTTCACGCTGGTGCTGCCGCTGGATCGGGTGCTCTCGGCCGCGCCTGCACCTTCTTCGCAGTAGCGGGTTGCGCGGGCGCGGTGGGGAGGCATCGGCGCGGGGCTTCGACGGGGGCGCCGGCGCTTCGCGCCGGTTCCCGCGGAGAACGCACCGACGGCGGGCCCGCGCGCGAGTCGCGGCCTGAACGGCCGCTCCGACGCGCGCTATCGTCTCGCTTCGCTCGCCGATACCCGCCGTCGGTGCGTTCTCCGCGGCGCCCCCGAGGCGCCCCGCGCCGATGCCTCCCCACCGCGCCAAGTCCCGTGCTGGCGTGGCGCCGGCAGGCCCGGACCTGCGCGAGGCGTCTGCTACGGCGCTTAGCGCGGCACGGAATGGACAACGCGGAATACGCCGTCACCGCGCCGAGGGGCGAGCATTGGGCAGACGACTCGTCAGCGCGCCGTGATGGCACGCCTGACGGCGATCGGGGCGGGGGTGG
>JAEWEW010000262.1 GCA_023389175.1 Pseudomonadota bacterium | reverse complement strand
TGGTGATGCTGCGGGCCATGCTGACAATGACCATCGCTGCCTGGTGCTATTGCATCGCCGCCGCGCTCCACAGGGTACGCTCCATCATCCTCGAGCGCGAAGCCCAGAGCCACTGGATCGGGCGCGTCGTCGAGCCGGCCGGGGAAGTCCGATGACGCACTGGCAGGTGATCGCCATCGCCTACGGCCTCACCTTCCTCGCGCTCGCGGTGGAAGTGGCGCTGCTCGTTCGGCGCCGTCGCGCGGCGCTGCGGCAGATCCGGCAGCTGGCCGAGGCACGGGAGGCCGAGAACCTGTTCACAGGTTCTGGTGGAGCGGAGGAGACGGACGATCCGCACAACGGGAACAGGGCAGGAACATGACCAAGAGGCAGAAACGGCTCGCGATCGTGCTGGGGGGCATCGCCGCGCTCGGCGTGGCGATCGGGCTGGTGCTCTACGCGCTCAACAGCAACATCGTCTTCTTCTTCACGCCGACCCAGGTGGCGCAGGACGAGGCGCCGCGGGGCCGGAGCTTTCGCATCGGCGGGCTGGTGGAGCCGGGAAGCCTGGAGCGCGACGGCACCCGCGTGACTTTCCGCGTGACCGACAACGCGAAGGCGATCGCGGTCACCTACACCGGCAGCCTGCCGGACCTCTTCCGCGAGGGCAAGGGCGTGGTCGCGCAGGGCCGCATCGGCCCGGACGGCGTGTTCGCGGCGACCGAGGTGCTGGCCAAGCACGACGAGAACTACATGCCGCCGGAGGCGGCCGAGGCGCTGCGCCAGGCCGGCCACCCGATGGATGCGACCGGGCCTGCGGGCGCGGCCAACCTGAAGTGAGGGCCCAGCCGTGATCGGAGAGATCGGCCACTTCGCGACCTGGCTCGCGCTCGCGGTCGCCTGCCTGCAGGCCGTCGTCGGGCTGGCGGGCGGCCAGCGCAACGACGCCCGTCTCGCACGCGTGGCGAGCAACGCCGCCAACGCCCAGATGTTCCTGGTGGTGCTCGCCTTCTGCAGCCTGGCCGCGTCCTTCGTCGCCAACGACTTCACCATCGCGAACGTCGCGTCGAACAGCAACAGCCGGCTGCCGGCGGCCTACCGCTTCGCCGCGAGCTGGGGCTCGCACGAGGGCTCGATGCTGCTGTGGGCGCTGATGCTGGCCTGCTGGACCGCGGCGGTGGTCAACTTCGGCGGTTCGCTCGATCGCGTGCTGCGTGCGCGGGTGGTAGGCGTGCTCGGCCTCGTCTCGACCGGCTTCCTCGCCTTCCTGCTCTTCACCTCCAATCCGTTCCTGCGCAGCCTGCCGGCGCCCGCCGACGGCAGCGACCTGAACCCGCTGCTGCAGGATCCGGGCATGGTGATCCATCCGCCGATGCTCTACATGGGCTACGTCGGCTTCTCGGTGGCCTTCGCCTTCGCGATCGCCGCGATGCTCGGCGGCCGGGTGGACGCGGCCTGGACCCGCTGGGCGCGGCCGTGGACCACGGCCGCCTGGGCCTTCCTCACCATCGGTATCGCGCTCGGCAGCGCCTGGGCCTACTACGAGCTGGGCTGGGGGGGCTGGTGGTTCTGGGATCCGGTGGAGAACGCCTCCTTCATGCCGTGGCTGGTCGGCACCGCGCTGATGCACTCGCTCGTCGTCACCGAGCGGCGCGGCGCGTTCAAGAGCTGGACGCTGCTGCTCGCGATCGCCACCTTCAGCCTCAGCCTGCTCGGCACCTTCCTGGTCCGCTCCGGCGTGCTCACCTCGGTGCATGCGTTCGCGACGGATCCCGCCCGCGGCGTCTTCATCCTCGGCTTCCTGGTGGTGGTGGTCGGCGGCTCGCTCGCGCTCTACGCCTGGCGTGCGCCCCGCCTCGCGGAGGCCGCGGCCGCGCCCAGCTTCTCGGCGAGCTCGCGGGAAGGCTACCTGCTCGCCAACAACGTGCTGCTGACGGTCGCGGCGGCCGCCGTCTTCCTCGGCACCATGTATCCGCTGGTGCTCGACACGCTCGGGCTCGGCAAGATATCGGTCGGCCCGCCCTACTTCGACGCGGTGTTCTTCCCGCTGATGGCGCCGGCGGTGTTCCTGATGGGCATCGGTCCCTTCGCCCGCTGGCGCGCCGCGCCGGTGCCGGAGCTCGCGCGGCGGCTGCGCTGGGCGCTCGTGGTCGCGGTCGTCACGACGGTGCTGGTGGCGATCACCTCCGGCCGCTTCGACGCCGACCGGCTCGCGAGCGCGGCGCACGGCGGTGACGGCGCGCTGGGGGCTGCGATCTTCGCGATCGGCATCTTCGTCGCCGTCTGGGTGATCGCCGCAAGCCTGGCACTGCTGGTGGAGCGCCTGCGCGAGCCGACCGCGGCCGGTACGCCGCTGGCCGCGCGGTTCCGCGCGCTGCCGGCCGGCTTCTACGGCATGCTGGTCGCCCATGCCGGCGTCGGCGTCTTCGCGATCGGCGTGGCCTGCGTCAACACGATGGCGCTCGAGGCCGACCGCGCGGTCGCGATCGGCGAGGGATTCGAGCTGGGCGGATACACCTTCCGGCTGCGCGGGCTCGAGGATGTCGCCGGGCCGAACTACGATGCCACCCGGGGCCGGGTCGAGGTGACCCGGGACGGCAGCCGCTTCACGCTGACGCCGGAGAAGCGCGTGTACGCAAGCAGCGGCTCGGTGATGACCGAGGCCTCGATCGATTCGGGCTTCACCCGCGATGTCTACGTCTCGCTCGGGGAGCCCCTGCCCGACGGTCGCTGGACGGTGAAGGCATGGATCAAGCCGTTCGTCGACTGGATCTGGGCTGGCTGCTTCATGATGGCGATCGGCGGCTTTCTCGCGATCGCGGACCGCCGCTACCGGCTCGCGCGGCGCCACGCGACCCGCGCCGCCGGCCTGGCCACCGGTGCCGGATGAATACGCTCAAGTACGTCGTCCCCGCGCTGGCGTTCCTGGTGATCGTCGGCTTCCTGCTGGTCGGGCTCGGCCGCAATCCGTCGGAGATCCCGTCGCCGCTCATCGGCAAGCCGGCACCGGGCTGGGCGCTGCCGGGCCTGCCGGGCGGGGACGCCTTGCGCAGCGAGGCGCTTGCCGGCGAGCCCTACCTGCTGAACGTGTGGGCATCGTGGTGCGCGCCCTGCCTGCAGGAGCATCCGCAGCTGGTCGCGCTCGCTAAGCGCAAGCTGGTGCGCATCGTCGGCATCAACTACAAGGACCGGCCGGAGGACGCCCGCGCCTGGCTCGCGCGCCACGGCAATCCCTTCACCCATGTCGTCGCGGACCGGGACGGTCGCACCGCGATCGACTTCGGCGTCTACGGCGTGCCCGAGACCTTCCTGGTCGACGGCAAGGGCATCATCCGCTTCAAGCACATCGGCGCGCTCACCGACGAAGCGATGCAGGAAAGGCTGCTGCCGGCGATCGAAGGGCTGCGCCGCGGCGGCCCTGCAAGCGGAGGCATGCAGTGAGGCGGACCCGCGCGAGGCGTGGCAACGGCGGCGCAGCCGGACGGTTCGGCGGCGGCATCATTCCGGCATTGGCCGCGCGAGTGCTCGCGATGGCGGCCGCGGTCATGCTCGGCGCGGCGGCGATGCTCCTTCCCGCCACCGCAGGCGCGCAGGCCGCGCCCGGCACCGCCCCGACCGCCGAGGAAGCGGCGTTGATGAAGACCGAGCGCTTCCGCGCGCTCGCGAGCGAACTGCGCTGCCTGGTCTGCCAGAACCAGACGCTCGAGGATTCCAATGCCCCGCTCGCCCAGGACCTGCGCCGGGAGGTCGCGCGGCTGATGGCCGAGGGGCGCGACGATGCGGCGGTCAAGTCCTACCTGGTGGACCGCTACGGCGAATTCGTCCTGTACCGCCCGCCCTTCTCCGCGCGCAATGCGCTGCTCTGGGTGGGTCCGTTCGTCCTGCTGCTGGTCGGCGCGGTCGCCTGGTGGCGGCTTGGCCGGCGCCGGCCGCAGGCGTCCCCGCATTCCGCCGATGCGACGCTGGAGAAGGTCGATGAGCTCCTCGGCCGCTGACGATCCTCCCGGCGACGCGACCGATGCGCGCGCCGCCTTCGCCGCCCTCGGCGCGGACGAGGTGCTGGATGCGCTGGAGTCGGTCGGGATCGCCTGCGACGGGCGCCTGCAGGCGCTGAACAGCTTCGAGAACCGCGTCTATCTCGTCGGGCGCGAGGGCGGCGGCAGCTGCGTCGTCAAGTTCTACCGCCCGGCCCGCTGGACCGACGAGCAGATCCTGGAGGAGCACCGCTTCGCGCACGAGCTGCGGGAGGCGGAGATCCCGGTAGTCGCACCGGACCTGCTGCCCGGCGATTCGACGCTCGCGCACGTCGGGCGGTTCCGCTTCGCCGTGTTCCCGCGCCAGGGCGGCCGCGTGCCGGAGCTGGACAACATCCGCGAGGGTCCGGCGATGCGCCATCGCATCGGCCAGTTCATCGGGCGGATCCACAACGTCGGCGCACGCGAGCCTTTCGCCACCCGCCCGCGCATCGACGCGACGAGCTACGGTCACGACCCGATCGCGGCCATCCGCGCGAGCGGCATGCTGCCGGCGGAGCTTGACGCCTCCTGGGTGGCGGTGGCGGAGCAGTGCGTCGCGCTGGTCGAGAGCCGGCTGGCCGAGGCCGAACCGCTCGCGATGCTGCGGCTGCACGGCGACTGCCATTCCGGCAATCTCCTCTGGACCGACGATGGCCCGCACTTCGTGGACCTGGACGACTGCCGCACCGGCATTGCGATGCAGGATCTCTGGATGCTGGCCGACCTGGGGGGCAGCCAGCAGGAGCCCGGCGAAGCGCCGTCGCGCGAGATGAGCGAGCTGCTCGAAGGCTACGAGACGATGCGGCCGCTGCCGCAATCGGAGCTGCGGCTGGTTGAGCCGCTGCGGACCCTGCGCATGATCCACTACTGCGGCTGGCTGGTGCAGCGCTGGGATGATCCCGCGTTCAAGCTGGCCTTCCCGTGGTTCGGCACATCACGGTACTGGCAGGACCAGGTGCTCTACCTGCGCGAGCAGATGGGGCGCCTGCAGGGCTGAGCACAGCCAGCGTCCGGCGCCGCTCGGAGCCACCGCGGCCCGTGGCGCCCGAACGGTCCTCACCACCCCGAAATGAAACGGGCCGCTCGCGGCGGCCCGTGCTGGCGACTTCGGCGCAGTCACTTGCGCTTCTTGTTCGCCGCCTCCTTGAACGCGGCGCCTGCAGAGAACTTCGGCACGGTGGCCGCAGCGATCTTGATCTTCTCCCCGGTGCGCGGGTTCTGGCCGACCCGCGCGGCGCGCTTGGTCGCGTAGAACGTTCCGAATCCCACCAGGGTCACCCGGTCCCCCTTGGCGACCGCCTTCATGACCGCGTTCAGCGCCGACGTCAGGGCGCGTTCGGCGGCGGCCTTGCTGATGTCCGCGTCGCTGGAGATGGTGTCGATCAGTTCGCTCTTGTTCATTCAGTCCCTCTGCGTGATGGATCGTCTGTCTTTGTGCCGCCGCGGCGGACATTCAAGTTGTTGACGCAGCCGCTGACCCCTGCCTGACAGGATCCGCGCCGGCCCGCGCTTGTACTTGCACTTCGGTGCACACGGCTGTCAGCTGCCGGTTCGCGGCGAAAGCATCGCGGCTTTCGATCCGGAACGCGCTTCTGAGCGCCGTGCCGCAACACTCATGGAAGGCGAACGGCAGATTCTACGCGAATCGCCCCGCCGTGAACCAGTGCCTCGTACGCCGCCCCGCGCGGGACTCATCCGGAAGCCGGAATCTGGTTGAACTCCAGAAGCAAGTCGTGCGCGGCGATGGTATCGCCCGGCTTCACCAGCACCGACTTCACCGTGGCGTCGCGATCGGCGCGGATCTGCGACTCCATCTTCATCGCCTCGATGGAGATCAGGGGATCCCCCGCCTTGACGGCCTGGCCGGCGCGCACTGCCACCGTGACGACCATGCCCGGCATCGGCGCGGCGACATGCGCCGGGTTCGCGGCTTCGGCCTTCGGCCGCTGTGGCGTCTGCGCCGCGACGCCGGCCTTGCGCACGCGCACGGTCCGCGGCTGGCCGTTGAGCTCGAAGAACACCCGCACGATGCCCTCCTCGTCCGCCGGCGAGACGCCCTGCAGGCGCACGATCAGGGTCTTGCCGGGATCGATGTCGATCGCGACCTCCTCCCGCTCCCGCATGCCGTAGAAGAACGCGGGCGTCGGCAGCTTGCTCACGTCGCCGTGAAGCCGGCGATGCTCCCAGTACTCCTTGAACACTTTCGGATACATGAGGAAGGATGCAACGTCGCGCTCGCCGACCTGCCGGCCGGCGGCCTTCTCCGCCTCCTCGTGGGCGCGAGCCAGGTCGACCGGCGGCAGCCGGTCGCCTGGCCGATAGGGCTGCGGCGGCTCGGCCTTGAGCACCTTGCGCGACAGCGCGGGCGGGAAGCCCTCGGGCGGGAAGCCGAGCTCGCCGCGAAAGAGCGCCACCACGCTCTCGGGAAACGCGACCTCGCGCTGCGGGTCGGCGACGTCGGCGGGGGTGAGGTCGTTGGCCACCATCATGATCGCCATGTCGCCCACCACCTTGGAGGTCGGGGTCACCTTGACGATGTCGCCGAACAGCTGGTTGACGTCGGCATAGGCGCGCGAGACCTCCGGCCAGCGGTGCTCCAGGCCGATCGCGCGGGCCTGCTCGCGAAGGTTGGTGTACTGCCCGCCCGGCATCTCGTGCCGATACACGTCCGCGGTGCCCGACCGGATGTCCGACTCGAAGGGCGAATAGTAGCGGCGCACGCCCTCGAAGTAGTCGGACACCTCGCGCAACGCCTGACGGCTGATGCCCGGGTCGCGCTCGTCGCCCTCGAGCATCGCGAGGATGGTGTTCAGGTTCGGCTGCGACGTCAGCCCGCTCATCGAGTCGAGCGCGCCGTCGAACGCATCCGCGCCGGCCTGCACCGCCGCGAGCACGCTGGCCGCGGCCGCGCCGCTGGTGTCGTGCGTGTGGAAGTGGATCGGCAGTGCCGTCTCCTCGCGCAGCGCGCGCACCAGCGCGGCCGCGGCGCGCGGCCGGCAGACCCCGGCCATGTCCTTGATGCCGAGGATGTGGCAGCCCGCGCGCTCCAGCTTCTTCGCAAGTCCGACGTAGTAGGCGAGGTCGTACTTGGGGCGCTCGGGATCGAACAGGTCCGCCGTGTAGCAGATCGCGCCTTCGCACAGCGCGCCGGTCTCCAGCACCGCATCGATGGCGACGCGCATGTTCTCGACCCAGTTCAGCGAATCGAAGATCCGGAAGACGTCGATCCCCTCCCGCGCCGCCTGGCGCACGAAGTGCTGCACCACGTTGTCGGCATAGTTGGTGTAGCCGACCGCATTGGAGGCCCGCAGCAGCATCTGCAGCAGCAGGTTCGGCATGGCCGCCCGCAGCTTCTGCAGGCGATCCCAGGGATCCTCCTTGAGGAAGCGCAGGCTCGCGTCGAAGGTGGCGCCGCCCCAGCACTCCACGGAGAACAGCTGCCCAAGCAGGCTCGCGTACGACGGCGCGATCGCCACCATGTCGGCCGTGCGCATGCGCGTGGCGAAGAGCGACTGGTGCGCATCCCGCATGGTGGTGTCGGTGACCAGCGCCCTGGGATGCTCGCGCATCCAGCGCGCGAACTCCGCCGGACCGAGCTTGCGCAGCCGATCGCGCGACCCCTCGGGCAGCGGCGCGTCCGGCACCTCGGCCGGCAACTGCACGCGCACATGGGACAGGTCTGGTGCGGTGCGCCCCTTCAGGTCCGGATGGCCGTTCACGATCACCTCGCCCATGTAGCGCAGCAGGCGACTCGCCCGGTCGCGCCGCCGCGCGAAGCGGAACAACGCCGGCGTGGCGTCGATGAAGCGGGTGGTGACCTTGCCGGCGATGAAGTCGGGATGGTTGATGAGGTTCTCGACGAACTGCAGGTTGGTCGCCACGCCGCGGATGCGGAACTCCCGCAGCGCCCGGTCCATCCGGCGGATCGCCTCCGGCGCGGTCGGCGCCCAGGCGGTCACCTTGACCAGCAGCGAGTCGTAGTACGGCGTGATCACGGCGCCGCTGTAGGCGGTGCCGCCGTCGAGGCGGATACCGAAGCCAGCGGCGCTGCGATACGCGCTGATGCGACCGTAGTCGGGAGTGAAGCCGTTCTCCGGATCCTCGGTGGTGATGCGGCACTGGAGGGCATGTCCGTTCAGGCGGATCTCCGACTGGGCCGGCACGCCCGAGCCGAGCGCCACGCGATGCCCGCGCGCGTCGTGACGATCGTCGCGCTCCCCGATGCGCGCGCCTTCGGTGATGCGGATCTGCGCCTTGACGATGTCGATGCCGGTCACCTGCTCGGTCACCGTATGCTCGACCTGGATCCGCGGGTTGACCTCGATGAAGTAGAAATCGCGCGTATCGGCGTCCATCAGGAACTCGACCGTGCCGGCATGGGTGTAGCCGACGGCGCGGGCGAGGGCGAGCGCGGACTCGCAGAGCGCCGCGCGCCGCTCGTCGTCCAGATACGGCGCCGGCGTCCGCTCCACCACCTTCTGGTTGCGCCGCTGCACCGAGCAGTCGCGCTCGAAGAGATGAACCAGCTGGCCGTGCAGGTCACCGAGGACCTGCACCTCGACATGGTGCGCGCGCTCCACCAGCTTCTCGAGGTACACCTCGTCGTTGCCGAACGCGGCGGCCGCCTCGCGGCGGGCTACAGGCAGCTGCGCCGCCAGCTCCTCGTGGCTGCGGACGACCCGCATGCCGCGGCCGCCGCCGCCCCAGCTCGCCTTCAGCATCAGCGGATAGCCGATGCCGGCGGCCAGCTCCCGGCAGGCGGCCTCGTCCGCGGGCAGCGGTCCGGTCGCCGGCATCACCGGCACGCCCGCCGCCGCGGCGGCGTTGCGGGCCGACACCTTGTTGCCGAGGACGGTCATCACCTCCGGCGACGGGCCCACGAAGGCGATGCCGGCCCGCGCGCAGGCACGGGCGAAGTCCGGGTTCTCGGAGAGGAAGCCGTAACCGGGATGGATCGCCGCCACCTTGGCCCGTCGCGCGATGCGGATGATGCCGTCGATATCCAGGTAGGCCTGCAGCGGCTTCTGGCCGCTGCCGACCAGGTAGCTCTCGTCGGCCTTGAACCGGTGCAGCGCGAAGCGATCCTCGTGCGAGTAGACCGCCACCGTGCGCATTCCGAGCTCCGCGGCCGCCCGCATGACGCGGATGGCGATCTCCGACCGGTTGGCGACGAGCAGGGAGCCGAGCGTCTTCATTCTGGGGAAGTCCGGAAAAGGCGGGATGGTGGGATCGGGCGCGGGTCGCCCCGGGGATCCGGGCGCGGGCGTCCCCGATTATCACCGACCGGCGGCATGGGACCGGCAGCGATACCGGTGAACAACCGCATCCCGCCCGGGGGCCTCCGGCACCCCGGCGCGGGGACGTTCGGCTGGTTCACGGGGCCTCAGCGGTCGTTGTGATCCTGCACGCCGATGCCGGGCTTTCCCGCCTTCGTCGATAATGGCTGGCCCGCAAGGCGGCGGCACCGGGCCGCGCCCCGGGAACACGACACGATGCGAATCTCCAAGAACCGATCCGCCTGCTGGCTTGCGGGCACCGTGCTGGGCCTGCTGGTCTCCTGTGGCGGCGGCTCCGACGCGCCGGCGCCCGCGCCGAGCGGCAGCCTCAACGACCCTGCCTGCCAGCTCCAGTACAGCCTGACCGACGCGCCGGTGCTCGCCGGCGCCGATCCGCAGCTTCCGCAGCAATGGCACCTGAACAACGACGGCACCGTCACCGGTCGCCCCGGCGAGGACCTGCGCGCCTTCGGCGCGTGGACGGTCACCAAGGGCGAAGGCGTGCGGGTCGCGGTGATCGACGATGCGATCGAGGTCACGCACGAGGACCTCGCACCGAACGTCGTGGCCGGCGCGAGCTTCAACTATCGCCAGGTCGGGCGCGGCAACAGCTGGCCCCTGCCCTGCAACAGCGACGACGGCCATGGCACCTCGGTGGCCGGCCTGATCGTCGCCCGGGACGGCAATGCGCTCGGGATGGCCGGCGTCGCCCCGCGGGCGAGCCTGGTCGGCTACAACGCGCTCGCCACGTCGCTGGACACCGACGTCTCCGAGGCGCTCAACCGCGACCTCGCCCTCAATTCGGTCTTCAACAACAGCTGGGGCTCGCCGGACGACGGCTTCCTGCATCCCGCCGAACCGAGCTTCATCGCGGCAATCGAGCACGGCATCACGCAAGGCCGCGGCGGCAAGGGCGCGATCTACGTCTTCCCGAGCGGCAACGGCGGCTGCTACAACCCGGACCTGCAGTCCACGCCGGCGGTGGAGCCGTGCGTGCGTGAGAACTCCAACTACGACGGCTACGTCAACAAGCTCGGCATCATCGCGGCCTGCGCGGTGGACAGCAACGGCCGCCAGCCCTTCTACGGCGAGCGCGGCGCGAACCTGCTGGTCTGCGCCCCCTCCTCCAACCTGCCGCCGGACAGCAGCAACGGCTTCACCAATGCCGACGTCCGCACCACCGCGATCCAGAACCGGTATCGCGACGACTTCACCGGCACCTCCGCGAGCACGCCGATGGTCGCCGGCGTGGCTGCGCTCATGCTGGCGATCAACCCGGCGCTCACCTGGCGGGACGTCCGGCTCATCCTGGCCGCCACCGCCCGGCAGAACGACTTCCCGCCGGCCGGGGCACCGATACCGGACCCGGAATGGCAGACCGCGCTCGGCCTGCATTTCAGCCACAAGTATGGATTCGGGGTCGTCGATGCCGAAGCCGCGGTGCAGGCCGCGCGCACCTGGACCAGCGTGGGCGGGCGCGAGTCGCTGCTGCAGTGCGGTCCGTACGCCCGGACAGTGGGATCGCCGTTGCCCGATCCGGTCGCGAGCGGCGGCGGCTCGACGCCGGAGCCGGTCTCGAGCACGATCACGGTGCCGGACTGCGCGATCGGCAAGATCGAGTTCGTCGAGGTGCGCTTCACCGCGAAGGACAACTCGCAGACCGCAAGCCATCCGAGCACCGGTGACCTGCGCATCCGGCTGCAGAGCCCGCAGAACCTGGTGAGCGAGCTTTCCGATGCACACGTCTGCTACAACGCTGCCGAGCAGACGGTGAACTGCGGCGACTACAATGACTATCCGTTCGGCTCGGTCCGGCACCTCGAGGAGCCGGTGATCCATGCCGGCAACGGCAACTGGACGCTCGAGGTCACCGACATGCTGCGCGGTGACACCGGCCGGTTCGCCTCCTGGGGCATCACGTTCTACGGACGGCCATGAGCGGTACCAGCGTGCATCCATGATCGCCCCCGTCCGATTCCTTCTCGCCCTTGCCGTCGGTCTTGCGCTTCCGGCCAGCGCTGCCGATCGCAGCCGGCCGCATGCCGAAGACGCCCGCGCCCTTCCACCGAAGGCGGAGCAGGCGCTCGGCAAGGCAGCTGCGGCCGCCCCGTCGCATGTCGCGCGCGATGGCGGGCTCGCGCGCGAGCTCTGGATCGAAGCCGATCGCGTCGCGGAGTTTCCCGCCGGCGGCGGCGGCCGGCCGGTGATTCGCGCGGCACGGCCGGGCGAGCTGGCGGACGCCCAGGGCGGCGGCCGGCCCGACGCCAAGGCGTCGCCGCGCGTCTCCAATGGCGCGACGGGTGGGGTGTCGCCGCTCTTCAAGGATGCCGCCGGCCAGCCGCGGGCGCTTCCCGGCGGCGTGATCGTCGGAATGAAGGAGGCGCTGCCCGCGGACGAGGCGAGCGCGCGTCTCGCGGCCGACGGCCTGACCCCCGTGCGGCAGATCAATGCGCGGATGTGGCTGGTGGAATCGCCGGTGGGCCTCGCCTCGCTCGATCTCGCCAACCGGCTGCAGGAGAGCGGACGCTACGACTTCGCGCAGCCGAACTGGTGGAAGCCACGCGCCACCAAGTGACGGCGCCGCCGGATGGCGCTGCCTAGAACCCGCTTTCGCGCACCGCCAGCGCCGCCAGCGCCCGCGCCCAGGTGAGCAGTGGCGAGCGCGCCTCGCCCTCGATCGCAACGCTGCCGAGCAGGTGGCGATGCCCGATCGGCGCATCGGCGTCGGGCGGCGCCTCCAGCCGCAGCCGCACCCGGTAGAGCGCATCCCGCGGCAGCAGCGTGCCGTCGGGCGATTCGATCGCCGGCACGCGTCCGCCGTGCCGGTCCGCGAGCATGGCATGGGGCAGCGCCTGGGCGCGGGCCGAGTCGATCGCGACCACGGTGGCCGCCAGCGCGGGCGCCGGCCGGCCCCGCACGTGGAAACGGGCGGTCGCGCCCACGTCGAAGCGGCCGATCGCCTCCTGGGCGACCAGCGCATCCACCACCCACTCGGTCGGGTCGTAGAGCACCGCGATCGGGCGCGACGGGTTCACCCAGACCCCCGGGGCGAGCTCGGGATCGACGTCGGCCAGGACGCCGTCGAATGCGGCGGGCAGCACCAACCGGGCGAGCTCCTCGCGCTGCGCGAGCAGCTCGGCGCGCTCGCGCGCGAGCCGTTGCGCGATGACGGCGCGGCGCTCCAGGCCCCCGGCCCGTCCGCCGATCCGGTCGAGCTCGAGCGCGAGCGCATCGGCCACCACCTCCGATTGCAGCGCACGGCTGCGCAGGTCGGGCGAATCCAGCAGCGCGAGCACCGCGCCGCGCCCCACCGGCCCGGGCTGCGCGATGCGCACCACCCGCGCCGGGACCGGGGCGTAGAGGAGCTGCTGCTGCCGCGCATGGGCCCAGGCCTCGGCGCGGATGTCGCGCTGCCAGGGCGCTGCAAGCAGCGCGGCGAGCAGCGCGAGCAGCAGCAGTGGCCGGTGCAGGCCCGATGCGACGACGCCCCGGCGCGTGCCGTCCGGTAGCCGCTGCCGCGCAGCTGCGAGCCAGGTCCTCGCCTCGGTCCACGCCGGCCGCGCGACGAACCAGCCGAGCTCCACCGCCAGCAGGAAGAGACCGAGCGCCTTGAAGAAGAAGTGATAGACCGCGAGCGCGATCCCCACGAACACCACCAGGCGCCAGCTCCAGGTGAGCCATGCGAACACCACCAGGCCGAGGCGCAGGCGGGGCGGGAACGGCTCCGGATCCGGCTCGTCCCAGCCGAGCAGCCGCCGGCGCAGTGCCGCGCGCGCGAGCGCGAAGGCGCGCTGGTGCAGGTTGGGGATGTCCAGCGCATCGGAGAGCAGGAAGTAGCCGTCGAAGCGCATGAACGGGCTCGCGTTGATGGCAAGCGTCACCAGCCAGCTGGTCGTCGCGAGGAAGAAGAGCGCGGCCCGCAAGGGTCCGTCGGCGACCAGGCTCCAGGCGAGCGTCGCGAAGCCGGCGAGCGCGAGCTCGGCCCGGATGCCGGCAGCGGCGATCGCGAAGCGCTCGCGGCGATCGGCAAGCTTCCAGGATTCACCGGTGTCGGTGTAGAGCATCGGCCACATGACGAGGAAGGCGACGCCCATGTGGGCGACCCGCACGCCATGACGGGTGGCGACGAATGCATGGGCCAGTTCGTGCAGCGACTTGGCGACTGCCAGCGCGACCGCGAAGCCGACGAGGCCCGACGGCCCGGCATGCCCCTGGAAGGTATGCAGGAAGGCATCCCATTGGCGCAGCGCGAGCAGCAGGCCGAGCACGGTGCAGGCGACGGTGAGGACGGTGAAGCCGCGCGTGCCGGCGAAGGCGACCCAGGGCAGCATCGACTGCAGCCAGCGCTGCGGCCGCAGCAGTGGAACACGGAAGAAGAGATAGTCGTGGAGCAGGCGCGTCGCCCAGCGGCCCCTCGCCTCGGCCCGCGACTGCTCGAGCGCCCGGGTATCGGCTTCGGTGCTCGCGCGCAGGAGATGGTGGCGACGCAGGAAGTCGAGGAACGCCGCGAGCGCGGCCGGCTCCGGCGCAAGCGGTCCGGCTTCGTGGATCGCGCGCAGCACCAGGGCCGGCTCGCGCAGCCGCCAGTGGGCCAGCATCTCGAACTCCGGCCAGCCGATGCGGAAGAACCGGTTGGTCACCGGATCCTGGATGGTCCAGGCGGGCGCACCCCCACGATCCGGCGCCGCGGGATGCAGGCACAGGTCCTCGCGCAGCGGCGGCAGCAGCGCGGGCAGGCGGTTCACCAGCCGGTCCATTCGCGCACGGCAGCGATCGGGCGACGGAGCAGGTAGTAGGCGAGCGGCGCCCGTCCGGCCTGGATCCGGGCGGTGCCCCGCAGGCCGATGCGCGCGAGACGGCGCTCCGTCTCGTCCAGCGCATCGAAGCGGGCACGCAGCCGGTAGGACGACACGCCGTCGGGCGAGAGCACCGACTGGTAGCTGGTCTGGGACAGCGTGGCCGCGAGCGGCTCGAGCGGCGCCACGTGCAGGAAGAGACGGACCGGCGCGCCGGCGTCGATGTCCAGGGCGTCGGCCACCGGCAGCCAGATCAGCACGCCAGCGTCGGCGGGATCGGCCAGCAGCGCGACCCGCTCGCCGGTGACGAGCGGCTTGCCGATCCAGTCGTTGATGTCGCCGAAGACGACGATCCCATCCGCCGGCGCGCGCACCTCGACGCGCGCGAGCTGCTCCTCGATCCACTCCAGCTCCGCCCGCCGCTCCGCGACCCGCCCCTCCAGCCCGGCGAGCTCCGCCCTGCTCGCTTCGCTCGCGAACGCCTTCTGCGCCGCGGCCAGCGCGTCGGCCCGCGCCACCTGCAGCTGCCGCTGCGCGACGATGCGCCGGTTGCGCAAGGTGGTGTCGTCCAGCGTGAACAGCAGGTCGCCACGCGCCACCGCCTGGTTCGGCGCAACCGCGAACGAAGCCACCACGCCGTCGATCGGCACGCTCACCGCCATGGCGTCGAGCGCGACCACCTCCGCCGGCGCGAGCACCGAAAGCCGGACCGGCAGCAGCAGCGCAAGCAGGGCCGCGCCCGCGGCAAGCCATCCGGCGATCCGCCAGCGGACCGCGTTGGCGCGCGGTCGCTTGACGCCGCCGATGCGGCCCCAGGCGCGCCCCCCGACCGCGACCGCGCGCTGCACCAGCTCCTCGGCCGTGTCGTCGGGCGGCGCCTCCAACCCGAACGCAAGGATGGCCAGCTTGCGGCCGTCGTCGCCAGCCGGCACCGGCAGCACGTAGCCGAACGGCGGCATGAACTCGCGCCACTCGGCGGCGAGATCGGCCGGCAGGTCCGCGTCGGTCACGAGCCGCGGGCTGCGCCGGTGCAGGAACCGGCCCAGCCGCTTCAGGAACACCGTGTTGGGCGAATCCTCGGCGAGGCGCGGCAGGCCCGACACCGTGTGCAGGCGCGGCCGGTCGCGCGAATCCATGCGCCACAGCACCGCCTGCCGGAACGGCATGAGCTGCCAGGTCTCGTTGGCGAGGATGAAGCAGATCTCGGAGCGGGTCCGCGCGGTGAGCAGCCGTTCGGTGAGGTGCGCAAGCGCCCGCCACGAAGCGACCGCGGGCGGCGGCGGCGCCCGGCCCGGAGCGGGAACGGCGGCGGCCGGCCGCGCGCTGGCC
>JAEWEW010000220.1 GCA_023389175.1 Pseudomonadota bacterium | reverse complement strand
CCTCTGGAGTGGTCGAAGTTGTCTGGAACGGATACTGCCTCGGAACGGATGCTGTCGCTGGGTCGCCCCTACTCCAGGTTCTGCACCTGCTCCCGCATCTGCTCGATCAGCAGCTTGAGCGCGACCGCGCCGTCGGTCACCGCCACGCCGCTCGCCTTCGAGGCGAGCGTGTTGGCCTCGCGATTGAGCTCCTGGGTGAGGAAGTCCAGCCGCTTGCCGATCGCGCCGCCTTGGTCCACGACGCGCAGCACCTCGGCGAGGTGGATGGCGAGCCGCTCGAACTCCTCGGAGACGTCGCCGCGCAGGCCGAGCAGCGCCACCTCCTGGCGGATGCGCGCGAAGGCCTCCTCCGGCGAAATGCCGTTGGTCGCCTGCGGCATGGCCTCCGTGAGGCGCAGCGTGAGCCGCGCCTGGGCCGCGGAGAGCAGCTCGGGCACTATCGGCTGCAGCGCCTGCACCAGCTGCTGCATCTCCGTGACCTGGCGCAGGACGGTGTCCGCAAGGCGGGCGCCTTCGCGCTCCCGGCTGGCGACGAATTCCGCGACGGCATGGTCCACCATGGGGGCAAGCGCCTGCCAGAGCTGCTCCGGGGCTGCCTCGTCCGGGCCGCCGCCGGCCCGGTCGGCGCCGCTTGCCTGCAGGCGCAGGTAGTCCGCAACCGCGAGTGGCGCGGCATCCGGCGCGAGCGCTCGGATCATCGCATCAGCCCGGGCCAGCGCACCCACGAAGGCCTCGTCGACGCGGACCGCGCCCGGCTCGGCTTCTCGCCCGCGCAACTGCATCCGGATCTCCACCTTGCCGCGGCTCACCACGGCGGTGATCCGCTCGCGCAGCAGCGGCTCCATCGCGCGCAGCTCGTCCGGCAGCCGGAACTGGAGATCGGTGAAGCGGGCGTTGACCGAGCGCAGCTCTATGGTTGCGCGCCCGACCGGCGTGTCCTCGGAATGATGCGCATAGCCGGTCATGCTGCGCGCACCCCGTCGGGCGGCGCCCGCGAGTGGACCGGCGGCCGATTCCGCCGTGGATTCGGTAGTGGTATCGCTGCGGGGCTTGTGGTGGGACGGCATGCAACCCTTCTACAATCGGCGTATGGCTACGCAACACAACGCGCCGCTGCCGGAGGGGCTGGAGGCAGGCGGCTACCGCATTGTAAGAAAGATCGCGAGCGGCGGTTTCTCGATCGTCTATCTCGCGCATGATGCGGAGGGGCAGCCGGTCGCCATCAAGGAGTACCTGCCAAGCTCCCTGGTCCGTCGCGCGGTGGGGGAGCTGGTGCCGACCGTGAGCGGCGAAAACCTGCCCACCTACCGCAACGGGCTCAAGTGCTTCTTCGAGGAAGGCCGCGCGCTCTCCAAGGTGATCCACCCGAACGTGGTGCGGGTGCTCAACTTCTTCCGCGCCAACGAGACCGTCTACATGGTGATGGCCTACGAAGGCGGACGCAGCCTGCAGGAGCTGATCGTCCACCACCGCAACCGTCCCGGCAAGGAAGTGCTGCCGGAGCGCCATATCCGCCGGATCTTCGCGCAGGTGATGAACGGGTTGCGGGAGGTGCATGCCAACCGCCTGCTGCACCTGGACCTGAAGCCTGCCAATATCTACCTGAAGCGCGACGGCTCGCCCATGCTGCTGGATTTCGGCGCCGCCCGCCAGACGCTGACGCAGGACGCACCAAAGCTGTTTCCGATGTACACGCCCGGCTTCGCGGCGCCGGAGCTCTACAAGAAGAACCAGCAGCTCGGCCCCTGGACGGACATCTACGGGCTCGGCGCCAGCATGTACGCCTGCATGCTCGGCGCACCGCCGCAGCCGGCGGACCAGCGGGCGGTGCACGACAAGGTGGAGGGCGCGATGCAGCCGGCGGCGGAGCACTATTCCCAGCAGCTGCTGGACCTGGTGGCCTGGTGCATGAAGATCAATCCGCTCGAGCGGCCGCAGAGCGTGTTCTCGCTGCAGCGGGCGCTGCGCGAGCCGCCGGCCGCACCGCGCGCGAAGCGCGGCTTCTCGCTCTCGCCGATGCGATGGCTCGGCACGGTGCCGTTCCGCAAGCGGCGCAGCACGGCGGTCGCCGGCGAGAACACCGCCCTGTGGCCGACGCAGAAGAGCGAAGCCTAGGGCACCAGTGCGCCGGGCTCCGAGAACCAGGCAACCCTCTCAACCCACGGCAATCCCTCCAGCGCCAACCAACCAGCGGGGATCCATGCGTTTCTCGATATTCCAGGACACCGAGATCGGCGCCCGGGCCAGCAACCAGGACCGGATGGGCTACTGCTTCTCGCGCGAGTCGCTGCTGATGATCGTCGCCGACGGCATGGGCGGCCACATGCGCGGCGAGGTGGCGGCGCAGCTGTGCATGCAGACGGCCGCCGCGATGTTCCAGCGCGCAGCGCAGCCGAAGCTTGCCGACCCCGCGGAGTTCCTCGACGAGGCGTTCCGTGCCGGCCACCGGGAGCTCCATCGCTACCGCGAGGCCAACGACCTGCCGGAGTGCCCGCGCACCACCATCGTCGCCTGCGTGGTGCAGGACGACATGGCCTGGTGGGCCCATGCCGGCGATTCCCGCCTCTACCTCATGCGCCGCGGCGAGGTCGCCACCCGCACGCGGGACCATTCCAAGGTGGAGAACCTGCTCAATCTCGGCCTCATCACCCAGGCCGAGACCGAGACCCATCCGGAGCGCAACAAGGTGCTCAACTGCCTCGGCTCGCCATTCGAGCCCTCCATCGAGATCCACTCGCGCCATCCCATCCGGGCCGGTGACGTGATCCTGCTTTGCAGCGACGGCTTCTGGAGCGGGGTCGACGAAACCGAGATGGCGCGGGACTTCGACGAAGGCTCGGTGATGGAGGTGGTGCCCCGCCTGGTGCGGCATGCGGTCCAGCGCAACGGCCTGGCCGCGGACAACACCACCGCGCTCGCGCTCAAGTGGGACGCGACGGCGGACCTGGACGACATCCCGACGCTGTCCTCGCTCGGCCTGCCCGACGGCGCGGTCACCACCACCATCGCGATCGGCGCCGACCCGGGTGCAGCGCCGCCCGCCTCGGATCTCACCGAGGAGGAGATCGAGCGCACCATCGCGGAAATCCAGAACGCGATCCAGCGTTCCAACCGGGAGGGACGCTGATGTCCACGACGTTCCGGCGCGCCGATGGCCGCGCCTTCGACGAGCTGCGGCCGGTCCGCTTCGAGCGCGGGTTCACCCGCCACGCGGAGGGCTCGGTGCTGGTGTCGTTCGGCGACACGCGAGTCCTTTGCACCGCCAGCGTCCTCGACAAGGTGCCGCCGTTCCTGAAGGGAAGGGGCGTCGGCTGGGTCACCGCGGAATACGGCATGCTGCCGCGGGCCACGCATACACGCAGCGATCGCGAGGCCGCCCGCGGCAAGCAGGGCGGCCGTACCCTGGAGATCCAGCGGCTGATCGGCCGAAGCCTGCGCGCGGTGACGGACATGTCGCTGCTCGGCGAGCGCACGGTCCACCTGGACTGCGACGTCATCCAGGCCGACGGCGGCACCCGGACCGCGGCAATCACCGGGGCCTGGGTGGCGCTGCGCGATGCGCTCGACGGGCTGCTCGCTGCAGGCGCGCTGCAGCAGCATCCGCTGCGCGGCTCGGTTGCGGCGGTGTCCGTGGGGATCGCGCGCGGTGGTCGCGTGCTGCTGGACCTGGACTACGGCGAAGACTCCACCTGCGATACCGACATGAACGTCGTGATGGCCGGCGACGGGCTGGTGGAAGTCCAGGGAACGGCGGAGGGCCGTCCTTTCAGCCGGGAGCAGGCGGACGCGATGCTGGATCTCGCGGCCCGGGGCATCGCGCAACTCGCCGAGCTGCAGCGCCAGGCAAGCGACTGAGGAGATCCGCGTGGCGCAGCATCCGGGCCCGGGCGGGACGGCAGTCGACCCTCGCCAGGCAGCCGGCGCCGCGGCCGGCGGCCGCTGGGTGCTCGCGAGCGGCAATCCGGGCAAGGCGCGGGAGTTCGAGGCGCTGCTGCGCCCGGTCGATGTCACCATCGTCCTGCAGTCGGTGCTCGGCATCGCCGAGGCGGACGAGCCGCATCCGACCTTCGTCGAGAACGCCCTCGCCAAGGCCCGTCACGCCGCCCGGGAATCCGGACTGGTGGCCATCGCCGATGACTCGGGCATCTGCGTGCCGGCCCTCGGCGGGGCGCCGGGCGTGCACTCGGCCCGCTATGCGGCGCCGGTCGGCGGCGGGGCATTGCCGCGCGAGCTCCAGGATGCCGCCAACAACCGCCGGCTCGTCGAGGCGACCGCCGCGCTTCCTCAGCCGGTCGCCTGCTTCTACTGTTGCGTGATCGTCCTGCTGCGCCACCCGGATGATCCGCGACCGCTGATTGCCGAAGGCATCTGGCCCGGGGTGCTGGCGCCGCAGCCGCGCGGCACCCACGGCTTCGGCTACGACCCGCACTTCCTGCCGGACGGGGAATCGGTCACTGCCGCGCAGATGCTCCCCGAGCACAAGAACCGCGTGAGCCACCGTGGCCGGGCGCTCGCGGCTTTGCTCGAACAGGTCGCGGCATGACCGACGTCGTCCGCCTCGATCGCGGCACGCGCCTCGACGCGCTGCCGCCGCTGTCGGTCTACGTCCACCTGCCCTGGTGCGTGCGCAAGTGCCCCTACTGCGACTTCAACTCGCACGAGGCGCCGGCGGCCGGGGCGGAAGAGGCCGGCTATCTCGCCGCGCTCGAGGCGGACCTGGAGGCGAGCCTGCCGCTCGTCTGGGGCCGTACGGTCCAGACGATCTTCATCGGTGGCGGGACGCCGAGCCTCTTCTCGCCCGAAGGCATCGACCGGCTGCTCGCAAGCCTGCGGGCGCGGCTTCCGGTGGTCGCCGGCGCCGAGGTGACGATGGAAGCCAACCCCGGCACCTTCGAGCGTGACCGGTTCGGCGGCTTCCGTGATGCCGGAGTCAACCGGCTGTCGCTCGGCATCCAGAGCTTCGACGACGCACGGCTCGCTGCTCTTGGCCGGATCCACGACGGTCGCCAGGCGCATGCGGCCGCGCAGGCGGCGGCCGAGCTCTTCCCCACCTTCAACCTGGACCTGATGTATGCGCTCCCGGGGCAGGACCTGACCGGGCTGCGCGCGGACCTCCGGGCGGCGCTCGGCCATGAGCCGCCGCATCTTTCCTGCTACCACCTGACCCTCGAGCCGAACACCCTGTTCGCCCGGTTTCCGCCGGCGCTGCCGGACGACGACGCCGCAGCGGCCATGCAGGACGAGCTGGAGGAGCGCCTTGCCGCCGCCGGCTACGACCACTACGAGGTCTCGGCCCACGCG
>JAEWEW010000193.1 GCA_023389175.1 Pseudomonadota bacterium | reverse complement strand
CCGCTGGAGATTCCGCGCGGCGTGAACGAGCAATGGAGCAAGGGCGGCGCCCTCTACGCGCCGCCGATCCGCTGAGCGGCCGTCGGACGACACTTCGCCGATGCGGCTGACGGCATGACGGACGTCGCCGCAAACGCCGCGGACGAGCGCGGCCGGCCGGGCGCCGGCGCGCTGCTCTCGAGCGAGAAGGTTCGCGGCGTCTTCTGGCAGGCGCTGCTGCTCGCCGTGGTGGTCGGCGTGGGTTGGTACCTGTTCAGCAACACGCAGGCCAACCTCGCGCGCAGCAACATCCAGGTCGGCTTCGACTTCCTCGGCAAGGAAGCGGGCTTCGAGATCGCGGAGTCGCCGATCGCCTACGACGCCACGCGCACCTACGGGCGTGCGTTCCTCGTGGGCGTGCTCAACACCCTGTACGTGTCGCTGCTCGGCATCGTGCTCGCCACGATCCTCGGCACGCTGGTCGGCGTTGCGCGGCTGTCGAGCAACTGGCTGGTCGCGAAGCTCGCCTCGGCGTATGTCGAGGTGATGCGCAACGTGCCGCTGCTGCTGCAGCTCTTTGCCTGGTACGTGTTCCTCACCGAGCTGCTGCCGCCGGTGCGGCAGGCGATCGATGTCGGCGGCCTCGTGTTCCTGAGCCAGCGCGGGATGAACTATGCCTGGCCGGTCGCGCATCCCGCCTACGGCTACGCCGGCATCGGCTTCGTCGCCGGCATCATCGCCTTCCTTGCCTACCGCGCGCATG
Organism: Pseudomonadota bacterium; assembly: GCA_023389175.1. GTDB lineage: Bacteria > Pseudomonadota > Gammaproteobacteria > Burkholderiales > Burkholderiaceae_E > Lautropia. Next base: position 14,958 of record JAEWEW010000193.1, on the reverse strand, counting down.
CACGCAGGCGGCAGAACGAGTCCGGCGTGCAGTTGCCGCTGTTGCTGCCGGCACTCGGCTTCCTGGTCGGCATTCCGGTGGTGGCCTGGCTGGTCGGCGGCGCTCCGACCGAGCTGGACGTGCCGCGGCTCTCGGGCTTCGGCATGCGCGGCGGCCGCAACGTATCGCCGGAGTTCACCGCGCTCCTGATCGGTCTCACCACCTACACCGCAGCGTTCATCGCGGAGGTGGTGCGCGGCGGCATCCTCGCCGTGGACCGCGGGCAGACCGAAGCGGCGCAGGCGCTCGGGCTCACTCCCGGCAAGACCCTGCGGCTGGTCACGCTGCCGCAGGCGCTGCGGGTCATCGTGCCGCCGATGACCAGCCAGTACCTGAACCTCACCAAGAACTCGTCGCTGGCGGTGGCAATCGGCTATCCGGAGCTGGTGTCGGTGGCCAACACCAGCATGAACCAGACCGGCCAGGCGATCGAGGCGATCGCCATCCTCATGGCGGTGTATCTCGCCATCAGCCTGGTCATCGCCATCGTCATGAACATCTACAACAGCCGGGTCCGGCTGGTGGAACGCTAACCATGGTCGCGATCGGCTGGATGCGACGCAACCTCTTCTCGTCGCCGTTCAATACGGCGCTCACGCTGCTGTGCGTCGCCTTCCTCGCGTGGACGGTGCCGCCGATGGTGCGTTGGCTCTTCATCGATGCGGTCTGGGGCCGGCAGCCGGTCGAAGCCTGCGAGGCGGCGCGCGGGCAGGGCGCATGCTGGGCGGTGGTATGGGAGAAATTCCGCTTCATGATGTTCGGCACCTATCCGTACGAGGAGCAATGGCGGCCGGCCATCGTGATCGTGGTGCTGGTCTCGCTGCTGGTCGTCTCCGCGCTCAGGCGCTTCTGGAACCGCCGGCTGATCGTCGTGTGGACGGTCGGGATCGCGATCGCCTACTGGCTGATGGCCGGCGGCCTGGGCCTCGTGCCGGTGCGCAGCGGGCAGTGGGGCGGCCTGCCGGTCACGCTGATCCTCGCCATCTTCGGCATCGCCTTCGCATTTCCGCTCGGCGTGCTGCTTGCGCTCGGGCGCCGTTCGCACCTGCCGATCATCAGGTCGCTCTCGGTGATCTACATCGAGGTGGTGCGCGGCGTGCCGCTCATCACGGTGCTCTTCATGGCGAGCGTGATGCTCGCGCTGTTCCTGCCGCTCGGCTGGCAGATCGACCAGCTGCTGCGCGCGCAGGTGGCCATCATCCTCTTCGTTGCCGCCTATCTCGCGGAGGCGGTGCGCGGCGGCATGCAGGCAGTGCCGCGCGGCCAGTACGAAGCCGCGGAGGCGCTCGGGCTGCCGTACTGGAAGACGATCGGGTTCGTGATCCTGCCGCAGGCGCTCCGGATATCGATCCCGCCGGTGGTGAACAGCTTCATCTCGCTCTTCAAGGACACCTCGCTGGTGGTGATCATCGCCATCTACGATTTCGCGTACGCGGTGAAGAAATCGGTGGAGACCGACTTCGCCTGGAAGAAGTATTTCATCGAGGCGCTGCTCTTCTCGATCCTGGTCTACTGGATCTTCTGCTTCGCGATGTCGAAGTACAGCCAGCGGCTCGAGCGAGACCTCGCGAGGAGCCATGCCCGCTAACCGGAGCCAAGGGAGTCAGCCGATGACCGCCGCCATCCCCGCCGCCGTCCCGAGCCGCAGCGCCGCCGCCCCGTCGGCGCAGGTGCCCCGCGCCACCAGCGTGGGCGGCGTGCCGGCGATACTGATCGAGAACCTCAACAAGTGGTACGGCGACTTCCAGGTGCTGACCGGCATCAACCTGCGGGTGGACAAGGGAGAGCGCATCGTCGTCTGCGGCCCGTCCGGCTCCGGCAAGTCCACGCTGATCCGCTGCATCAACCGGCTCGAGGAGCACCAGGAAGGACGGATCACCGTCAACGGCGTGGAGCTCACCGGCAACCTCAAGCACATCGACCAGATCCGCAGCGACGTCGGCATGGTGTTCCAGCACTTCAACCTGTTCCCGCATCTCACGGTGCTGGAGAACTGCACGCTCGCGCCGATCTGGGTGCGCAAGCGGCCGCGCGCGGAAGCGGAAGCGACGGCGATGAAGTACCTGGAGCGGGTGCGCATCGTCGAGCAGGCGCGCAAGTACCCCGGGCAGCTTTCGGGCGGGCAGCAGCAGCGGGTCGCGATCGCCCGCGCGCTCTGCATGAACCCGTCGATCATGCTGTTCGACGAGCCCACTTCCGCGCTCGATCCGGAGATGGTCAAGGAAGTGCTCGATACCATGGTGGCGCTCGCCCGCGACGGAATGACGATGCTCGTGGTCACCCACGAGATGGGCTTCGCGCGCGCGGTGGCCGATCGGGTGATCTTCATGGACAAGGGCGAGATCGTCGAGACCAACACCCCGCAGGCGTTCTTCGACAACCCGCAGAACGAGCGCAGCCGGCAGTTCCTGAGCCAGATCCTGGACCGGTGAGGCGCTGAGCCGTGGCCTCACCGCGCGAGCCGGCCGGCGGAAGGGTCGTCTGCGTGGGACATGCGGCCTTCGATTCGGTCTTCCGGATCGACGCATTTCCCGCGCGACCGACCAAGGTGCGTGCCTGCCGGCACGACTACACCGTCGGCGGGATGGCGGCCAATGCCGCCTGCGCGATCGCCGCGCTTGGCGGGCGGGCCACCTTCTGGGGACCGGTCGGCGACGACGACGTCGGTGCCCGCATCCTCGAGGAGCTCGCGCGCGCCGGGGTCGGGACCGAGCCGGGCCTGGTGGTGCCCGGCGTGCGGTCGTCGCACTCCGCGATCATCGTCGAGGGCAGCGGCGAGCGGCTGATCGTGAGCGCGCAGGGCGACGCGCTGCGGGCGCCGCGCAGCCTGGTGGAGTCGCTGCCGCTCGATGCGGACGCGGTGATGGTGGACGTGCGCTGGCCGGACGGCGCGCAGTCGCTGGCGGCGCGGGCGCGCGCGGCCGGCATCCCGGTGGTGCTCGACGGCGAGATGGGCAATGTCGCGCTGCTGCGCGCGCTGGTGCCGCTCGCCGATCATGTCATCTTCTCCGAGCCCGGCTGGGCGGAGTGGCTGGGTCATCCCGGCGAGGCCGCCGACGCGTCCCGCGAGCTGGAGCGGCTGGTCGCTGCGGGAGCAGCGCTCGCGGCGGTCACGCTGGGCGAGCGCGGCCTGCTCTATGCCACGCGCCATTCGGACGGCGTGCGGCACCTGCCGGCCTTCGAGGTGGCGGCGGTGGAGACGCTCGGCGCCGGCGATGCATTCCACGGGGCGTATGCGCTCGCGATCGCCGAAGGCGCGCGGATCGAGGACGCCCTGCGCTTCGCATCCGCGACCGCGGCGCTGCGCTGCAGCCGGCCTGGCGGCCGGATGGCGCTGCCAACGCGGGCGGAAGTCGCGTCGCTGCTGGGTCGCTGACCTCCGGCCTGCCGCTGCGGGGCGCTACCGCACCACCAGCACGTGCACCGGGCTGTGCGCCAGCATCTTCTGCGTCTCGCTGCCGAGCAGTACCGCGCTCCAGCCGCTGCGCCCGTGCGAAGCCATCACGATCAGGTCGCAGTGGTTGCGCTGCGCGATCTCCAGGACGCCCTCGTAGGGATGGTCCGCCACCGCGAAATCGGTGTTGCAGGGGACGTTCTCCTTCTCGGCATGGGCCGCGGCCCGCCTGAGGATCTCCTCCGCGGCTTCCCGCACCCGCGCCTCGTGCTCCTCCGAGGACAGGAACGTGCTCGGCACGAAGTCGCCGGCGTAGAGCGGCGGCGCGTACGGTGCCCCGACATGCGCCACCGTGAGCTTCGCGCCCAGCGCCGCGGCGAGCTTGGTGCCGGTGTCCACCGCCTTCTCGGCCAGGTCCGATCCGTCCGTGGCAATCAGGACATGCTTGTACATGATGTACCTCCCCGTCGAAGCCTGGCCTGAGGCTACTGCAAAGCGGAGGGTGTTGCAGTAGTGACTTTCCCGCGTGCCGTGCCACCTGGTCAGCGGACGCCGACCAGCCCGATGCCCTCCCGGCGGGTCGGATCGGTGGCGAGCAGCAGCAGCCGGCGCAACGGTCCGCCGTTGAGCAGGTGGCTCACCGCGATGCCGCTGGCTGCCTGCCCGGCCCGCGCACACGGCGCGCCGCCGAAGGTGACGGTGGCGCTGAAGAGGTTCCGGCCGGAGGCATGCGGGGTCACGGTGCCTTCATAGCTGCAGCCGTCGCTCTTGCCGGTGAGCGCGCCGCTTGCCGTGATCGCGACCGAGGCGGGGGCTCCTCCGAGACCGATCATGATCCAGTCGCCCGCAATCGCGGTTGGATCGGCCGGCACGTCATAGGCGAAGTTTGTCGGGTCCACTACGGTGCCATTGAAGGCGAAGGTGCGAGAAGCACTTCTCAGTCCGCCCGCGATGTTGGACCCGGCTGAATAGGTTCCTTCCAGCGTGCTGGATTCGGCCGGGGCCTCACCAAAATCGCGGATGTCCGAAGAGGAGATGCGGCCGCCGCCCGAACGGGCCTGGCCCTGCACGAAGCCGGCGATATGGAAGACGCTGCCCACCTCGACGCCGTACAGCGCCCAGAACTGGTCGTCGTCCAGCACCAGCGCCTGGAACGCGCCGCCATTGCTGGTGACGCCTTCGTAGGCGCCGGCGGCCTTGGGGCCACGATCGTCGTTGCCGCTGCTCCCGCCACAGGCCGTGAGCAGCGAGGCCGTGGCCAGGGCCGCGATCGAACGTCGTTGCATCGGCAGCATCCCTCGCTCGTTCGATGGATCAGCCGTTCACGGCGCCCGACGGATCGTGCATGGACGCGAGCAGCGCGCCCAGCGACTCGGCCGCGACTGGCCGGCTGAAGAGGTAGCCCTGGAAGCGGCAGCCGGGAAAGCGGCGCAGGAAGGCAAGCTCGTCATCGCTCTCCACGCCTTCGGCGACCGCCTGCAGGCCGAGCGCGCCGGCCAGCTCGATCACCGCGCCGGCGATCGCCGCGTTCTGGCGCGCCTGCGGCAGGCCGTGGATGAATGAGCGATCGATCTTGATCTCGTCGATCGGCAGCTGCCGCAGGTAGGTGAGCGGCGAATAGCCGGTGCCGAAGTCGTCGAGCGAGAGCGCCACCCCGAGCGCCTTCACCGACTCCAGCGTCCGCCGGCCCTGGTCGCCGGCGGTCATCAGCATGCTTTCGGTGAGCTCGAGGGTGAGGCGCCGCGCGGGAAAGCCGCTGTCCGAGAGCGACGCCGCCACCGTGGCGGCGAAGTCGCCGCGCAGAAGCTGGGCGGCCGAGAGGTTCACCGCGATGTCGATCGCCGGCAGGTCCGCCCGCATCCAGGCCGCGCCCTGGCGACAGGCCTCGCGGATCGCCCATTCGCCGATCGCGTCGATCAGCCCGGCGTCCTCGGCCAGCGGAATGAAGCGCTGCGGCCCGAGCAGCCCGAAGCCCGGATGCTGCCAGCGGATCAGCGATTCGACGCCGACCATGCGCAGCGTGGCGCAGTCCACCTTGGGCTGGTAGTGCAGGCACAGCTCGTCATGGCGGATCGCATAGTGCAGCTGGTTCTCGAGCGCGAGGCGCTCGTTCGCGCGGCTGAGCATGGCGGGACCGAACTCGGCGAGCGACTTGCCGCCGCGGCGCTTCGCCTGCTCGAGCGCGATCTCGGCCCGCTGCATCAGGAGCTCCGCGCGATCGCCGTGCTGCGGGTAGCTGGCGACCCCGAGGCTCGCGCTGAGATGGAACTCGCGGCGGTCGAGATGGAACGGCCGCGCCATGGCGGTACGCAGCGCGGCCATGGCGGCATCATGACGTGGCGCGCCCGGCGCATCCGGCAGCAGGGCGAGGAATCGGTCGCGATCGATGCGTGCGAGCCAGGGCGTCGTGCCGCTGCCTTCGGCACGACGGTCGCCGCCGACGCTCTCGGCCATCACCTCGGACAGCCGCTGCGCCACCGCGACCAGCAGCGCATCTCCGGCGGCATGGCCGAGCCCGTCGTTGATCTGCCGGAATCGGTCGAGGTCGATGACGACGACCGAACGGCTGCCGTCCGGCTCGCTCGCGGCGACGCGTGCCAGCACCGATTCAACGCGTCGCAGGAACTCGTCGCGGTTAGGCAGGCCGGTCAGCGGGTCGCGGCGCAGCAGCCGATCCTGGTAGGCCTTGAAGCCGAGCGCGTTGCGCAGCCGCCAGTGCAGGTCGGTGGCATCGGGCGCGCGGTCGAGGAAGTCGCTCGCGTCGAGCGCGAAGGCGCGCCGTCGCGCCTCGGCGTCGTCGTGGTCGACCAGCATGATCACCGGAAGGTCGCGCCAGCGTTCGCTGCCGCGCAGCTCGGCGAGCACGCCCAGACCGGCATGCGCCGGCGCGCGGCTCCCGAGCAGCAGCACGTCGGGCTCGATGCGCTCCAGGTGGGCCAGTGCCAGATCGCAGGCGTCGAGCACCGCAAGGCGCCGGGGGTGCAGTCCCTCGAGCAGCGGGCGGATCGAGGCCAGCAGGCCCGGGTCGTCGTCGATCAGCAGGATGCCGGCCTGGCCGAGACGGCCGGCGTCCTCGCTGCGATTGGCGCGGTACGGCGCTGCCTTGCGGTGATCATCGGTTTCCAACGCCGCGACTCCGTGGCCGCCGATCGCTAGAACGGTCGCACGCCGATGAGGGGGCCGTGGAGCAGGAAGGCGAACACCGCCCAGAGCACGGTGCCGACAACGATCGCGCCTACGGTGCCCCGGGCGGTGCCGGCCGGGTAGCTGCGTGCCTGCACCCGGTCGCGCGCACGCCAGGTCAGGAATCCGGCCACCGACCACGCCAGGAAGGCGCCGAAGAGCAGCAGGTCCGCCAGCATGCCGTTGGCGAGCAGGTGGCCGATGGCCCAGAGGGCCGTGCCGGCGTACATGGGGTGATGCAGCGACGCGCGGAAGTGGTTCGGCGGAGCGTGCGCCGACGAGATGAATATGAACCCGACCAGCACCAGCAGCGAGGCCGCGTGCCGGGTCCAGACCGGCGACGCCCACAGCAGCACCGGCTCCTGCCGCGCCATCGAATAGCCCCAGATGGTCAGCACCAGGCCGACCAGGGAGATCACGCTGAGAAGCCGCTTCCAGCGCTTCTCGCCGACGGCAGCGACCCGGCGGGTACGCCAGTCCTCCGCGACGAGTCGCACCGAGTGGGCGCCGAGGAAGACGACGAGGCCGAGGACGAGGATGGGCATGGCGGTCTTCCTGGGACGGGCCCCTTCGGGGCAAGCGGGTGGATCAGTAGAGGCTTGCGCTCAGCCGGCGTCGATAGGTGGAGACCAGTGCGGCGTCCGGGCAGAGCTCGAAGATCGCCAGCATCGTGCGGCGCGCGATGTCGTCGCCGAAGGAGCGATCGCGCTCCACGATGACGAGCAGCTCGTCCATCGCCTCGGCCCAGCGGCTCTGCGCCATGAGCCACTGCGCCAGCGTGAGACGGAGGGTGTTGTCCCCGGGTGCCTCGGCCACGGCCGCACGGGCTTCCGCCTCGCCGTCCACCGGGGCGGCCGCCTCGGACGCTTCGAGCAGCAGCCCGATCGCGGCGATCCGGCGATCCACCAGGGCCTCGCCGGCCAGCGGCGCGAACGCGGTCCGCGCCTGCTCGAACCGGTGCAAGCGGGTGAGGGCGAGCACATAGTCCGCGCGCGCCTGCTCGTTGGCCGGGTTGATCGCGAGCGCCGTGCTCAGCGCTTCAGCGGCCACGGCATAGCGCTTCTCCTGCATCGCCTCCCGCGCGCGGGCGAGCTCGGCGTCGCCCGGCTTGGCGAGGTGGCGGGCGAGGAAAGCCCGGATCCGGCTTTCCGGTTGGGCACCGACGAAGCTGTCCACCGGCTTGCCGTCCTTGAACAGGATCACGTTGGGGATGCCGCGCACGCCGAGGGCCGCGGCGATCTCGGGATTCTCGTCCGAATTCACCTTCACCAGGACGACGCTGCCGGCCAGCTCGTGCTCAAGCCGCTCCAGCACCGGCGTCAGCGCGCGGCAGGGGCCGCACCACGGTGCCCAGAAGTCCACCAGCACCGGCACGCGCTGCGACGCCGCCAGCACCTCTGCCTCGAAGGTCTGTTGGGTTACCTCGATCATGCTCGACTCCACACGGGGGCGCCGCGACGGTTGCCGCGTTCCGCGCCCGACAGTGGCAAGCTTGGGGTGTCGCGGAGCCGATTCAACCCGCCCCTCCGCACGGGCGTTCCCGCATGCCCTCCGGTCGCGAAGCGCGACCACCTCCCCGAGGGAGGGGAGCGTCGCCTTCGGGCGGCCGTGCGGCGACGCTCATCGTGAACCCTCCGGTCGCGAAGCGCGACCACCTCCCCGAGGGAGGAGAGCGTCGCCTTCGGGCGGCCGTGCGGCGACGCTCACGGGTTCTCGGCGGCGAGCCGCTCGCGCAGCAGGTTCTTCTGCACCTTGCCCATCTGGTTGCGCGGCAGCTCGTCCATCACCAGCACCTTGCGCGGCACCTTGAAGCCGGCGATGCGTCCCTTCACCGCCGCGACCAGCGCCGCGACGTCGATCCGCTCGCCGTCACGCGGCACCACCGCGGCGGCAACGCTCTCGCCGAAGTCGCGATCCGGGATGCCGACCACCGCGGATTCACGCACGCCCGGCAGCTCGTCGAGCAGGCTCTCGATCTCCTTGGGGTAGACGTTGTAGCCGCCGGTGATGATCAGGTCCTTGCTGCGCCCGACGATCGACAGATAGCCGTTGGCATCGAAGCGGCCGACATCGCCGGTGCGGAACCAGCCGTCATCGGTGAACTCCTCGCGGGTCTTCTCCGGCATCTGCCAGTAGCCGCCGAAGACGTTCGGCCCGCGTACCTGGACCCCGCCCACTTCGTCGGGACCGCAGGCGAGGCCGAGGTCATCCACCACCCGCACCTCCACGCCCGGCAGCGGGAGCCCCACCGTGCCGGCGACCCGGTTGCCGTCATAGGGATTGGAGGTGAGCATGATGGTCTCGCTCATGCCGTAGCGCTCGAGGATGCGCATGCCGGTGCGCTCCTCGAACCGGCGGAAGGTTTCGGGCAGCAGCGGTGCCGAGCCGGAGATGAAGAGCCGCATGCCGGCGCAGCAGCGCCGATCGAAGCGTTCGTCGTCGAGCAGGCGCACGTACATGGTCGGCACGCCCATGAACACCGAGGCCTGCGGCAGTGCCTCGATCACCGCGGCCGGGTCGAAGCGGGGCAGCCAGATGGTCTTCGCGCCGCACAGCAGCGCGCCGTGGGCAGCGACGAAGAGGCCATGGACGTGGAAGATCGGCAGCGCATGCAGCAGCACGTCGCCGGGTCGCCAGCGCCAGTAGTGATGCAGCGTGACCGCGTTGGAGGCCAGGTTGCCGTGGGACAGCATCGCGCCCTTGCTGCGGCCGGTGGTGCCCGAGGTGTAGAGGATCGCGGCAAGGTCATCCGGGCGGCGTGCCACCGTGGCGAAGCGCGAAGGAAAGCCGGCCGCCGCGGCGAGCAGGCTGCCGTCGCGTTCCTCGCCGAGGGTGAACACATGCGGCACCCGGTGGCGTGCCGCGAGCGGTGCCACCCAGCCGTGGTTGCCGGGGCTGCAGACCACCACCTCCGGCGCGGCGTTGCCGACGAAGTAGTCGATCTCGCCCTCGCGATAGGCGACGTTGAGCGGCAGGTAGACGAAGCCGGCCCGCAGGCAGGCGAGATAGAGCAGCAGCGCCTCCGGCGACTTGTCCACCTGCGCCGCCACCCGGGCGCCCGGCGCGAGGCGCAGCGAGGCGAGCAGCGCGGCGATCTTGCCGGTCGCCTGGTCGATGTCGTCCCAGGTGTAGTAGAGCGGCGGTGCCGCGGGGCGCCGCGCCTCGATCGCGCAGCCGTCGCGCGCCTGCGGAAAGCCCGAGGCGAGCAGCGTATAGAGGTTGGCATCGCCGCGCGCCGCGACCGCGGCGTCCCTCGCTCTTCCGGCCACGGCCGGCTTCCTGGCCTTGCGGTCCATGCGTCGCGCTACTCCGTCGAGGCCGGTCTGCGCCACCGCGGCGCCCTTGCAAGCAGGCGCATCGCTTCAGCGCATCGCTTCAGATCAGGCCGGTCACCGCGCGCGAGGCGCTGACCTGGCCGTTGGCAAAGGCCTCATGGTTGTTCTCGATCTCGTCCAGATCATACAAGTAGTTGACCATCAGGCCGTACGACTGGTGCTTGCCCTTGCGCGAGAGGTCCGCGCGCGCGTTGATCCGCTCGAGCCGTGCCCCGTTGTACAGGTGGAACCGGGCCACCGGGTCGCCGCCGCGGCCATGGGTGGCATGCACCAGGTAGCAGGCGCAGAGGGCCCGCAGAGCGGACTCGTCCTCCTCCCCGGCGCCCGGCGCGCCGCGGCCGGGCGCAACCAGACCCGACAGGTCCGTCTGGTGGCGCCGGCGCAGCGCGGCGAGCGTCGCGTTGATGCGCTTCGCCTTGGGCGGCGTGAGCGACGGCAGTTCGATCTCCTTGGTGCGGGCGAGCCACTCCGCGAAGCCCGGCACCGGCGACAGGGTGCAGAAGGTCTTCAGCGTCGGCACTTCCGCCTGCAGCCGCTCGGCCACCCGCTTGATCAGGAAGTTGCCGAGGCTGATGCCGCGCAGGCCCGGCTGGCAGTTGGAGATGGAATAGAACGCAGCCACCCGGTACTTCACCGCCGCCGCCGGATCCGGGACCGGCTGGGCGAGCAGCGGCGCAATCGCCGTGGGCACGTCGGGCAGGAGCGCGACCTCGACGAAGATCAGCGGCTCGCCGGCCAGCACCGGATGCATGAAGGCGAAGCAGCGGCGATCCGGCTGCACCCGCCGCCGCAGGTCCTCCCAGCCCTGGATCTCATGCACCGCCTCGTGCTCGATCAATCGCTCCAGCAAAGAAGCCGGCGAGTCCCAGTCCACCCGCTGCAGCGTGAGGAAGCCGGGGCTGAACCAGGAGGAGAGCAGGTGCTGCAGGTCCGCGTCCAGTGCCTTCAGCGCCTGGCCTGCCCCGTGCGCGAGCACCTGCTCGCGCATCCGGACGATGGCCGCGGTGCCGCCCGGCCCGCGATTGAGGCGGCGCAGCAGCTCCTGGCGCGGCGGCTCAGCGGCATGGGCGAGGCGGACCAGGTCTTCCGGCGCACGGGAGGCCGCATAGGCCTCGGCCAGCCGCAGCACCGCATCCGGATCCGGATCGAACTCCCGGGCGAGCGCCTCGAAGAACCGCTGGCGCGCCGCCGTGGACATGCCCTGGAAGCGTGCCAGCGCCCGGGCGGCGATCGTCAGGCTGTTGGATTCACCCCGCTCGGTCAGCAGCTGCCGGCAGTCCTTGAGCAGCTCCTCCAGCTCGCTGCGGTCACGCTCCTGCTGTCGCGACTGCAGGAACCGTTCAAACACCGATGAATTCCGGCTCTCGGCGAGAGTGAGCGTCCACTGACTCCACTGGCGTCCGCCCGTCCTCCGGGGCCTGCGCGGCTACCGGAATGCCGGCGGCTTCGCCACCGGCGGCCGGCTGCGCGGCCGGCGACCGTGCCGGGTCATCCGCCGCTCCGGCAGGCTGCCGTGGCGCGGTATGCGCCGCCCGCCAGGCCTTCTGCTGCGCGAGCAGATGATGGTGCATTACCTGCTCTGCCGCGACCGCGTCGTCACGGGCGATCGCCTTCATCAGGGTTCGGTGCTCCGCGAGCGACTGCAGGAGGCGACTCGCGGCCTGGCCGGACATGCCGCGTGCCAGCCGCAGGAAGCGCCTCAGGTCGGTGGCTGACCGCTGCAGCCAGGGGTTGCCGGAGGCCTCGTGCAGCAGGGCATGGAGCTCGTCCGCCACCCGGTGGTAGCCGTCGGCATCGCCGGCGGCGGCTTGCTGCTCCATGGCCTGGTGCAGCGCCTCCAGGCGCCGGCGGTCGATCGGGCCGAGGCGCCGGACCGCTTCCCCGGCGCAGCGGGCCTCCAGCATGGCGAGCACCGGGAAGAGCGACTCCACCTCCTGGACGGACAACTCGGTCACATAGGCGCCGCGGCCGGGGGCAAGCCGGACCAGGCCCTCGTTGGCCAGCACCTTCAGGGCCTCGCGCAGCGGCGTGCGGGACGTGCCCAGCCTGGCGGACAGGTCGAGCTCGTCGATCCGCAGGCCGGGCGCGAGGCTGCGATCGAAGATCATCTCCCGGACCCGGTCGGCGACCTCCACGTGAAGCGAAGCGCGGGCGATCCTGTCGTTGAAATCCATCGGCTGTCAGTCCTCTTCGCGGCCCGCCAGGGGCGTCTCCTCGGAACGGCGCGCCGCGACCTGGAATCATGAATGACAGCCAGCCCGAGCCGAGCCATCCGCGGCAACGGCATGCGCAACCGGGTCTCGAAGCGAGCCCGGCGCCAGGACCGGGCCTCTTCAAGTGGTTTGCAGCTTACCGCGCCAACTCCCTGATCGAAAGCGCAGATTGAATAATTATACGGCGCTCTCCGATGCGGAAGCCAGCGGAAATCTCGGCCGTCGGCGCGGCCGCGAGCGTGATGCGCGCATGGCCCGCGTCGGCCGATCCGGCACCGGGGCTATCCGGGTCCGCTGGGCCATGGGTGGCGGACATGGGATTCGGGGCATCTCCCGCGGCCGCCGACAAGGCCGGCACCGGCGGAAAGGCCGCGATGACGAAGTCCGGGCCCTGGATCCGGACCGATTCCAGCGTGATGCCGGAATCCGGCAGCCGGCTGCAGGGATGCGGTGCGTCACCCCAGTCGATCAGGGTCGGCAGCAGGCCATAGCCGGCCAGCCGGCCGGCCGGCGCGACGGTGATGTCCCAGGCCAGATCGTCCCGGGACATGCGCACGATCGGCCCGGGGTCGTAGCGCAGCCGTGGCAGGATCGCCGCGAGCGATCCGGGCTGGAGCACCCGGAACACCAGGTGCACCAGCCGGGGGCCTCCCGCGAGGGCCTCGGTCACGGCCGGCTGGTCCAGGCCGAACAGCGTGGTGTGGGGCAGCTTGCGCTCCGCACCGGCCTGCGCCGGGTCCGGCGCGATCAGCTCCAGGTAGTGCGCGCTGCCCAGGCGCAGCAATCGGTTGTGGGTGCCGTAGCCGGCATGCGATCCGCCGGGTGCGAGCGCCGCGCCGAGCCGTCGCCGCAGCCACGCCTCGCCTTCGTCCAGTGTCGCGGCTGCAACGACCAGATGGTCCAGCGCGAGGGGTAAGGAAGGGCCGCGAGCCCCAGTCGATAGAATCGGCTCCATGCTCCAGTCTCAGCTCGACAGACTCACCCACGCGTTCCGGGACGCGATGGGCACCATGGGTCTGGATGCGCCCACCCGCGCGCAAACCAGCATATCACTCGATCGTCCGCGCCAAGCGGGGCACGGCGACGTCGCCAGCAACCTGGCGATGCAGCTCGCCCGGGTGATGAAGCAAGCGCCGCGCCAGGTTGCCCAGACACTCCTGGACGCGCTGCTCGAGGTGGATGGCGGGGCGATGATCGAGCGCGGCGAGGTCGCCGGCCCCGGCTTCATCAACCTGTGGCTGACCCCGGCCACCAAGCAGCAGGTGGTCGCGGCGATCCTCGCCGATCCGGACGGCTTTGGCGACCGGGCGGACCATGCCGGCGAGTCGGTGCTGCTGGAGTTCGTCTCGGCCAACCCGACCGGCCCGTTGCACGTCGGCCACGGCCGGCAGGGGGCGCTGGGCGACGTGCTGGCGAACATCCTCGCCACCCAGGGCTGGGAGGTGTCGCGCGAGTTCTACTACAACGATGCCGGTGCGCAGATCAACAACCTCGCCCTTTCGGTCCAGGCGCGCTGCCGCGGGCTTGCGCCGGACGATCCGGCCTTCCCCGCCGACGGCTATCGCGGCGACTACATCGCCGACATCGCCCGCGACTACCTCGCCCGCGCCACCATCGGATCGGGCGAGGCGGCGGTGACCGCCGCGGGCGACCCGGACGACCTCGAGGCGATCCGGCGGTTCGCCGTGGCGAGCCTGCGCCGGGAACAGGACCTCGACCTGCAGGCCTTCGGGGTACGCTTCGACAGCTACTACCTGGAGTCGTCGCTGTACTCGGACGGGCTGGTGGAGCGGACCGTGGCCGCGCTGGTCGCCGCCGGCCAGACCTACGAGCGTGACGGGGCGCTGTGGCTGGCGACCACCCGCTATGGGGACGACAAGGACCGGGTGATGCGCAAGTCCGACGGCACTTACACCTACTTCGTGCCGGACGTGGCCTACCACACCACCAAGTGGCGGCGCGGCTTCGCCAAGGCGATCAACATCCAGGGCTCGGACCATCACGGCACAACGGCCCGTGTGCGCGCCGGCCTGCAGGCGCTCGGCATCGGCATACCGCCCGGCTATCCGGACTATGTCCTGCACAAGATGGTGCGGGTGATGCGCGGCGGGGCGGAGGTGAAGATCTCCAAGCGTGCCGGCAGCTACGTGACGCTGCGCGACCTGATCGAATGGTCCGGCGACGGCGACCTGGTGCGCGGTCGCGATGCGGTGCGCTTCTTCCTGGTCTCGCGCAAGGGCGACAGCGAGTTCACCTTCGACGTGGACCTCGCGCTGGCGCGGTCCGACGAGAACCCGGTCTACTATGTCCAGTACGCGCATGCCCGCATCTGCTCGATCCTGGCAGCCGGCGCCGAGGCCGCGGGGGCCGGGGGCGATCCGGGCGATACCGAGGCGGCGCGCCGGGCGGCGCTGGACCGGCTGGTCACCCCGCGGGAGTTCGGGTTGATGGCACGACTGGCGGAGTTCCCGTCGGTCCTCGCGCAGGCGGCCGCCGAGCTTTCGCCCCACCATGTCGCCTACTATCTGAAGGACCTCGCCGCCGATTTCCACGCTTACTATAATTCCGACCGGGTGCTGGTCGATGACGATTCGTTGCGGCAGGCCCGCCTTGCCCTCCTCCTCGCCGTCCGCTCGGTCCTGCGACGCGGGCTCGCCCTGGTCGGCGTCTGCGCACCAGAGAGAATGTAAATGGCCATCTCCCAGGCCCGCCGGCACCAGGCCGGCGGCACGACCCTCGGCATCCTGATCGGCATCGTCATCGGGCTTGCCATCGCGGTCGGCACCGCGCTGTT
>JAEWEW010000178.1 GCA_023389175.1 Pseudomonadota bacterium | reverse complement strand
GGCTTCGACGAGCACCTTGCGAAGCCGCTGGATGCCGGCGCGCTTGTCGCGGCGATCGCGCGGCTGGTGCGCCGAAGCGATCCGGAGTCCGCGCAGCTGGCTTGAAGGCAGGGCAGCGGCCTGCGGGCACGATGGAACAACGGAGCAATGAATGGGTACCTTCAAGGCGATCTACATCGACAAGACCGGCAGCGGCCAGCAGGCCGAGCTGCGCGACCTCGACGACGACGTGCTCGGCGACGGGCTGCAGGACGGCGAGGTGCTGGTGCGGGTGACGCACTCGACGATCAACTACAAGGACGCCCTTGCCCTCACCGGCAAGGCACCGATCGTGCGAAGGTTCCCGCTGATCGCGGGCATCGACCTCGCCGGTGTGGTGGAGCTGTCGCGCGATCCGGCCTTCAAGCCCGACGACCCGGTGGTCGCCACCGGCTTTGGCGCCGGCGAGACGCGACACGGCGGGTTCGCCGAGAAGGCGCGCTGCCAGGCGGCGCAGCTGGTCAAGCTGCCCGCCGGCCTCACGCCGGCGCAGGCCATGGGCATCGGCACCGCGGGTCTCACCGCGATGCTGTGCCTGCTCGCCCTGGAGCGACATGGCCTCGCGCCGGCGGACGGACCAGCGGTGGTGACCGGTGCGGTCGGCGGCGTCGGCTCCGTGGCCATCGCCATCATGGCGCGACGTGGCTGGGAAGTGGTCGGCTCCACCGGCCGCGAGCAGGAGGCGGACTACCTGAAACGCCTCGGGGCGCGCGGCATCATCGGGCGCAGCGAGCTCGCCGCGCCCGGCAAGCCGCTCGGCAAGGAAACCTGGGCGGCAGGCATCGATACCGTCGGATCCACGACGCTCGCCAACCTGTGCTCCCGGCTGCGCTATGGCGGTGCGGTGGCCGCCTGCGGGCTTGCCGGCGGGATGGACCTGCCAGCCTCCGTCGCACCGTTCATCCTGCGCGGCGTGTCGCTGCTGGGTGTGGATTCCGTGATGGCGCCGATGGCGGTCCGCCGCACCGCCTGGGAGCGGCTGGCCGCCGACCTGGACCCTGCGCACATCGCCGAGATGACCACCCCGATCGGCCTCGACCAGGTGATCCAGGTGGCTCCCGAGGTGCTGGCCGGCCGGGTCCGCGGGCGGCTGGTGGTGCAGATCGCGTGAGGACGACCAATTGATCGAGTGGGGATACCTCGCGGTCGCGATCGTGGCCGAGGTGATCGCCACGTCCGCGCTCAAGGCCTCCGAGGGCTTCAGCCGGCTCGCGCCGTCGGTCGTTGTCGTGGCCGGCTACGCGCTCGCCTTCTTCATGTTGTCGCTCACGTTGCGCGCCATCCCGGTCGGCGTCGCCTATGCGATCTGGTCGGGCGTCGGCATCGTGCTGATCTCGCTCGTGGGCTGGCTGGTGTTCGGGCAGGCGCTGGATGCGGGCGCGTTGATCGGCATGGCGCTCATCGTCGCCGGCGTGGCGGTGATCAACCTGTTCTCCCAGACGGCGGCGCGCTGAGCCCGGGCGCGGAAGGTCCGGCGCCGCGAGGCGGCGTCGGACCGGGCACGATGCGATCGGTCAGGCCTGCGCTGCCGGCGACCGTTCGCGCAGCACGAACGTGTTCCGGCCGGAGCGGTCGATGCCGCGCAGCAGGAACACCTGCCGGTCGGCATGGTCCAGGATGCCGAGGCGCTTCGCCTTCTCGCGCGCGAGGTCGCGGTCGAACACGCTGGTGGTCGGCATGAACCGCATGGTCATGCCCCGCCGCGGACGCGGCGAGCGGTTCGGCTCCGATCCGTGCAGCAGGTAGACGTCGTGCAGGGAGACCTGGCCCGCCTTCAGCACGATGTCCACGGCGTCGGCCTCGTCGTACTCGGACGGATCGAGCTCCTGCGTGAGCGTCACGTCGTCGCTCGCAAGCGTGTTGTGCGCCCGCAGGGCCCGCGCGGTGTGCGATCCGCGAATCACCCGCAGGCAGCCGTTCTCCGGGGTGGAGTCGTCCAGCGCCAGCCACACCGTGCAGGTGGCGAGCGGCCTGATCGGCCAGTACTCGCCGTCCTGATGCCAGGGCGTGCGCTTGCCGGAGAGCGCCGGCTTGGCGAAGAAGCTCATGTTCCAGAGGGCGATGTCCTGGCCGATCAGCTGCGCGACCATGTCGAGGATCGCCGGGTCGTCGGCGTAGTCGAGGAACGCCGGGTCGTAGTCGAGGAGCGTCGGGCAGTAGTCGCGAAATCGCGGCTCGCGTTCCAGCAGCGCCGCGTGGCGCGCGCGGATGGTCGCGAGGGTGTCTTCCGGCAGGCGGAAGTCCGGGACGACATAACCGTCGCGGTGATAGCTGGCGATCTGGTCGGAAGTGAGCATCGGGTTCCACCTCGGGCAACTGGCGTCATGATAGCGCTGCGGCTCGTTGCCGCTTGCGGTATGCTGGCACCGGGAGGCGCGCATGATCTTCAGGCAACTGCTGGAGCCGGTCTCGAGCACCTATACCTACCTGCTGGGCTGCGAGCAGACCGGGCAGGCGATCCTCGTTGACCCGGTGGTGAATTCCATGGACCGGGACCTGCAGGTGATCCAGGGGCTCGGGCTGAAGCTCGCATTCACGCTGGACACGCACATCCATGCGGATCACATCACCGCGGCACTCGAGCTCAGGAAACGCGTCGGCAGCCGGATCGCCGCGCCTGCCTTCGACCGCCTGCCCTGCGTCGACTTTGGCATGGAGGAAGGGCGGCCGCTCACGGTGGGATCGATCAGCCTGGCGGGCCTGCACACCCCCGGACATACCGATGGCCACTTCGCCTACCTGCTCGGCGATCGCGTGTTCACCGGAGATGCGCTGTTGATCGATGGCTGCGGACGCACCGACTTCCAGAACGGCGACTCGGCGGCCCTCTATCGCAGCGTCACCCGGAAGCTGTTCGTCCTGCCGGACGAGACGCTGGTGTATCCGGCCCATGACTACAGCGGCCGGCATGTGTCCTCCATCGCGCAGGAGAAGCAGCGGAACCCGCGCCTCGGTGCGGGCAAGACGCTCGAGGAGTTCCGCCGGATCATGGCGGAGCTGGACCTGCCGTACCCGAAGTTCATCGACTATGCCGTCCCGGGAAACCGGGAGTGCGGCCAGTGCCCCGCGGACCTGCCCGAGCAACTGGAGAAGTACTGCCGGCCGATGGCGGAGAGTCCGCAGGGGTAGGTCCGACGGGCGGAGGCGAGCCACGGCGCAGCTCTACGGCCAACCGCCGCGCATCCGGCACCAGGATGCGGCGCCCCTGAACCTGGACCAACCCGGCGGCAGCCAGCTCACGCAGGAGGCGCGAGAAGTGCTCCGGCGTCAGGTTCAGCTGCGCCGCGATCGCCGCCTTCGAGGCCGGCAGCATCACGACCTGCGGATCCGGCCCCTTGGATGCGTGACGGACGATGAAGTCGATCAGGCGAGCGCGTCCCCCGCCCAGGGCCTGCCGGTCGAGCGCCGTCACCAGGGACTCGATGCGCTGGCTGAGGCTTGCGATGATTCGCCTGGCGAAGCGCGGACTGCGCTCGATCTCCGCGAAGATCGCCTCCTTCGGGATCTGGAGCACCAGGGCGTCGTCGACGGCCTGCGCATCAACGACTGCCGGCCGCTCCAGGAACATGACCGGCTCGCCGAAGCTGCGGCCGGCGCCGACGACGCCGGTGAGCCGCGCGCCGCCAGCCGGTGTCCGGGCCATGAGCTTGATCGCGCCATGCACCACCACGAACATGTGGTCGGCTGGCTCGCCGATGCTGAACAAGCGCTCCCCGCGCGCGAGCGGGCGGCGCGTCGTCGCGGCCGATAGCCGGGCGAGCGCCGCCGGCTCCATGGCTGCGAAGAGCGGCAGCGCGGCCAGCAGGGCCCGGGGTTCGATCGGGCGGCGGGCCATCGGGTCTCAGCCTTCCATGCTGATCACTCGCGGGTCGTCCGCATGCTCCAGGAGTATCGCCCGGACCCAGGCCTGCCAGGCGCGACCGAATGCTTCCCTCTGGCGAGCGTCTGCCTGAGGAGCCAGCGCCGCCTGCATGGTCGGCTTCAGGTCGTGCGGACGCGGGACGGCGCCATGATCGAAGGAGACGTCGACTTGCCTGCCCGAATCGAGGCGCGTGAAGCGCATGTCCCCCGGGATGGGTACGCCGAAGCACAGCAGGTTGCGGCGCGAGTGGCGGCCTGCCAGCCCCTTGAAGCCGCCGTCGCCGGCCGCGCCGGTGACCAGGCCTGCGACGCTGGCCATCACGCCGGCCACGCCTGAGTCCTCGGCTTCTCGCAGCTCCACCTTCACCGCGCCACGCTGCGGCATCTCCCCGGGATAGAGCCGCGCCAGCGCCGCGCGGGTCATCAGCCAGGCGCCGGCAACGGTGGGACAGGAATGGCCGCACAGCTTGACCGCATCGAGATAGCGGTACTCGATGATGCCGTCCTGCACCGCGCCCAGCGTGCGCGCCAGCCCATCCTGCATCGTGATGCCGGGCGCGTCGTCGAAGAATGCCGGCGTCTGGCCGGGCACGATGCTCATGATCCTGTTCCTGTTGCGGACGGCGGGCGCGGGGAGAGCCGCAGGTAGCGCCCCACCAGCACCGCAGCCGGGTACATCACCTCTTCCTCGGTCTGTGCGTGCAGCGCCAACTGCTCCGCGAACGCAACGATATCGGCGTGTCCTGCCCGTTGCGCGGCTTCCTTGAGGCGCCGCAGCGCGGCGAGGATCGCCTTGTGCTCTTCCAGCATCTGCGGCAGCTCCGCTTCGAGACGCTCCGTGAGCGCAAGCACTTCGACCATGCCGGGCTCCACCGCGCCGCGCGCCAGGGGCGCGAGCAGGCCCAGCGGCGGCAAGGCGATCTGGTCCTCCTTGACGAAGTGCGGATGCATCAGGCCGGCAAGCACCTTGGCGGCCTCGCCGACCTCGCCCCCCGCGCGGGTGGCGCGCCGCAGGTCTTCATGGAGCGCTTCGTGCTCCTGCTGCAACGGAAGCGGAATGACGGGTTTCATGAGAGCCTCCCGGGTCGTCAATGGGTGAGCTGAATCGGCTTGAAGTCGGCATCGTCGAAGTGACTGGCGTAGGCGTTGAGGGCCCGCGCCACCTGCTCCAGGCCTTCCTGCGGGAGATGCCCGCCGGACTTGCCTCGCATCGCTTCGGTGCCCGCGATGACCTCGCCGAGGATGACGTGCAGCACCTCGTCGGGTTCCGGGTCCAGCTTGCAGTTAGCGACGATATAGCCGACCCCTTCCTCGATGCGGTCCGCGAGTCCGCCGTACTGCGCCGCAACCAGCTCGCCGGTGCTGGCGGCAGCGAGTTGCGGCTCCACGGCCATTCGCAAGCGACTCATCCCTTCGCGTAACGGGCGGTCCGGCTCCCACTTGCGGCCGTCGTCCAGCCTGAGCTTGCCGATCTCCGCCGAGTGGTCGGCATGAGCCGGGACCTCGGCGGTGATCGGCGCCGAGAAGCCGAGCGCCATCGCGATCGCCACCGCGGTGGCGGTAGCGCGTCCAAGTTTGCGGGTATCCATTTCCGAGCTCCTGATCCAGAGGCGTTACTGCCCGAGGACATTGTGGCTCGGCGGGGAGCGCAGTCGGCGAGCCGACGCTGCGCCGTCTTGGCAAAAGTCAAGAACCTGCACGAAATTTCGCAGAGAACAGCAATCGGACCAAGGCCTTCGATGGACGGCGGCAGGTGCGGCCCCGGGGCATCTTCCGCCACAATTGATTCCGTGAGGCGTGTCCCAGGTTCGTCCATCTCTGGATTTTGCGCAAAGAGGGGGCGTCAGTGATCCATCGAGCGTCTACGGCGGCAATGGCATGCACGGTTCATCGAGCGCTTGCTCGTGCCGCGATCGCCACAACGCTGGCACTTGCGTCATCGACGTCCGCAGCCCAAGGCGTCTTGACCCTGTATGGCGGCGCGCGCGGAGGCGGCGACTTCATCGACGACAGCACCGGCATGTCGGTCGAGCTGGACAGCGGCGCTGCCGTCTCCTTGAGCCTGGACTGGCCTCTTTCCGATGGCCGGCAAGCGCAGGTCTTCTACTCGTTCCAGCGCAGCGCGCTGCCGGGCTCGGTGCTGAACCAGACAGGCGACGTCACGGTCAACATCAACTACCTGCATGGCGGCGGGCGCGTGTTCTTCCATGGCACACCTGCCACAGGTGCCGGTTACGTCGTCGGCGGGCTGGGGATCACGTACTTTTCGCCGAGTCTCGGCGGATTGTCGTCCGAGGTGCGCCCGTCGGCGAATCTCGGTCTTGGCTACCAGTGGATGCTGTCGAAGCAGGTTTCACTACGCACCGAGCTCCGCGGCTACCTGACGCTGGTCAACAGCCGAGGCGGGTTCTTCTGCTCAGGCGGCTGCGCCGTTTCGATTCGGGGCGACACAATGACGCAGGTCGAGGGCTTGCTGGGCCTGTCCTTTGCCTTCTGAAACTCCGTAGACGCGGGGGCTTTCCTTGCGACGACCGGCATTGGCCTCTCGCTACAGGCTCTCCGGCGAAAGGCGCGGCACTGGATGGATGGGTTCGACACCCGTGGGCTGCTGGGGTGACGTTTCCGAAGGCTTAGAGGAGGCGGGCACGTCGGAGGCGGGCACGTCCGCTGCTTGAGCTGACGCATCCAACCCTGACTTTCGGAGACCGCATGGACGCAGTTGACCTCCTCATCGAGCAGCACCGCCTCCTGGAGACGCAGCTCGAGTCCCTCGTCAAGGGCGGCGGCGTGGAAGCCAGGCGCGCATCGCTTGCGGAGGTCGGAGACCACCTTGGCGTGCACCTGGCGTCGGAGGAGGAGGTGTTTTATCCGGCTGTCCGCGCGCAACGCACGGAGGACGACCTGCTCGAGTCCCTCGAGGAGCACCTTTCGCTAAAGCGGCTGTTGGCCGACCTGCTGGCGCTGCAGCCCGAGGACGAGACCTTCCAGGCGAAGTGCAAGGTGCTGAGAGAACAATGCATCCACCACCACAAGGAAGAGGAGGAGGACCTGTTCCCGGAGGTGCGGGAGATGCTGGACGCACAAGAACGCGAGCGGCTGGGCGGCGAGATGCTGGCGCTGCAGCGGCGCATGCGCCGCGAGGGCGAGGCGCGCGAGGTCATCGCCGAGCAGACAGACGAGGCGGCGAAGCTGGACTGAGACCTTCGCAAAGGAGCCCCGCGCCGGTGGCCTTGAGGCGTCGGGAGCGGCTGCGTACCAGGCCACCGCCTGCGCTTTCCGTCAAGCAGGCGACGCCCCGCAGCGGTGGCCGAACATAGCGACTTTCTTCTGGTCTGCTCGTAGAAGGGTCGAATAATCGCTTCATGCTCGTGCCTAGCCTAGAAAGAACGGTAGCTACGTCAGGTGACGCTGCAATTTTCCCTTCACAAGGCGCTTCCCGGGGCGCGCCCATCACGACGACCGGACCGCCGGGCATCAGTCCGGCCCACTCATGGTCTGGGCGTTCTATATGATGCGGCCTGGAAGAGCAGCTCTCCCGAGGACAGGTAGTGTGGCTCAAGTCGATCGTCACAGCATTCATCGTCGCGTTCGTGCTCCCCGCGTGCGGGGGCGATTCGAGGAAGGACAACGGCCTGGCACCGCCGGAGTTGGCTGACCACCGGTGGCGGCTCGTTTCGGCGACCAGCGCGCAGGGCGTACAGATCGAGGCATTGGATCCCAAGGCCTTCGGTCCCGTCCACCTGGGCTTCCAGGACAAGTCCATCTTCTGGGATGTCAACTGCAACGGTCTGGGTGGCGCGTACTCGGTTGAAGGGGAATCACTGCGAATCACGTGCTCCTTTCCACCAACCGCGATGCTTTGCTCGACGCGCCACGACGAGGCCTTCGCGGCCCTCAGGCACTCCTTCTTCAGGGAGATGAAGTGGCGAGTGGTAACGTCCGAGCAGCTCAGCGCGTTGATCCTGACCTCTTCGGTGGACGGCAGCGTGGCAACATTCTTCTCCGATCGAACGGGTTTGGCGCCGCCGGAGTTGGTCGAGCCGAGCTGGCGGCTCACCTCCGCCACTGACGCGCAAGGTTCGCCCATTGAGGCTTTGAACGCCGTACCCCTTCGGCTTGTGTTTATCGACACCTACATGAACTGGGATGACTCCTGCAATGGCGTCAGCGGTAGATTCGTGGCGGAAGGCCAGTCGCTGCGAATCGTGGGCCCCGGGCTCCCGACCACCGCCAAGGGTTGCTCGCCAGCGGTACGAAGCGCCCTGGAGGTGTTGTACCGGGCGTTCTTCTCGGAGATGTCCTGGAGCGTCGAAGCTTCCAACGACTCGCGCAGGCTCGTCCTGACTTCGTCCGTCGACAGAAGCGTCTTGACGTTCGTTGCCCCGCCCTAACTGGGGCAGGGCGTTTTCCCGGAATCCGTACAGTTCGCTACGAGGGTTGGATCGCTCGATTCGGCTCGCGTGACCACCGCTGGACGAAGTCACTCGTGGTCAGGTGGCCGAGCGAGCCGTGGGGCCGGCGATCCCGCCAGTCCTCTCGCCTGAGCATCACCTGAACGCGCAGATAGGCAAAGCGAGGCCGGCTCATCGGCTCATCGCGATATCGGTAGAGGGACTGGCCGCTGTCTATGCTGGCGGCGCCAGTCACTATCGCGTCAAGGCCGCCTGCGCACCCGGATCCCGAAGCGGCGGCGAATCTGCGCGAGCGGGACGCTGCCAAACTCCTGGAAGCCGTCAAATGGCCACCGTCGCGTCTGCTTCAGGCAGCACGCAAGCGCCAAGGGAACCGAGATCGCCGACCCACCGATGCCCCGGAACACTTCACGGACCGATAGGCTTGCGTAGATCTGCCGGGACTCATGGAGCCGGTAGCCCGAAAGTACCCGCAGGCCGGCGGTGGTACCCCAGATGCTGCAGATCTTGACATAGGCCTCGTCGGCCATCGAGGTTCCGCATCCGTAGACGACATGTACCGCGTCGTGGCAGCGGAAGAAGCTGGCGGCCGCCGGCGAAAGAAGATGCATGTCGAGCAAGCCGGGGTTGGCGGCGTGATACTCGGCGAGGCCTTCGTCGAGTGTCTGTTCGGCGTCCTGTTCCTGAAACATGCCGACCCCGTCGCAGAGGGCGATGGCGCAATGGTATGCCTGCGTTCTCCGGACGGCGATGACGGCGTGCGTTTGCATACCCGATGTCTATAATGCTCGCGGGGGCCTCTAGCTCATGCTTGGTTAGAGCAGCGGACTCATAATCCGTTGGTGCGGGGTTCGACTCCCCGGGGGCCCACCACGACACTGGCCTGTGAGAAGCCGAGCGGTGGTCGACCCCCTGTTCGACAGCTAGCGAAAGGGGGAGAATGGACGGCAGAACTTCGTCTCGCAGTTGGGAGGCGTATGGCCATCCAAGAATGCCCGAAGTGTGGTGCAAGGTTCCCGGCTCCCGACGGCTGGGCGAAGATTGCGCTCTCTACGCTGATGATCGCGCCAGCGGTTCCGGACATGGCAAGCCAGGTCCGTTGCCCCCGCTGTCAGTACCTCTTCGCCGATAGCGAAGTGCGGTACTCCGTTTCCCGAGGAGCTTGGGGTGTGCTGATTCTCTATGTGGTGTGCGCCTCCCTTCTCCTCTGGAGGTTCGTCTGATCAGGATCGGACTCAGCTAGATCCTTGATGACCTTGATCGTCGCGGTCGTGCTGCCGGCCATAGGCCTCCTCACGATCGCCAGCATGAGGTTCGATATAGGTCCGGTCGATTAAACAGTCGGCACGGCGCAGCTCAGGACCTCGAAGCCCCCTCGAACGCGACCTGTCGGGCTGCGGGCACCATGTTGCTCAGGCTGATCAGCACCATCTCGTTCGGCGCATTCGGGTGCCGGCCGTGCGGCGTCAAGTGGTAGTCGGCCGCTGCCTTGAGATCGAGCGGCGCGGTCTTGTCTCCGACATTCGGAACGTAGGAAACATAGACGGCGCGGCACCGGCCGCCTCGGCCGTACGCTGCCTGGCCACAGGTCAAGCATCGCAATCTGATCGGCGTCAGTGACTTTGCCTTCCGACCCCTTTCGAGTCGCGGCGCCGACATCCACAGCGCTACCGTACCGACGCCTCGATGCGCCGCTCAATGGAAGCCGCCTTGATGGCAGCGCCGCTTCCGGCGCAGATGCCAAGACTGCCGATGCGCATCCACGCAGTGAATCAGGACCGTCTCACAAACACCCGGAAACACAAACGGACAAACCTTACTCTCGAAGCGACCTAGTATTCAACCCGCGCTGTGGCCCTCATCGAGGTGCAATCGGAAGCCGGATTTCCCTTGGAGACTGAGATGCAATGTAGGCCCTACAGCCTTGCTGGACTCGCGCGCCCGGCGACACTAGTCCTCAACCTGCTAGGCATGGCCGCGCTTGCCGGCATCGTGGGGGCCTGCGGCGGAGATCAGGGCGGCGCCGACGATGCCCCGGTCGCTTCGGCAGCCGCGGAGCCCCAGCCCATCGGCGCCGGTGACAGTCGTCTCAAGGCAGCCGCGAGCCCTGATGTTGCCGAGGCGGCGCAGCCGCCAGACCACGCCGCCAACGACCTCCCCGCGCCGGCTGGCGCGCCGGCGACCAGGAACCTCGTACGGTCAGCCAACCCAAGCGGGTTTGCCGCCACCTTCAGCCTGTCCGGCGTCATCGATCGGAGCGGGCCCTTCTTTCAGAGCCTCGGCAGCAACGGACGAAGCTGCGCGAGCTGCCACGTGCAAGAAGAGGGCTGGTCGATCACGCCCGCCGGCGTGCGGCAGCGCTTCGAGAGCACTCGAGGCCTGGACCCCATCTTCCGGGTCAACGACGGCTCGAACTCGCCGCTTGCCGACGTCTCGTCGCTGCAATCGCGTCGCGATGCCTTCAGCATGCTGCTGCGCAAGGGTTTGATCCGCGTCGGCATCGGCATTCCGGAAAACGCGGAGTTTGTTCTGCAGGCCGTGGACGATCCCTATGGCTTCGCGAGCGAGAAGGAGTTGTCGCTATTTCGCCGCCCCCTGCCGAGCACCAACCTGAAGTTCCTGAGCACCGTCATGTGGGACGCCCGCAAGACCTTGGTCGATCCTGCATCAGCGGATTGCGTCCGGAACACGACCAACTGCTTCGCAACGATACACTTCGACCTGTCGGATCAGGCCGATGGAGCCACTACCGGCCACGCGGAGGCGGCTGAATCCCTTGACCTCGCGCAGCGGGAAGCAATCGTGGCATTCGAAACCGGTCTGTTCACTGCGCAAGTCTCCGATCACAAGGCCGGAGCGCTCGACGCGCGCGGCGCCCGTGGCGGTCCGGTGGCCTTGTCGCAAGAACAGTTCTACTTCGGCATCAACGACACCCTCGTGGGCGACTACCGCACGAATGCGCCCTTTACGGCGACGGTGATGACCCTGTACGACGCCTGGGTCGACGGGAGTTCCGGAGATGTGAACGGCCGACGTAGCGGCGGGACTGCGGGCGCGCGGGCCGCTATCGCCCGGGGGCAGACGCTCTTCAACAGCAAGTCAATCGCCATCCGAGGCGTGAAGGGGCTGAACGACGACCTGCAGGTCGACACGCTCAATGGCACGTGCACGACCTGCCACAATGCGCCTAACGCCGGCAATCATTCGATTCCGATGCCGCTGGACATTGGCGTGTCCGACGCGGCGGTACGATCGCCTGACATGCCGCTCTACACGCTGCGCAACAAGACGACCGGCGAAACGGTCGAGACCACCGACCCGGGACGGGCGTTGGTCACCGGCAAGTGGAATGATATCGGCCGCTTCAAGGGCCCGACCCTGCGCGGTCTGGCCGGGCGCGCCCCGTACTTCCACAATGGATCGGCCGCATCGCTTGAGGAGACCGTCGCCTTCTACGACAAGCGCTTCGGCATGGGCTTGACGCAAGCGGAGATAGACGACCTCGCGGCGTTCCTCCGCGCCTTGTAGCCCCCTGCAGATCTTCCCTGATGGGGCCAACTCGATGTCACTAACCTCCCGATGAGGGGTCGGACTCGACTACTGGCCGCTGAGCCACAGTACCTTGATGAGCGGACCGAACTTCGCCCTGGTCCGACTTCAACGGCGCTCTGCGGGCGATCGACACCGACGCCTGCGTGATCTACGTGGGCACGCTCTTTAAGGCCCTATCACCGCAGATGCGCCTGGGCTACCTGGTGCTACCGCTGGCGTTGGCAAGTCGCTAAACTCGGCTTTCCAGACCTCATAATGCGTTGGTGCGGGGTTGGCTTTTCCGGGGGGGCCCACCACCGCGTTCCGGACGCCCGCAGTTGCAGGCCCTCCCGGTACCGGCAAAGCGTCACTCCAGAGAGGGGGCCGTCATGAACGTCGAGGCTCGTCTTTTCGGTCGCGGCCTGTACCTCCCGCCACCGGTAGTCGCGCCCCCCGGCGTCAGCGTACGCTTTGCCTGGGCGCGTGCCTTCGGCGATCGGATCTACCTGGCGGGGCACTGCCCGCAAGCGCGGGACGGCGCGATCGCGGGTCCGTTTGGGCGCGTCGGCGCCGAGGTCACGGCCGAGGAGGCGAGTCGGGCTGCGGCTCTCGCGACCCTGTCCATGCTCGGCAGCCTCACGCGTCTGCTGGGCGATCTGGATGTCGTCGCTGCCTGGCTGCGAATCGATGGCTTCGTGCTGACGGCGCCCGGCTTCGATCGCACGACGAACGTGATCAACGGCTGCTCGGACCTGATCATCGAGGTGTTCGGCCCGGACATCGGGCGGCATGCCCGGACCGCCATGGGCGTGGCGGCGACGCCGCTCAGTTGCCCGGTCATCATTGCTGCTGAAGTCGCGGTGGACTTGCGGCGGTGGGAGCATCCACTGTGAACTGGTGCGGCGTTCGACTCCCCGGGGGCTCCATGGTCCGACAGGGCTGGCTCCGGCGGCTTAATTGACAGAAGGAGAGACCGTGGTCGCTGCGCTGCGCTTCATCAGCCTCCTGCTCACCTCGCTGCTGGTCGGCACGATGTTCGGTGTCTGGCTGGGGTACAACCCGGCCGCACTGAGCGCCATGGCATACGTCGAAATGCAGCAGAATGCGATCCGTGCGTTGAACGTCCCGCTGCCGGTCCTCGGGGCGGTCTGCATCGTGCTCACTGCCATCCTGGCCGTCGTGACCCGAGATCGCTCCGGTCGCTCGCTCCTGGTCGCGGCGGTGATCTGCCTGGTTGCCGCCGGCGTGATCACGCGATTCGCGAACCAGCCGATCAACGCGGTGGTCATGACATGGAGCGTCCAGGCGCCCGCTCCGGACTGGGCGGCGCTTCGCGACACCTGGTGGCGTTGGCATGTGGTGCGCACCGTGGCCGGGATCGCTGCGCTGGCGCTTGCCCTGCTGGCCTGCATCCGCGCGAGGTGGGGCTAGCCACCCGCGGGCCCGTTCCGATCGACGAACACGGCTCTCGCACCAACGGCGTGATTGCCCCGTGAGCTGTCGCGGGCGCTGTCGCCACCGACCGGTTCGCTCGCTCGCGCTGGCCCAGGGCGACATTCTCTCCGCGGCAATGGAGGGCAACCCGGAGGCGGGATTCCCGAGCTCACGGACCAAGATCCGTCGCGTCGGCGCCGCCTACCCCAACTACATCCATCTGGTTGCCCGTCGTGACGCGCGCATTTCCTCTATCCGCGATCTTGTCGGGAAGCGCATCTCGGTTGGTGCTGCGCGCAGCGGCAACGAGCTCAATGCACGCGCCCTGCTCGGCGCGGTGAGGCTGATCTACGCGGACCTGCTTCACGTCGAGTACCTCCATTACGGCGAGAGCGTCGAGCTGCTGGTGAAGGGAGAGCTCGACGCAATCGTTGCCTCGGCAGGCCTGGGAGTGAAGGCGGTCATGGATGCCACCTGGTTTCCTCCGGGGCCGAGCTGATCGCCTCGCGAATGCTCGATTGCGCGGCGAAACGACGTCGTCGGGCTTCCGCTCCTGGCCGGTGTCGGCATGATGGTCATGCCAGGCATCGTTTTGGATGCGCCGGACTGGGCGGGCCCAGGCGGTGGTTCGACGAGTTCCGGCTTTCTGCAACGGTGCGAGCCGGCTCGGTCACTGCGGCGGGCGGCGCCGGCCAGTTGCCGGAAGCCTCTGCCGCGCTCGAGCATGTTGCGCGGACGATCGAACGTCGCTACGACTGTCGGGCGCGGATCCTCGACGCGGGGTCGGCGTGCCTGGAGTTTGAGCACTGAGGGGCGGCGAGACCGCGCCGGGGCGGGCCGTTGCGCCAGATCAAGAAGGGGGCCGCGAGGCTCGCAACGAAGCGGAAGGTGCGAGCCGGGCCGCGACGAGCCTCGTCAGGCGCGGACCTCGATCTCGTTGGTCACGTCGTCTACCGCGAAAAGTGCCCAGGCGTCCCGCTCGACCTGCCGCCGCTCCTCCTCGTTGCGGACGTATCCGTAGAGCACGACGTGGTAGCGCTCGCACGTGGCGGTGATCTGTTCGGCCTGCACCACCGGATCGATCTCGAGCGCCAGCCGCAATGCGTCGAGAACCTCCGCATCATTGTCTTCCTCCGGCGGAAACACCTCGAGCGAGTTCACGACGTCACGGCACCCCGGCGCCCACCAGGCGAGCACCCCCGCGAGCCGCTTGTGCGACAGGCTCGGGACGCGTCCATCCAGGGTAACCACGCCGTCGGCGACCCATACGTCGAACTCGCCCTCCGCATTCGGCACCTGCGCCACCGTATCGACCTTTTCACCCACATGCGCGCGGAGCGAGCAACTCCTGAACTCGACACGACCCAGGAGAGACGCGCACACCGAGTCCTTAATTGCGCCGTCGCCCCGTCGCTGTCCCGGCGCGATCCGCAGCCGGTCGACCACACGGCGCGGCCCCTCGAGACCAGCGGCGAGCTCGAGCGCGCGCTTCTTGGTGGCAATGCTGTCGACTTCGCCCTCCAGCACGATCGCCTCGGCCTCGTAGCCGAGTGTGATCGGGTGGTGGTGCAGGTTCACCCGGGGATCGAACTCCAGCTTCGCTTGACGAACGTCAAGTCCCGGCCGTGCGTGCGCAGTGACGGCCACTCGAATCCGCATCCGGTCCCCCCTGTGCGTCGATGCGAACGCGATTGAACGCTCCTTCCTGGATCACCGCGAAGTGCACCGGCAGGAACTGCGGGATCAACCACATGGCGGTGGTCGCATGCATCGAGATCCGTCGCGTCAGGAACTCGGAAACTCCGCGCGCAAGGGCGCAGTGGATCAGTAACTGATCGGTGGCGTGCTCGTCGAGTGTCGCGCCGTTGCGGAGATCGAGCGCGACCTCGGCGCCCACCGCCTCGCCGAGCGCTTCCGCCCAGACGCCGCGCTGGGCGACGCGGCCCGCCCCCAGAACGGTATGCCGTAGCCGTGCTCGCAGCACGATAGCGCCGCCACGTCCAACCGCCTCCTGCGGACCCAGCGCCCGCGCCTGTACCGCGGCCGTCGCGGCGAGCGGGCCGAGCGCGCCCAGCGCGGCGGCTCGCATCCGGTCGGCGATCTGCCCCGGCAGGTTGCCGACGTGGGCCGCGCCGTCGATTGCCAGCAGCCGCTGCGGCTCCGCTGCTGCGAATGGCCGCGGCGGGGACGGCGACACGGTGACGCAGACTTCGCCGCCGCCGCGCGGGTAGTATCCGCGGCGCGAGAGGCTGCACGCGATCGTCAGGTCCATGTGCCGCAGGAGCTCGGCGATCGTGTCACGGAAGTAGTCGAATGGCGGGGCGCCGCGGATGTCGGTGCCGCCGACGACCCTGACGCGGGTCGCGGCCGGCGCGCAGAGCATCGCCGGCAGCAGCGCCTGCAGCACGAGTGTGACGCTGCCGGCGGTGCCGACATCGAAGTCGAAATCGCCGCCCTTGAGCGCGCCCGGCACGAAGCTGAACTCCCGCGCGCCCAACTGCAGTCCGTCGCAGCGCGCATCGCACAGCGCAGCCACTGCCCGCACCGCGGCCAGATGCTGGGGTGCGAGCCCGGGCGTGGCACGACGGGCACGCACGCCGTGCAAGCGCAGCGGCGTGCCCGTGATGGCGGCAAGCGCCACCGCAGACCGCACCAGCTGTCCTCCGCCCTCGCCGTAGGACGCATCTATCGTCACGAGTGGCGTCATCAGTCAACGCTCAGGGTGGCGTCTCATTCCCGGCAACCTACCCACAGCGCGTCCTTGCCGCGCTCGATGCGTGTGCCAAGGTGCGCACCCGCGGCATCGAGCTGTCGCGCGAGCCAATGCACATCGTCCTCACCGGCGCGCTCCAGCCGCAGCCGACGCATCCGCATCGGTGACATCCGAAGCGACCTGAGCGAGCCGCTCGCATCCAGCGACAGGAAGTAGAGCAGCGACAGCTCCGGCCGGAACGCCTCGTAGCCACCGATGCCTTCGTAGTCGTTGACCAGGTCGCCGCATCCGTACAGGATCACGCGGTCCCGGTAGATCTCGATGGGCAGCGGGTGGTGCGACGAGTGGCCGTGGATCAGGTCCACGCCGGCGTCGACCAGCCCGCGGGCGAAGGCACGGTGCGCAGCCGGAATCGCGTAGCCCCAGTTGCCGCCCCAGTGGATGGAGGCAACGACCAGATCGCCTCGATGCCGGATCGCGGCTAGCCGCCGTGACTCCCGGTCCACGGTACGCGGCGAAAGGTCCGGCAGCAGGTTCACGCCGCCGCGGCTTGCCGTGGCGGCCCATTCGGGCGGCACGCCGGCGCTTTCGGTGCAGTAGGCGACAAGCAGCAGCCGGCGACCGCCCGGCAGGTCCAGCACGGCCGGAGCCGCGGCTTCCCCGGCGCTGGCACCGGCGCCGACGGCGCGGATACCGGCGCGGGCCAGCGACTCGAGCGTATCGCGCAGCCCGGTTGGGCCCCAGTCGAGGACATGGTTGTTAGCCAGCGAGCACGCATCGATCGAGGCCGCGGCAAGGGTCCGGAGATTCTCTGGATGGACGCGGTAGTGGATGCCCTTCCCGGGCCATGGCCTGCCACGTGCCGTCACCGCGGTTTCCAGGTTGGCGATCCGCAGGTCGGGCTGCATGCGCCCGATCTCGTCGAGCGCGTCACCCCAGATGTAGTCGAATGCCACCGGTGCCGGAACCGGCCCGCTGATGCGCTCGGCGAGATCGACATAGCCGCGGGCCGACGTCATGCAGGGCTCGTAGAGGCGCGCGTCACCGGGATGAGGCAGGATCTGGTCGATGCCGCGGCCGATCATCAGGTCGCCGCAGACGAACAGGGTCACGCCCGAAGTCCCGACGCCGGCCGGCGCGGGCAAGGGGGCTTCCAGGCGATCTTCCGGCTTCATGGCGCTGCATGCCTCGTTCTGCGCACGATACCGCGGCCGTGGCGATCCTGTCCGCGACCGTGCGCCGCTGCGAGGGTCTGGCTTGACCGGCATCAAGGGATGTCCGGGGAGCCGTTGCATCATCGGATGCAGGCGCGACGTAACGGCTGACTTGCGAAACCGACGGCAGGTGACCATGACCACTCCCACCCGATCCAAGGACGTTGCCCGCCCGGTGCGACGTCGCACCACCGGCAGGGGCGGCTCGCCCGCGGCTTCCAGCAAGGGCGGCTCGTCTGCGGCGCCGGCCGTCGAGCATCCGCGGTCGGTCGCGACACTCCCGCCGGCAGTGGAGCCCGACGCGATGCCGGATCATCCCTTCGCGGAAGGCCTGGAGGATCAATTGGATCCTGACCTGCGCCACCGGCTGATCAGCGAGCGCGCGTATCGACGTTACGAGCAGCGCGGATCCGAGGACGGCTTCGATCTCGAGGACTGGCTCGAGGCCGAAGCCGAGGTCGATCATCAGGGCGGACAAGGCACCAGCCGACGCGGCAGCGAATGACCGCCGGTGCGGGAAGTCGTCATGGACTTGATCTGGCGCAAGCCCGGGGAGCTGTGTCGGCATAGGATCGACCAGGCGCGCCTCGGAGCGCGTTCTCCGGACCGGCCGGGGGACCGGTGGCGTCCGAGCCTTCGGGAGATGAACGATGTACTCCAGGATCCTTGCCCCGATCGACGGCAGTGAAGTGTGCGACATCGGCATCGCGGAGGCGCTGCAGCTCGCAGCCCGACTGGACGCCACCATTCGCTTCTTCAACGTGATCGACATGTCGTATGTGCCACGCGCCGGAGAAGGGGCGGCGTATGCGGAGCCGCTCATGAAGGCAGCCCAGAAGGAAGCCGACGAGCTGATGGACCGGGCGCTGGAACGCGCCGAGGAGGCCGGCGTGAGCATGGAGTCCGGCGTCGCGAAGATCCTGGTCGGACGCCCGGCGGAGGAAATCGTGCGGGAAGCCGAGCGCTGGCGGGCCGACCTGATCGTCATGGGTACGCACGGTCGTCGCGGGCTGTCGCGTGCCATGCTCGGCAGCGATGCCGAATGGGTCCTGCGGCATTCGCCGGTACCGGTACTGATGGTGCCGCCGAAGGTCCGGGAATGATGGCCGGCGCAGCCCCCCGCATCCCGTGCATACCATGAAGCATCCCGTGACCGACGACCGCATTCCCGACCGTAAGACGGCCGGTGGTGCGCTCGCGGACCGGCTGCTTCGCTACCGGGATCGCGCTGACGTGATCGTGCTGGCGCTGCCCCGCGGCGGCGTCCCGGTGGCAGCGGAGATCGCGAGCGCGCTGCATGCGCCGCTGGACCTGATGCTGGTGCGCAAGCTCGGGGTGCCCGGCCAGGAGGAGCTGGCCATGGGCGCGATCGCCGAAGGCGGGGTGCAGGTGCTGAACGCGGACGTCGTCCGGATGATCGGGATCGACCAGGCGCGCATCGCCGAGGCCGCGGCCGCCGAGCAGGTCGAGCTGGAGAGGCGGTCCCGCGCCTATCGGGACGGCCGCCGGCTGCCCGGGCTGTCCGGTCGCTGCGTGATCCTGGTCGACGACGGGGTCGCGACCGGTGCCACGCTGCGAGCGGCGATACAGGCGGTGCGGGCGCAACGGCCGGCGCGACTGGTGGTGGCGCTGCCCGTCGCCCCGCCGGACACGCTGCGAGTGCTGGCCGGCGAGGTCGACGAGATCGAGTGCCTGCTCAGCCCGGAACCGTTCGGCGCCATCAGCCGCTGGTACCACCGGTTCCCGCAACTCGACGACCAGGAAGTGCGCGAGCTCCTCGCGGCGTCCGCGGGCCCGGCGGGACGCGGCGCCGACGATGACCGCGAGCCGCCGGCATCTCGCCGTGCGCCGGCGCAGCCGGCCTCGAGCGAGGCCCTGCGGATTCCCGTCGCCGGTCAGGTGCTCGGGGCCGTGCTGTCGGTGCCGGCGCAAGCGCATGGAGTGGTCGTTTTCGCCCACGGCAGCGGCAGCGGCCGGCATAGCCCTTGCAACCGGCAGGTCGCCGGCATGTTGAACGCCGCCGGCTTCGCCACGCTGCGCGTCGACCTGCTGACCGAAGAGGAGCAGCGCCTGGACGAGCGCACCCGCGCGCTTCGCTTCGATATCGCGCTGCTTTCGTCGCGGCTCATCGGAACCATCGATTGGCTCGGCGGGCAGCCCGGTGCCGAGTCCTGGCCGGTTGGCCTGTTCGGCGCCAGCACCGGCGCGGCCGCGGCCCTGAACGCGGCTGCCGCACGGCCCCAGGTGTCCGCGGTAGTGAGCCGTGGTGGCCGCCCCGACCTGGCGATGCCGGCCCTCGCGTCCGTGCGGGCCCCGACGCTGCTGATCGTGGGCGGGCTCGACACCGAAGTGCTCGCGATGAACCGCCGCGCGGCGCAGGAGCTCACCTGCGAGCATCGGCTGGAGATCGTGCCGGGCGCGACGCACCTGTTCGAGGAGCCGGGCAAGCTCGACGAAGCCGCGCGTCTTGCGCGCGCATGGTTCGAGCGGCACGCGTCGTCGAGGCCGGACTCGAAGCCGGACCGGAATGCCGTGGACGCATGACCGGCCCGGCTACACCGCGCAATACCGCTGCTGGATCTCCTCGTCCGCCAGCAAGTCCTCTGCTCGCCCTGCGTGCACGATCTGCCCCTGGTCGATGACGTACGCCCGGTCGGAGATCGAGAGCGCCCGCTCCACGTTCTGCTCTACCAGCAGCAAGGTCGTGCCCTGGGCCTTCATTCGCCGGAACAGGGCGAACATCTCCTCCACCAGCAGCGGCATGATGCCTTCGCTGGGCTCGTCGAGCAGGATCATCTTCGGCCGGGCGACCATCGCCCGCGCGATGGCGAGCATCTGCTGCTCACCGCCGGACAGCGATGTGCCTTCCTGGTTCAGCCGTTCCTTGAGCCTTGGAAAGACCTCCGCGATCTCATCGACCCGCGCCGCCAGGTCGTGGCGGCCGGCGCTGGCGAGCAGCCCCAGCTGGAGATTCTCACGCACGGTCAGCGTGCTCACGATGCGCCGGTCTTCGGGCACGTAGGCGAGCCCGTGGTGGTAGCGCGCATGGGCCGGGCTCTCCAGTATCTCCCGCCCCTGGAACCGGACGCTGCCGGCGCGCTTGCCGACCAGGCCCATGATCGCGCGCAGCGTCGTCGTCTTGCCGGCGCCGTTGCGGCCCAGCAAGGTGACGATCTCGCCGGCGTCCACCCGGAACGACAGGCCCTGGATCACGTGGCTGTGGTCGTACCACGCCTGGAGATCCTGCACCTCGAGCATCGGCGTCTCCATGGCGGCTAACCCTGGCCGAGGTACACGCGGCGCACCTCGTCATTGCCGCGGATGTCCGCGGGGGATCCCTGCGCGAGCAGGGCGCCCTGGTGGAGGACGATCAGGCGCTGGCAGATGCCCATCACCAGCTTCATCTTGTGCTCGACCAGGATGATGGTCCGCTCGGTCGCGAGGTCCACGATCAGATCCATCATCACCCGCGTCTCTTCCGGCGACATGCCCGCGGTGGGCTCGTCCATCAGCAGCAGCTTGGGTTGCGATGCCAGCGCCATGGCGATCTCGAGCGCCCGTTGCTGACCGTGCGCCAGGTCGGCGGCGGGCTTGGCGCCCAGGTCCGAGAGACCCACTCGCTGCAGCAGCGCATCGGCCTGGTCGGCGAGCTCGGGCAGCGAGCTGCGCGGGCGCCAGATATCGAAGCGCGAGGCCATCGCCTGGGCCGCGACCCGCACGTTCTCGTGCGCCGAGAGCTGCTTGAAGACATTGGTGATCTGGAAGCTCTTCGCGATGCCGATGCGGGCGAACTCGTGCTGCTTCAGCCGGGTGATGTCCCGTCCCTGGAACCAGATGGTGCCGGAGGTGGGCGGAATGGCGCCGCTGATGACGTTGAAGAAGGTGCTCTTGCCGGCGCCGTTCGGCCCGATGATCGCGGTGAGCTGATCGGGCGGGAAGTCGACGGTGAAGTCGCGCAGGGCGACGAAAGCGCCGAAGCGCCGGCTGATCGCCTGGGTCCGCAGAATCGGCATCGTCGGCTGCGGAGCCGATGCCACGCCCGCATCGGGCGCGGCGGCTGCGACGTCCGCCATGCTTCCGGTGGCGCTCACCTGCGTGCCTCCCACCGCTCCAGCCAGTTCATCAGCGATCCCCAGATGCCGCGCGGGAAGAACAGCACGAAGAACATGAAGATCGCCCCGACGACCGCCATCCAGTAGCGAGTGGCGTTGGTGACGATGTCCTCGAGATAGAGGAAGACCGCCGCGCCCACGAACGGCCCGAAGAAGGTGCCCATGCCGCCCAGCAGGCTCATCATCACCACCTGGCCCGACTGCAGGTAGTGCAGCGAGTCGATCGGCACGATCGACAGGTGCAGCGCGCGCAGCGTGCCGGCGAGCCCGCAGATAGCTGCCGACAGCACGAACGCCAGCCACTTGCTGCGGGCGACGTCGAAGCCGCAGGCGGCGGCCCGCTTCTCGTTCTCGCGGATGGTCTCGATCACCGCGCCGAACGGCGAGTTCAGGACGCGGGAGACGAACCACAGCGCCAGCACCACGATCAGGGCCATGATGTAGTACTTCGTGATCGGGTCGAAGAAATCCAGCTGCCAGCCGAGGAAGTCGATCGGCTCGAGCCGGATGCCGCGCAGGCCGTTCTCGCCGCCGGTCCAGGCTTCCGCCTTGTAGAACAGGTAGTAGACGATCTGGCCGAGCGCGAGGGTCACCATCGCGAAGTAGATTCCGCGGGTGCGGATCGCGAGGAATCCGATCACGGCGCCGGCTGCGGTCGCCGCGGCGACACCGACCAGGATGGCGAGCCACCAGCTCAGCCCGCCGTGCACGATGCTCATGCCGGCAAGGTAGCTGCCCACGCCGAGGAACGATGCATGGCCGAACGACAGCAGGCCGGTGTAGCCGAACAGCAGGTTGAAGCCGACGGCGAAGAGGCCGTAGATCAGGATGTTGACGGCGAGCGCCTCGTACGGCAGCAGCCAGGGCATGAGCACCAGGAAGACTGCAGCCAGCGGGACGCGGTGCCGGCGCCCCCACGCGAGCAATGACGGGTTGCCGGCGCGCATCTAGCTCATCAACCCGGCGCGGCCGAAGAATCCCTGCGGGCGGACCAGCAGCACCAGGGCCATCAGCACGTAGATCGACATCTCGGCGAGCGTCGGTGCGATCAGCGACGTCATGCTGAACACGATGCCGACCAGGAGGCCGGCGATGACCGCGCCGGGCAGCGAGCCCATGCCGCCGACCACCGTCACCACGAAGGACTCGGCGAGGATCGGTATCCCCATCTCCGGGGTGACGGCCCGGGTCGGCGCGGCCAGCACGCCGGAGATGCCTGCGATGGCGGTGCCCAGGCCGAACACCAGCCACCAGGTCCTCGCCACGTCGATGCCGAGCACCCGCACGATCTCGGGATCGCGGGCGCCGGCGCGGATGATCAGGCCGAAGCGCGTCTTCTCGATGAACAGCCACAGCGCGAGGATGATCGCGCCGGTGATGCCGATCAGGAACAGCCGGTAGGTCGGGAAGTGGCCGAAGCCGAGGTTGGTCGCGCCCCGCAGCGCCGCCGGCGTGCTGCTCGGCAGGCCCTCGATGCCGAACAGGAAGCGGATCGCGTCGATCAGGACGTAGCCCAGGCCGAAGGTCAGCAGCAGCGGGTAGTCGATGCCGCGCCCGTAGAGCGGACGCACCAGCACCCGTTCGGTCGCCAGCCCGATGGCGCCCACCACCAGCGGCACCAGCAGCAGGCTGAACCAGAAGCTTCCGGTCAGGCCAAGGAAATAGACTCCGAGGAAGGCGCCGACCATGAAGAAGGCGCCATGCGCGAAGTTCACGATGGTGAGCATGCCGAAGATCAGCGACAGGCCGATGGCGAGCAGCGCGTAGATAGAGCCCAGCGCGATGCCCGTCACCGCCTGCAGCATCAGCAGCTGGGGCGTGATCCCTTCCATGGCCGACCGGATCCCGTGGCTGTCAGGTGGTCGCCTTGTGGCCCAGCTCCTCGCACGACCGCAGCAGGCCCTCGTCAGGCTTCTCCGTCGACAGGACGCTGAAGACGTCGTACTTGTCCTTCATGTTCTTCGACTTGGACTCGACCAGGATGACCGACTGCACCGACTGGTGGTCGCACTTGCGGTAGTGCTGCGGCCCCTTGTACCAGTCGTACTTCATCTTCTCCATGGCGGCGCTCAGCTTCATCGAGTCCGTCGACTTCGCATCCTGGATACCCTGCAGGACGCTGCGCACGCCGGCGTAGCCGAGCGCCCCGTAGTCCGACGGCACCGTGCCGTTGTAGGCCTTGCGGAACTTGTCGTTGAAGGCCTTGGCCGACGGCACCTGGTCCTCGATGCCCCAGTAGTAGGAGGTCCCGCCCATGATGCCGTCGAATGCCTCGGCGCCGCCGGTGAGCCTTGCGGTGTAGAGCAGCACCGGCGTGATGATCTTGGTGCCTTCCTTGAGGCCGAAGTCGGTCGCCTGCTTGGCGGCATTCACCAGGTCGCGACCGAAGTTGCACAGCACCAGGATGTCCGGCTTGAGCGCCTGGATCCTCGGCAGGAAGGCCGAGTAGTCGGCGGTGCCCAGCGGATGGCGGATGTCCGCCACCGTCTGCGCCCCCAGCGGCTTGCCGGCCCGTTCGAAGCCGCGCACCATCTCGTGGCCGTAGGCGTAGTCGGCCGTCAGGTAGGCGATCCGCTTGCCGAACTTGCCGAAGGCATAGCGGGCGACGGCCCCGGAGGTGATGTGCGGGTTGAGCGCCTCGTGGAAGGTGAACGGGCTCCAGTCCTTGGCCTCGTTGATCGCGTCCGACTGGCTGATGGAGTTGAAGAGGACCTTGCGGTCGCGACAGACCGCGTTGATGGTCAGCTGGGTGGCCGCGGAAAGCGATCCGACGACGCAGTTGACCTTGTCGTTCTCGATCAGCTCCAGCGTGCGGGTTGCGGCCTCGCCCGGGTTGAGCTTGGTGTCGCGCACCAGCAGCTCCGCCTTGCGGCCGTCCCAGCCGCCGGCGTCGTTGAACTCCTTCACCGCCAGCTCCGCGGCGCGCACCTGGTCCTGGGCTTCGCCGGAGAAGGGCCCGGTCAGCGGCACCGGAAAGCCGATCCGGATCGGCCCGCTCTGGGCCTGGGCGATGTTGAACAGGGGAAGGCTGGCCGCGGCGGTGCCGCCGACCAGCAGCTTTCTGCGAAGGCTGGAAGTACTTGTCATGTCGGTCTCCTCGTTGTCGATTCGTTGTCGACGGTTGTCGACGCGTTGACGGGTTGTCCAATCAGCCGGGCATGGTGCCGGGTTCCCACTGAGCCTTGAACGCGCTTCATACCTGCAAGGCAAGGTCGATGGCGGTCTCCTCCATCACCTTCTGCGGGGTGCGCGACGCCCCGGCATGCCTGCCTTCGAGATAGGCGCCGAGCTCCCGGCCCCGCGCCACGATCCGTGCGCCGGGCTTCAGCCGGCTGCCCTCGTATGCCGCCAGCGCCGCCGGCGTGGTCCCCAGCCGCGCCAGCGCTTCCGTCAGGGCGAGCGCGTCCTCGCCCGCCTTGGTCACGCCCATGCCGACATGCGGGCGGGCGGTGAAGGCCGCGTCGCCGAGGAGCGCCACCCGG
Organism: Pseudomonadota bacterium; assembly: GCA_023389175.1. GTDB lineage: Bacteria > Pseudomonadota > Gammaproteobacteria > Burkholderiales > Burkholderiaceae_E > Lautropia. The sequence goes on along the minus strand of JAEWEW010000178.1, from coordinate 443 downwards.
CCGAAGGCGAGCGCCGGCGACTCGAGATCGTAGATCGGTTGCAGGAACGGCTGCGGCGTCTTCTGCAGGATCTCGGCGAACTGTGGCGCGAGCAGCGCCTGCGCGGCCTGGCGGACGGCAGCCAGCTCGCGCCAGTGAACCTTCTGTGGCGCGATGCCGCCTTCGTGGCAGGTGCCGTCGGCATCGGTGAGCAGCCGCCGCAGCTCCGGTCCTGGCGCCGGCCGGTACTACACGAAGTTGTAGCAGCGCATGCCGATGCCGGTGTCATCGCCCGGTCCCGCCACGGGGTAGCCGAGCATCTGCTCGTGCTCGGGCAGGCCGAACCCGAAGTTCTCGAACAAGGTCCGCAACGTGAAGCCGGACAGGCTCGCTTCGTCGCAGATGCCGCGCCAGGCGACATAGCCCGCATAGCGGGGTTCGGCGCGGGGCGCGAGGCCCTGGCG
>JAEWEW010000175.1 GCA_023389175.1 Pseudomonadota bacterium | reverse complement strand
CGATCCAGCTGGTGAGCAGCGTGATGGTCACGAAGGAGAGCGCGGTGGAGAGCAGGATGGCGCTTGCGACCCGGTCGACGTTGCCGCCGTGACGCTCCACGAAGAGGAACGCGGTGCCGGCAGCCGGCAGCGCGGCGACCACGGTGATCACGCCGGCGGTGGCGGCATCGAGCCCGAAGACGATGGTCGCGATGAGCCAGGCAAGCGCCGGATGCACCAGCAGCTTCATCGCGACCAGCAGCCAGCTGCCGCCATCGGCGCGGACCGGGCCGGGTCGGTAGACGAATACGCCGATCGCGAATAGCGCGACCGGCCCGGCGGAGGAGCCGAGCAGCCGCAGGAAGTCGTCGATCGGCTGCGGCACGGGGATGCGCAGCAGCGAGAACGCGAGGCCGGTCACGATGGCCAGCACCAGCGGATTGCGGCCCACGCCCTTCAGGCCGGCCACCAGCGCCGCCGCGCCGCCCGTTCCCTGCCGGCGCGAGGCGACGAGCAGCGCGAGCGGCATCAGCACCAGCAGGTCCATGATGCCGGCCGCGATCATGATGGCAAGCGCCTGCTCGCCGAAGAGCGCGGGCAGCAGCCCGGCTCCCATGTAGCCCCAGTTCGGCCAGGCCGCGGCAAGCGCGCCGAAGCCCGCGTCCACCGGCCTGTTGGTGGTCGCCAGGCGAGGCGCGAGCAGGGATGCGGTGGCTGCATACACCAGCAGTCCGCTCGCTGCATAACCGATTGCCACCTTCGCGTCCAGGATGGCCGCGACCGGCGTCTGCGCGACGAACCGGAAAAGCATCGCCGGCAGAGCGAACCACAGCACGAATCCGTTCAGCGGCGCGACTGAGGAGGCCGGCAGCCGCCGCGTGCGCGCGGCGATCCAGCCGCAGAGCACCAGGCCGAAGAAGGGGACGGTGGTGAGCGCGATCTCGAGCATCGCCGGATGATGCCGGATGGGCTCGCCGCGGACCCGGCTTTCCCCGGGATGAGACAATCCGACGGCAGTCTGGTCGCATGGAGTTCCGACGATGAGCACCCTCTTCGCTTCCTTCCCGGCAACGGAACAGCGGGCCGCCCCCGGCTCGGTCGGGTCCCTCGGCGGGCGGGCCGGCCGTAACCCGGCCCTAAGAGCGCTTGCGACGCTCGCCGCCATCGCGACGGTGACCGGGGTCCTCTGCCTGGTTCCCGGTGGTGCGGCCCGGGCACTGGATCTCTCCGCCATCAGCAATGCGGACGCGGCGCTCGCGGTGAAGACGGCGCTCGAGCGCAGTGCCTCGGCGGCGGTCGCGAGCCTGGGGACCACCGACGGCTTCCTCGGCAACCCGAAGGTGCGGATCCCGCCGCCGGCAGGGCTGCAGCGCATCGAGCGGACCATGCGGATGATGGGTCGCCAGAAGCAGTTCGACGACCTGGTCACCAGCATCAACCGCGCGGCCGAGGACGCGGTGGCGAAAGCGAAGCCGCTGCTGGTCGACGCGGTGCGCTCGATGACCGTCGCGGACGCCAAGGGCATCGTCTCCGGCCCGGAGGACTCGGTGACCCGGTTCTTCCGCGAGCGTACGGAGAAGGCGCTGTCCGCGCAGTTCCTGCCGATCGTCAAGCAGGCCACCGACCAGTCCGGGCTCGCGCGCCAGTACAACACGCTGGCCGGCCAGGCGGCCACCTTCGGCGTGGTCGACGAGAACGAGGCCCGCATCGAGGACTATGTCACCGCGCGGGCGCTCGACGGCCTCTACCTCATGATCGCCGAGCAGGAGCGCGCCATCCGCAAGGACCCCGTCGGCACCGGATCGGCGATCCTGCGCAGGGTCTTCGGGGCAAGCTGAGGCCCGTGAGCGCGCCCGCCCGACCGCCCGAAGGGCGCGCTCGACTCTCTCCATTCAACCCGCAGGCGCGGCAAGTCGCGCTGATCGTCGCCGCCGGCGCGACCGGCGGTTTGAGCGTCGGCAAGGTCGTCATCTCGCTCCCGGTATTGAGCGGCGCCTTCGGCATGTCGCTGGTCCAGGCGAGCCTGGCGATCTCGTTCTTCGTGCTCGCCGCGATGCTGGTCGGCATCGCGGGCGGCATGCTCGCCGACCGCTTCGGGCAGCGGCGCGTCATGGTCCTGGGCCTGCTGGTCGCGGCCGCGGGTAGCCTCCTCGGCGCGGCCAGCACGTCGGCGACGATGCTGCTCGCGAGCCGCGCAGTCGAGAGCATCGGCTTCATCGCCACCGTACTGCCAGGCCCGGCGCTGCTCGCCCGGCTGGTGCCGCCGCGACGGCTGCGTCCGGTCATGGGGCTGTGGGCCTGCTACATGCCGTTCGGCATGGCGGTCATGCTGGTCGTCGGACCCTGGCTGCTCGGGACCGTCGGATGGCGGGCGATCTGGGTGCTCATCGCGCTGCTGTCGATTGCGATCGCCGGACTTCTGCTGCGCTTCGTGCTCCCGGACCCGGCCGGCGCGCCGGACGCGCCGCCGCTGCGGGCGCTCGCCCTGGCGCGGCAGACGGTGACCAGCGTGCGGCCATGGCTGCTCGCCGTCTCCTTCGGGTTCTACGCCGGACAGTGGATGAGCGTGTTCGGATTCCTGCCCACGCTCTACGCGGAGGAGGGCGTGCCGACGGCCACCGCGGGCCTGCTCACCGCGCTCGGCGTGGGCGTCAACGTCGTCGGCAACTTCGGGGCAGGGCTGCTGCTGCAGCGGGGCTGGCAGCGCCACGTGCTGCTGACCGTGGCTGCCGTGACGATGCTGGCGGGTGCCTGGCTGCTGTTCGGCAGCGGCATGCCGTTCGGACTGCGCTTCGCCGGGATCCTCGCCTTCTCGGCCGCCGGCGGGCTGATCCCGGGGACGCTGTTCGCGAGCACGCCGGCGTTCGCGCCGAATGCCTCCACCGTCTCGACGACGGCCGGGCTGATGCAGCAGGGCTCTGCCCTGGGCCAGTTCGTCACGCCGCCGCTCATCGCGATCTTCGTCTCGGCCGCCGGCTCCTGGTCGGTCACCTGGATGGTGACCGGCGTGATGGCGGCAGCCAACGTGCTGCTCGCCCTGCTGATCCGGCGCGTCGCACGCGCGTGATCGATCGGGGGCCCGGCCTCAGGCCGCGTCCCGCGCGACCGGCCGTCCCGGATCGGCCACCCATTCGCTCCAGGAGCCGACGTAGAGCCTTGCCCCGGACAGGCCGGCATGCTCCATCGCGAGCAGGTTGTGGCAGGCGGT
>JAEWEW010000065.1 GCA_023389175.1 Pseudomonadota bacterium | reverse complement strand
CGCCATCAGCGCGATCTACTTCCGCATCACGATCGTGTTGATGTCGCTGGTCGCGGGAGACGATCAGACTGGCTACTTCGCGGTCTCCTACCGAGTGATCGAGGTGCTCGTCGGCGTGCCGACGCTGCTGGCCGGCGCCGCCTTCCCAATCCTCTCGCGTGCCGCTCGCGACGATGCCGTCCGCCTGCGGTACGCCTCCCAGCGAACCCTGGACATGATGTTCATGGCCGGCGTCTGGGTGGCGCTCGTGCTCGCGCTCGCGGCGCCCTTTGTGATCGACGTCCTCGCCGGCGACGGCTACGGACCGTCGGTCGGAACCCTGCGGATCCAGGCGCTGGCGCTGGCTTGCACCTTCGTGGCGGTGCCCTGTGGTTACCTGCTGCTCGCTCTGCACCGGCATAAGGCGATCCTCGTCGGCAACCTCGCACCGCTCGCGCTCGGCGTCGTCCTGACGCTCGCGCTCGCCCCCGCTCACGGCGCGCACGGCGCCGCGATCGCCACCGTCATCGCCGAGGCCGGTTTGGCAGTGGCGCTGCTCGCGTTCGCCCGCGGACGGGTCGACCTGACGCTCAGGGGTGTCGGCGCCGTGGGGCTGGCGGTCGCTCCGGCCGCCGGTGTGGGGGTACTCGTGCTTTCGGTCGCCCACCCGATGATCGCCGCCACCGCCGCGACCGCCGTCTATGCGCTGGCGCTCGCTGCGCTGCGCCAATTCCCGCCGGAACTGGCGATCGCCGTGCGCTCCCGGACCCGGAGACACCCATGAGACCCTGCCCGTTGTGCGGCGGCCTCGCCGTCCCGCGCTTCGCCGTTCGTGACCGCAATCGCGGCTTGAGCGACGTCGTGTTCCGCTACGGCCGCTGCACCGCCTGTGCGTCGCTGTTCCTCGACAACGTCCCCGAGGATCTGGGGCGCTATTACCCGAGCGAGTACTACGTGTTGCCCGACGCGGAGCAGCTCGAACGCCTGCGCGCGGCTGAGCGCCACAAGCTCGCCCTCATCGGCGCGCGCGGGAGCGGCCGGCTCGTCGAAATCGGGCCGGGCGCCGGCGGCTTCTCGTATGCCGCCCGCCGCGCGGGCTATGACGTCACCGCGATTGAGATGGACGAGCGCGCCGCCGAGCACGTGCGGACCGTCGCCGGTGTCGAGGTCGTACGCAGCGACGCTCCACACACCGCGCTGGACGCGCTACCGCCGAGCCGAGCGATCGCCCTCTGGCATGTGATGGAGCACCTTCCGGACCCGTGGTCCTGCCTCGAGGCCGTTGCGCGCAACCTCGAGCCCGGGGGCACGTTGGTGATCGCGATGCCGAATCCGGACTCGTTCCAGCTGCGCGCGCTCGGCGGCCGGTGGCCGCACGTCTATGCGCCGCGGCACCTGTTCCTGATTCCCGCGAAGACGCTGCTGGAGCGCGCTGCAGCGCTCGGGCTGGAGTGCGCGAGGCTGACTGCGCGGGACCGCGGCGGCCTATACTGGAACCGCTTCGGCTGGCAGTACCTGCTCATGCGTCCCGGTGCCTCAAGGGCACGGACCGCCGTTGCCACCGCCTTTGGCCTTGGCGGCTTTCTCCTGATGAGTCCGATCGAACTCTCCGACCTGCGCGGCGCTACCTACACCGCCGTCCTGCGTAAGCCATGAAGCTGTCCATCCTGCTCCCCACCCGCAACGGCGGGCGCCTGCTCGACGGTTGCATGCGCTCCGTGCTCGACCAAGAGGACGACGATTTCGAGCTGGTGGTCTCCGACAACGCGAGCGATGAGGAGACGCAGCGGGTGCTCGCGCAGTTCGCGCATGACCCTCGGCTGAAGCTCTCGCGGATCGAAGATCCGGTGAACGTCACGGACAACTGGCAGCTCGCATACGAGGCGTCAAGCGGCGACTACCTGCTCCTGCTCGGCGACGACGACTACCTGCGACCGGGTGCGATCCGCCGCATCCTCGAACTGCTGGACGAGCACGGCGATCCTGAGGCCCTCAGCTACGAGGCCTTCGGCTACGCGTTCCCGGGAGCCCTCCCCGGTGCGACCGGGAGCGCCTACGCGGACCCGCTGTTCCCGCCCGATCCCGCGCTGCCCGAGCGCGGGCTGATCCCCGCCTCGACGCGGCGCGAACTGGCGCGCGACGTCTTTCGCTTCGACTACCGCTTCTGCCTGAACCTGCAGACCACGGTGATCTCACGCGCCGCGGCGGAGAGCATGCCGGGCGGACCGTTCAAGCCGCCGTTCCCCGACTTCTACGCGATCGTCGCACTGCTCTGGCGTGCGGAGCGTTGGGCGTACTCACCCGAGCGGCTCGTCATCGTCGGCGTCTCGCCGAAATCATTCGGCCGCACGCTGCACGCCGGCGGGCAGGACGGCGGGCTGCGTCAGTCCGGCATGAACTACCTCGGGATCTCCACCCAGTTCGAGGGCTGGCTGCCGGGCAACGAGATGGTCAACGGGACCTGGCTGACGCTGCAGGCGCTCCAGCGCGACTTTCCGGGCGACTTCGGGGCGCTGTCGATCAGCCGCGAGCAGTACGTCGCCCACC
>JAEWEW010000045.1 GCA_023389175.1 Pseudomonadota bacterium | reverse complement strand
GGCACGATCTATGGCAACACGGTGATGATCGGCCTGCCGATCGCCCGCGCGGCACTCGGCGAGGAAGCGGTGCCGTCGCTCGCGTTGATCCTCGTGACCAACTCGATCGTCCTCTGGACGGTGGCCACCACCTCGGTGGAATGGGCGCGCGGCGGCAGCCCGAGTCCGCGCGCGATGCTGCGCACGCTGCGCAGCGTGCTCGCCAATCCGGTGGTGGCATCCATCCTCCTCGGCGCCGCCTGGAGCGCTACCGGCTTGGCGATGCCGACGGCCGTGCGCAGCACCTTGAACCTGCTCGGGCAGTCGGCGGTGCCGCTTGCCCTGGTGTCGGTAGGCTTCGGGCTCGCGGTCTATCGCATCCGCGAAGGCATCGGCGAGGCGGTGGCGATGACGGCGCTGAAGCTGGTCGCGCTGCCCGTGGTCGCCTGGCTGATCGCCCGGGCGGTGGGGCTCGGCGCGCTGGAGACCCAGGTCGTGGTGCTGCTCACGTCGGTCGCGACCGGCGTCAATGCCTACCTGATGGCCCGCGCGTTCCGCTCGCTGCAGGGCCCGGTCGGCACCGGGCTGATCCTCTCGAACCTCGCCTCCGCCGTGACCGTGCCGCTGGTGCTGCTGCTGACGCACGCCTGAGCAGACCGGCCCGCGCGGGATCCGCGCGGCGGCGCCCCGACGCGGTCCTGCAGTACACTTCGGCCGGTCCGGCTGTGCCGAGGGAGTTCGGAAGGAGACGTCGTGAGCACCATCGTCCGCGTGGAAGTGCACGAGTTCGCGTTCGATGCGAGGAACCTGGTCCGCGACGGGCTGTCGCAGTCGGTGACCTTCCGCAAGGGAGCCACCACCCGGCTCGGAAAGTACGCCGTCTCGATCCACACCGAGGACGGCGGCCGGGGCGACTACGTCGCGCTGTGGGTGGCCAACCGTTCCTCGCTCGGTCAGACCCTGGTGCTCGCGCCGCGCCTCGTGGGCAAGGACGCCCGCGAGCGCATCGGCATCTACGAGGACCTCAAGCGCGAGATCCGGCAGTTCGACCACATGGGGCACGGCGCGATCGACATCGCCCTGTGGGACTGGGCGGGGCGTCACTATCGCGCGCCGATCTCGGCGCTGCTCGGCGGCTATCGCAAGCGCCTGCCGGCGTACGCCAGCACCTATCACGGCGACCGCGCAGGCGGCCTGTCATCGAAGGAAGCGTACGCAGATTTCGCGGCGGCCTGCCACGCCATGGGCTACCGCGCATTCAAGATCCACGGCTGGAACGACGGCGACGCCCGCGAGGAAGCGGCGAACGTATTGCACGTCGCGCGTGCCGTGGGCGACCGGATGACGCTGATGCTGGATCCGGCGTGCGAACTGCGCACCTTCGCCGACGCCCTCTACGTCGGCCGCGCCTGCGACGAGGCCGGCTACTTCTGGTACGAGGATCCGTTCCGGGACGGCGGGATGTCCGCCTTCGCCCATCGCCGCCTGCGCGGCATGATCCGCACGCCGATCCTGCAGACGGAGCACGTCCGCGGCGTCGAGCCCAAGGCGGATTTCGTGCTGGCCGGGGGCACCGACATGCTGCGCGTCGACCCGGAATACGACATGGGGATCACCGGCGCGCTGAAAATCGCGCATCTTGCCGAAGCGCTCGGCCTGGACTGCGAGATCCACGCCTGCGGACCGGCTCACCGCCACCTGATGGCTGCCCTGCGCAACAGCAACTACTATGAGGTGGCGCTGGTGGGGCCGGACTGTCCGAATGCCATTCCGCCGGTCTATCGCTGCGGCTACACCGACCAGCTCGACTGCATCGATGCGCACGGCACGGTACCGGTGCCCACCGGAGACGGCCTGGGCGTCGACTACGACTGGGACTGGATCGCGGCCAACCGCACGGCGCTGCATGTCTTCGATCGCGACGGCAGCCGCACCGTCGGCTGAACGCGCCCACCGCCCTCCGACGATTCCCTTCGCCACCGAACGAACAGCATCCCCGTCAACCCACCGCCCCAGGAAAGGAGACCTCATGAGCCCCGTCCATTCGAAGCCCCGCCGCTTCCTCGCCGCCGCGATCTCGGCCTGCGCCTTCGGCGCGATCGTCGCCCTGCCGACCGGTGCGTCGGCTGCGACCACGCTGCGCTTCGGCCATGCCAACAACAACGGCGAGATCGCGACCGACCTGTTCCAGGAATTCGCCGACAACGTCGGCAAGCGAACGAACGGCGAGGTCAGGATCCGGATTTTCCCGGCCGAGCAGCTCGGCAAGGAGAACGACCTGATCCAGCAGGTGAAGTCCGGGGCGCTGGACATCTCCGCGCCTTCGATGCCGTCGCTGTCGAGCCTGGTGCCGGCCCTGGAGATCGCGAGCGCCCCGTTCCTCTGGACCGACTGGGCGCAGGCCGAGAAGGTGATCCGCAGCCCCGCTTTCCAGCCGCAGTTCGACGAGCTGCGGGACAAGCACAACATCCTGATGCTCTCGAAGATCTGGTACTGGGGCTGGCGCAACCTGACCACCGGCCCGCGCGCCGTCACCAAGCCCGAGGACCTGGAGGGCCTGAAGATTCGCGTGCCGGAATCGCCGGTTTGGGTGGAGATGATCCGGGCGATGGGCGGCGCCCCGACGCCGATCCCGTTCGGCGAGGTCTACACCGCGCTCCAGCAGAAGACGGTCGATGGCCAGGAGAATCCCATCCCGACCATCTATTCCCGCAAGTTCTACGAGGTGCAGGCGCACCTCTCGATGACACGGCACATGCTCCAGAACAACACGATGATCATCAACCGGCGCTCGTTCGAGAAGCTCTCGCCGGAGTTCCAGAAGGTGCTGATGGAGGAGGCCGCTGCCGCGTCGGCGAAGAATTCGAAGCTGCAGCAGGAGCGCGAGACCAGCATGCTGGAGGAGATCCGCAAGAGCGGCAGGACCGCCATCGCGGACCAGCCGGATCGCGCCGCCTTCGCCGCCAAGATGGCGCCTGCGATGAAGAACCTGGAGGCCCGCTGGGGCGCCGAGAACCTGAAGCGCGTCCGCGCCGCCGTCGACGCCACGGCGGGCGGCAAGTAGCCTGGCGGTGGGCGGACCGAAGGCGGCCCTGCGCCGCCTCGACAACGCGCTCGCGCGGGTCGAGGACCTCTTCATCATTGCGGCCCACGGCATCATCGCGACGCTCGTCCTGCTCGCGGTGATACTGCGCTACGGGTTCAACAGCCCGATCACCTGGGGCGAGGAGTTCGTGGTGGGGCTTTTCACCTGGATGGCCTTCGTGGGGGCCGCGGCCGCCCTGCGCTCGCACATGCACATCCGCATCGACGTCATGGGAGGCATCCTCGCGCATCCGAGGATGCAGTGGCTCAACCTCCTCACCGTGATGGTCGGCATCGCGATCATCGGGACCATGCTGTGGGCCTGCCATGAGTACGTTCTGCAGGAGCTGGTGGTGGAATCGCCGATGCTCGGCATCTCCAAGGGCTGGTTCGCCGCCGCGATGCCCGCCGGCCTGCTTCTGATGCTGGTGCACGTCCTGAGGGACTGGATGGACCATGGCGCGGCGCCGGTGTTCCGCGGGGAGACCGAGACGCTGGTGGCGAGCGAAGCCGACGCCCGATGATCCTGCTGCTCGTGACCTTCGCGATCCTGCTCGTGGTCGGGTTGCCGATCGCGCTTGCCATGCTGGGCGCCTCCCTGCTGGTGATCCTGACCGAAGGCATCCCGCTGTCGGTCGTCGCGCAGCGGGTGGTGACCGGCGTGCAGTCCTTTCCGCTGCTCGCCATCCCGCTCTTCACGCTGGCGGGCTCGCTGATGAACGACTCCGGCATCAGCGAGCGCCTGTTCGCCTTCACCCGTGCATTCGTCGGGCATATCCGCGGCGGCATGGCACACACCGCCATCGTCGGGAACGTGTTTCTGTCCGGCATCTCCGGCTCCTCGGTTGCCGACTGCGCCGCCACCTCGCGGGTCTTCGTGCCGCAGCTCTCCCGCGCCGGCTACAGCCCCGGTTTCGCCGCGGCGCTCTGTGCGTCCTGCGCCACCCTCGGGCCGATCATTCCGCCGTCCATCCTGATGGTGATCTATGCCTGGCAGGCCAACATCTCGCTGGGCGACCTGTTCTGGGCCGGCATCCTGCCGGGCCTCGCGATGGCGCTCGCCATGCTGCTGTTGACCGCCTGGATCGCCGGCCGCCGCAACTTTCCGAAGGACCAGGCGTTCGCCTGGGGACGGTTGTGGCAGGCGTTTCGCGGTGCCGCGTGGGCGCTGATGATGCCGGTGCTGATCCTGGTCGGCTTCCGCATGGGCGTCTTCACCGCCACCGAGATCGCCGGCGTCGCGGCAGCCTACTCCCTGCTGGTCGGTCTGTTCGTCTACCGTACCCTGCGCTGGTCCCAGCTGCCCGGCATCCTGCTCACCACGGCGAAGGAGACGGCGGTGATCCTCCTGATCGTGGCGGCAGCGTCGCCCTTCAGCTGGATCCTCGGCATCGAGGAGGCGCCACAGCTCATCTCGGATGCGCTGACCGGCGCGACGCAGAGCCCGCTGATGGTGCTGCTGCTGCTCAATCTGGTGCTCCTGTTGCTGGGCTGCTTCATGGAGACGCTGGCGATCATGATCATCCTGGTGCCGATATTGATCCCGGTGCTGAACCAGTACGGCATCGACCTCACCCACTTCGGCATCATCCTGCTGGTCAACCTCACCATCGGGCAGCTCACGCCGCCGGTAGGCGTGCTGCTCTTCGTGGCGAGCTCGGTGGGCAAGGTGCGGCTCGGCCTGGTGGTCCGCGAGGTCTGGCCCTATGTCACGGCGCTGCTGGTGGCGCTGCTGGTGATCACCAACGTGCCCGCGCTGTCGCTCTGGCTGCCGCAGGCGCTGAAGTAGCCCTCCGCCGCTGCCCACTCCGCTGCTCGCTGGCCCGCCATGGATGTTTCCGGTACGCTAGCGCCACGCCGGTCGCGCCGCCGCCACGTGCCGGCACCCGTGGACACCCGGGGAAGACACATGAACCGCCGAGCCCATCTCGCCATGCTGGCGGCGCTTGCCGCCGGCACCACGCTGCCGTCGAGCCGCGCGGCAGCACAAGCATTTCCGCCGAAGGGCAACATCGAGCTGCTGGTGGGCTTTGCCGCCGGCGGGGCGCCGATACCGCGGCGCGTCTCATCGCAAGACGCGTCGGCGAGGACATCGGGCGCCCGGTCGCCGTGCAGAACCGCCCCGGCGCCGGCGGCAACATCGTCCACAAGATGGTTGCGGACGCGGCGCCGGACGGTTCCACCATCCTGCTCGGATCGATCGGCCCGCTCGCGATCGCGCCTCACCTGATGCAGCTGCCGTACGATCCGGTGCGGGACCTGGCGCCGATCACCATGGGGGTGAACTTTCCCAACGTGCTGGTGGTGCCCGCGAGCCTCGGGGTAAAGACGCTCGCCGAGTACGTCGCGCTCGCCCGCCAGAAGCCGGGCCAGCTCACCTACGCATCCACCGGCGCCGGCTCCGCGTCGCACCTGGCCGGCGAGATGTTCAACCAGCGCGCGGGCGTCGAGATCGTCCACGTGCCCTACAAGGGCGGCAGCCAGGCGGTCATCGACCTGATCGCGGGCCGGGTCTCGGCCTACTTCTCCACGCCCTCCACTGCCGGCCCGCACATCGAGGCCGGCAAGCTGGTGCCACTCGCCACCACGGGGCTCGAGCGACCATCGTTCATGGCGGACATCCCGACGATCGCTGAGTCCGGCTATCCGGGCTTCAGCGCGACCAACTGGTACGCCTTCGTCGCACCCGGCAAGACGCCGGAGCCGATCCTGGAAGCCTGGAACCGGGCGCTGGTCAAGGCGCTGCAGGCGCCCGAGGTGCGCGAGCAACTCCTCTCCCACGGCCTGACCCCGGCCCCCGACAGTCGGGAGGCGTTGCGCCGCTTCATCGCCGAGGAGTCGGCGAACTGGAGCAAGGTGATCAAGGAGCGGCGGATCACCGCGCAGTAAGTCGCGGCGGGCCCCGAACCCGCTGCGCTTTTGTTGCAGAATCGACCCCTTGGCAGCAATGTCGCACCGACACGGGGTCCCCTTTCGATGAAGTATCAGTCGCTGGAATCCTTCCTGGGCCATGTGGCCGACCGCAACCCCGGTCAGCCGGAGTACCTGCAGGCCGTCACCGAGGTGATGGAAAGCCTGTGGGGCTGGATCGCCCAGCATCCCCAATATGCCGAGCACGGACTGCTGGACCGGCTGGTGGAGCCGGAGCGCGTCATCATCTTCCGCGTGCCCTGGGTGGACGACCACGGCGACGTCCGGGTCAACCGCGGCTATCGGATCCAGCACAACTCGGCGATCGGCCCCTACAAGGGCGGCCTGCGCTTCCATCCGTCGGTGAACCTTTCGATCCTGAAGTTCCTCGCGTTCGAGCAGACCTTCAAGAATGCCCTCACCACCTTGCCGATGGGCGGCGGCAAGGGCGGATCGGACTTCGACCCGAAGGGCCGCAGCCCCGGCGAGGTGATGCGGTTCTGCCAGGCATTCGCGTCGGGTCTGTTCCATCACGTCGGCTCCGAGACGGATGTCCCCGCCGGCGACATCGGCGTGGGCGCGCGCGAGATCGGCTTCATGACCGGCATGGTGAAGAAGCTCGCCAACCGCTCGGACTGCGTCTTCACCGGCAAGGGGCTGTCCTACGGCGGCTCGCTGATCCGGCCGGAGGCAACCGGCTACGGTACCGTCTACTTCGCCGAGGAGATGCTGATCCAGACCGGACGGTCACTGCAGGGGCTGCGGGTGAGCGTCTCCGGCTCCGGCAATGTCGCGCAGTATGCGGTGGAGAAGGCGATGGCGCTCGGCGCGACGGTGGTCAGCGTCTCGGACTCGAGCGGCACGGTGGTCGACGAGACGGGCTTCACGCCCGCCAAGCTCGCCGAGCTGATGGAGGTGAAGAACCGCCACTACGGCCGGGTCGACGAGTGCGCGCGGCGCATCAAGGCCGAGTTCCTCCCCGGCAAGACGCCCTGGCACATTCCCGTGGATGTGGCGCTTCCTTGCGCCACCCAGAACGAGCTCACTGCGGAGGATGCCCGGATGCTGGTGGACAACGGCGTCGTCTGCGTCGCCGAAGGCGCCAACATGCCGTCCACCAACGACGCGATCCACGTCTTCGAGGAGGCCGGCGTGCTCTTCGCGCCGGGCAAGGCGAGCAATGCCGGCGGCGTCGCCACCTCGGGACTCGAGATGAGCCAGAACGCGATGCGGCTCACCTGGCCGCGCGAGGAAGTGGACGCAAGGCTGCTCACCATCATGCGCAGCATCCACCAGGCCTGCATGCAGTACGGTCGCCGCAAGGACGGCAGCATCAGCTACGTGGATGGCGCGAACGTGGCCGGGTTCGTCAAGGTGGCCGACGCGATGCTGGCGCAAGGCGTCATCTGAGCCGCATACCCGGGAGGCTGGCCGCATGAGACAACGCTGCTACTGCCTCACCGCGCATCACCAGCCGCTGGTGCGGCGGGACGAGGAAGTGCGGGATCCGCGCGACGGCGAGGTGCTGGTGCGGATCCTCGGCGCCGGCGTCTGTCACAGCGACATCCACATCTGGGAAGGCGAGTACGACCTGGGCGGCGGCCGCAAGCTGGTGCTGCAGGATCGCGGTGTCTCCCTGCCGCTGGTGATGGGTCACGAGATCGCCGGCGAGGTGGCGGCGCTCGGCCCGGCTGCCGAAGGAGTCGCAATCGGCGACAAGGTGCTGGTCTATCCCTGGCTCGGCTGCGGCGAGTGCGCCACCTGCCGGCGCGGCCAGGAGAACCTGTGCCTGAAGCCCGGGTCCCTCGGCGTCTACCGGGCGGGCGGCTATGCGGAATACGTGACCGTGCCGCAGGCCCGGTACTGCATTGCCATCGAGGGCCTGGACCCGGCCGAGGCCGCACCGCTCGCCTGCTCGGGCGTGACCACCTACAGCGCGCTGCGCAAGTTCGGCGCGGCGATCGCGGACGAACCGGTCGTCGTGATGGGCGCGGGCGGCCTCGGCCACATGGCGCTGTCGGTGCTGCGCGCGATGGGCGGCAAGGGCGCGATCGTGGTGGACATCGACGCGGCCAAGCGAGCCAGGGCGCTCGAGGCCGGCGCGCTCTCCGTGGTCGACGGCAGCGCTCCGGACGCGGCCGCGCGGCTCCTCGCCGCGACCGGCGGCGGCGCCCGCATGGTGCTGGACCTGGTCGGGGCCCGCGCCACCGTCGATCTCGCGATCGCCAGCGCCACCCGCGGCACCGAGATCGTGATCGTGGGCCTCTACGGCGGCGAGCTTTCGGTTCCGATTCCGTTCTTCCCGCTGCGGCCGCTGGCGATCCGCGGCAGCTACGTCGGCAACCTCGCCGAGCTGCGCGAGCTGGTGGACCTGGCGCGCGACGGGCGGCTCAAGCCGGTGCAGGTCACCCGCCGGCCGCTCGACGAGGCGGACGACGCGCTCCGGCAGCTCAAGGCGGGCAAGGTCTTCGGACGGGTGGTGCTCCAGCCGTAGGCGGCCGTCGGCGGCCGTTGGCCTCCGGGCCGTGGTATCGCGCCCGCGAAGCGGCTCCGCCTATTCCTCGCGGCGAATGATGCCGCCGGCAAGAAAGCCGCCGTCCACCGCGACGATCTCGCCGGTCACGTAGCTGGAATGCTCCGGATCGAGCAGGAACGCGACGACACCGGCCACTTCGTCCGGCGTCCCATAGCGGGCCATCGGCACGTGGCTGGTCCACTGGGCCCGCATCTCCGGCGTGTGGAAGCGCGCCGCGAGCGGCGTCTCCACCGGACCGGGCGCCACCGCGTTGACCCGGATCCCGGCTTCGGCCAGCTCCACCGCCATCACCTTGGTGAGCGTCACGACCGCGCCCTTGGAGGCGCCGTAGGCGGCGCGGCCGACGTTGCCGACCAGGCCCGACACCGACGTGATGTTGACGATGGAGCCGAGCCGGCGCATGCGCATGCGGCGCACCGCCGCCTGCGACACGAGGAACGTGCCGATCACGTTGATCTCGAGGATGTCGCGGAAGACCTGCGCGGTGTGGTCGAGGAAATCGATGTCGCGGGCGATGCCGGCACAGTTCACCACGCCGGCTAGCGGAGCGAAGGCGGATTCGATGCGCGACATGACCGCCTCGACCGCCGCCTCGTCGGCGACATCGACCACCGCGGTCATCAGCTCGGCGTCGTCGAGACCCGCGTAGGTGCGGGCGAGCGCCTCCTCGTCGCGGTCCGCCGCGACCACCCGCCAACCGGTGCGCAGCAGGCGGTCCACGCAGCCCTTGCCGATGCCGGAGGCCGCGCCGGTGACGATGACCGACGCGTCCCGGATGATCCTGGGTGTTTCCATGTGCCTCCGGTCCGCGCCACGGAAGAGGGTCAATGCGGAATCATGCCATGCGAACCGGACGTCTGTCCGCCCCGGTGGAGCAGGCGCCGCGCGAGCAGGATCAGGTCGTCGATGAAGGTGAAGACCACCGGGATGATCAGCAGGCTGAGGAAGGTGGAGGTGACCAGCCCGCCGATCACAGCCACCGCCATCGGCGATCGGAAGCTGGGGTCCACGCCGAGCCCGAGCGCGATCGGCAGCATGCCCGCGCCCATGGCGATGGTCGTCATGATGATCGGGCGGGCCCGCTTGTGGCAGGCGTCGAGCAGCGCCGCGGTGCGGTCCATGCCGAGGTCGCGGCGGGCGACGATCGCATACTCCACCAGCAGGATCGAGTTCTTGGTGGCCACGCCCATCAGCATGATCAGCCCGATCAGGGAAGGCATGGAGAAGCCCTTGCCGGTCAGCAGCAGCGCCACGAACGCACCGCCGATCGACAGCGGCAGGGCCGCGAGGATGGTCACCGGCTGCATGAAGTCCTTGAACAGCAGCACCAGCACGGTGTAGATGCAGGCGACGCCGATCAGCATCGCGGGACCGAAGCTCTCGAAAAGCTCCCGCATGCCTTCGACGTCGCCGAGCTCCGCCCGCTTCACCGAGGGCGGCAGGTCGACCAGCGTGGGCAGCCGGTCCACCTTGGCCAGCACGTCACCGAGCGCCTGGCCGTTCAGCTCGATCTCGAGCAGCACGTTGCGGCTGCGGTCATAGCGGTCGATCTGGGCCGGTCCGGCGCCGACCTCGAGGCTCGCGACATTGGCAAGCGGCACGTTGCCGGCGCTGCCGGGCACCTTCAATCGCTCCAGCAGGGACAGGTCGTCGCGGGCGGCCTCCGGCAGGCGCACCACGATCGGCACCTGGCGCTGCGAGAGGTTGAGCTTCGCGAGGCTCTGCTCGTAGTCGCCGGCGGTGGCCACCCGCAGGGTCTCGGCGATCGCCTCGGAGGTGACGCCGAGATCGGCTGCGCGGGCGACGTCCGGCCGCACCAGCAGCTCCGGCCGGGTGAGCGCCGCGCTCGAGGTGACATTGCCCAGGCCCTCGATGCCGCGGATCTCGCGCACTACCGCCCGGCTGGTCTCGGCGAGCACCTGGCCGTCGTCGCCGGTGAGCGCGACGATCAGCTTCTCGCCGGCGCCGCCGAATCCCACGGTGCCGCGGATGCCGGGAACCGCCACGATCGCGTTGCGCAGGCGCGCCTCGATCTGCTGCTTCGTGCTGGTGCGGCCCTTGCGCGGCGACAGGTTCAGCAGCAGGGTCGCCTTGCGCGCCTCCGGCGCGCCGCCGATCGCGAACGGGTCACTGCCGGTGGCACCGCCGCCGATCGCGGTGTAGATCCGCCGCACGTCCGGATCCTCCATCAGCTTCAGGCGCACCCGCTCGGCCACCGCGTAGGTCTGCGCGAAGGTACTGCCGGGCGGCAGCTCCACCGTCACCTGGGTTTGCGCAAGGTCGTCCGGCGGGATGAACCCGGTGGGCAGCATCGGGATCAGCATGAGCGATGCGACGAAGAAGGCGCCGGCGGCGAGCGCGGTCGCAAAGCGATGCCGCAGGCACCAGCCGACCCAGCGGAGATAGCGGGTCATCAGCCAGCTGTCCCGCGGCGCCTCGGTCTCGGGCTTGAGCAGGTAGGCCGCCATCATCGGCGTGAGCAGCCGCGCGACCAGCAGCGAGGCGAACACCGCGATCGCCGCGGTCCAGCCGAACTGCTTGAAGAACATGCCGGCCACGCCGGTCATGAAGGCGGTGGGCAGGAACACGGCGACCAGCGTCGCGGTGGTCGCCACCACCGCGAGCCCGATCTCCTCGACCGCCTCCATCGCGGCCTCCCTCGGCGACTTGCCCATCCCGAGATGACGCACGATGTTCTCGATCTCGACGATGGCATCGTCCACCAGGATGCCGACCACCAGCGACATCGCGAGCAGCGTCACCACGTTGATGGTGAATCCCATGAAGTACATCGCCGCGAAGGTCGGAATGATCGACAGCGGCAGCGCGGTGGCGGCGACGAAGGTGGCCCGCCAGTCGCGCAGGAAGAGGAACACGACGATGACCGCGAGCACCGCCCCCTCGAAGAGCAGGTTGAGCGAGCCGACGTAGCTGCTCTCCACCGGCTCGACGAAGTTGAACGCCTCGGTGATCTCGATGTCCGGATGCTCCGCCTTCAGCGCCCGCAGGCGCGCGCGCACGCCCTCGGCGACCGACACCTCGCTCGCGCCGCGGCTGCGGCTGATCTCGAAGCCCACCACCGGCTCGCCGTCGAGCAGCGCAGCGCTGCGCCGCTCGGCAATCGTGTCGGTCACCGTCGCGACCTCGTCGAGGCGCACATGGCGGCCGTCCACGAGCGGGATGTCGAGCCGGGCGAGCTCGTCGGCCGATGCCACCGTGCCGATGGTGCGGATGGCCTGCTCGCGGCCGCCGATGCCGGCGCGGCCGCCGGACGATTCCTGCTGCACCTGGCGCACGCGCCGCGAGATCTCGGCCGCGGTGACGTCGAGCGCCTGCATCAGCGCCGGATCCAGCTCCACCCGGACCTCGCGGGTGACGCCGCCGACGCGCGCGACCTTGCCGACGCCGGGCACCGTCAGCAGCGCGCGCGTCACCTCGTTGTCCACGAACCAGGAGAGCGCCTCCTCGTCCATGCGCGTGGTCGCGATCGAGTAGGTGAGCACCGGCGTGCCGGAGATCTCCAGCTTGCTCACGATCGGATCGCGCAGCGCCTGCGGCAGGTCGGCCCGGATCCGACTCACCGCGTCGCGGACGTCGTCCACCGCCTCGGCGACATCCTTCTCCAGGCGGAACTCCGCCGTGACCGCGACCGAGCCGTCCTGGATCTTGCCGTAGATGTGCTTGATCCCGGGGATGGTCGCGATCGAGTTCTCGATCCTGCGGGCGACCTCGGTCTCGAGCTGCGCCGGCGCCGCGCCCGGCAGCGACGCGGTGACGATGACCGTCGGCAGGTCGATGTCCGGGAAATTCTGGATCTTCATCGCCCGAAAGCTCATCAGGCCGAGCAGCGTCAGCAGGATGAAGAGCAGCAGCGACGGGATCGGGTTCCGGATGGACCAGGTGGACAGGTTCATCGTCGCCGCTTCATCGGATGCTGGGCGACACCGCGACCAGGTCGCCGTCGACCAGGAAGCCGACGCCGGAATCGACGACGGTGTCTCCGGCGGCAAGCCCCTCGGTGATCTCCACGCGATCACCCTCGCGCCGTCCGGTCTTCACCTTGGAAAGCCGCACCCGGCCGTCGCTGCCCAGCTTGAACACATACGAGAAGCCGTCGCGCAGCAGCACGCTCGCGGCCGGCACCGTGAGCGCTGGCGCGGCGCCGAGCTCGAAGCTTCCACGGGCGAAGAGGCCCGCGCGCAGCGTCGGACCGAGCTCGCCGACATCCACGTAGACGAGGCCGAGCCGGGTGCGCGGATCGACCGTCGGCGCGACGATGCGCACCGTGCCGGTGACGCTCGAGCCGTCCGGCATCGCGAGCGTGACCGGTTGCCCCGGGCGGACGAGGTGCAGGCGCGCGCCCGGCACCTCGGCGCGCCACTCGAGGCGCCCTTGCCGGATGAGCCTGAACAGCTCGGTACCCGCCGCCGCCACGGCGCCCGGCACACCCGAGCGCTGCGAGATGACGCCATCGTCCGGAGCCAGCACCCGCGTCTGCGTCATGCGCAGCTTCTCGGCCTCGAGCCGGGCTTCCGCGGCACCGACCCTGGCCCGCGCGGTCTGCTCGGCGGTGAGATACTGGGTCACCTGTTGCGCGCTCAGCGCGCCGGAATCCCGCAGCCTGCGGGCACGATCCGCGTTGGCGGCCGCCTCGGCGAGCGCGGCCCGCGCCTCGGCGAGCGCGGCGGTCTGCTGCGCGACGTCGTTCGCGACCGAGGCCGGCGTCAACGTCGCGAGCGGCTGGCCCGCGCGGACGCGGTCGCCCACGTTCACCAGCACCTCGGCGATGCGAAAGCCGCCGACTTCCGGGCTGATCGAGACCTCCTGCCAGGCCGCGACGCTGCCGTCGGCCTCCAGCCGGGTCTTCCAGTCGAGCACCCTGGGCGTGGCGGTGGTCACGGTCATGACCGGACGCTGCGCCACCGACTGGGCCGCCGGCGCAGAGATCGTGTCGTCGCGCGGCTCGGGCTCGCGCACGTGGAACCACCAGCCCGCCACGGCGAGGATGGCCACCAGCACCAGTGCGTTGAGCATCCTGCCGGCCACCCGCTTCACTGGTCCGCTCCCTGCCCAGCGAACGCGCCGGGCTGCCGGTGCCCGGCATCGGCAGGCGCCCTGCGCCCGCGCTCGTACTCCAGCATCGCCACCGCGTAGCCGGTGAGCCGGTCGGTCATCCGGTCGATCGCCTCGGCGCCGTCGTAGAGCCGCGGCATGATCCGGCGCTTCCGGTCCGCGTTGACCAGGAAGTCCGCGGCCAGGGCGACCAGGCTCGCGGCAAGCCGCCGCAAATCGTCGTCCGCCCGCGTCGCGCCGGTCTCCCGGCAGAGCATGGCCACGATGGCGTCGAGATGCGCCTGCACCAGCCTCGCCACTTCGTCGCCGACGAGGCCGGTCGGGTCGGCATGCTCGCGGAAATGCAGCTTCAGGATCTGCATTGTCCTGTCATCCTGCTGCCGCAACGGGGCGAGGAAGGTCTGGTAGCTCATGCGCATGACGGCGGCGAAGGGTGCATCCCTGCGGGCCACCTCGACAGCGGCCTCGAGCAGCTGCAGGATGGGCGCCACGCAGACGTCCCGGTACAGTCCAGCCTTGTCGGTGAAGTAATAGTGGATCGCGGCCGCGTTCGCCAGCGCCTCGTTGCAGATTTCGCGGGTGGAGGTTTGCGCGTATCCTTTCTCGGCGAACAGCCTGAGCGCGGCAAGGCGCAGCCGCGCGCGGGTGTCGAGGCCGCGGGCGATCCGCCCGTCCGGTGGCGTGTCCTGGACTTCGACGGCGCCGGCCGGGGCGGCCGTGCGGCGCTTCCTGCCGCGGAGGACGGGGGCGAGGCTTGCTCGGTGCGGTGCGTTCATGATGGCGGGGTGTCCCGCAGGCGCGCGGCCCCGCATGATACGCCTTCATCAAGCGCTTGATTGAATTTTCCCGCCATGGCCAATCGACTGACGAAGATCACCACCCGAACCGGCGACGACGGAACCACCGGACTGGGCGACGGCGCCCGCACCCGCAAGAGCAGCCCGAGGATCGTCGCGCTCGGCGAGATCGACGAGCTCAACTCGGTGCTCGGGCTGGTGGTCGCCGAGGGACCGGGCGACGAGATCCGCGGCGTGATCCAGGAGATCCAGCATGACCTCTTCGATCTCGGCGGCGAGCTCAGCATCCCGGGATTCGAGCGCCTGGGCGCGCGCCGGCTGGCGCTGCTCGATGCCTGGATCGCGCGCTACAACGCCGACCTGCCGGTGCTGGCGGAGTTCATCCTGCCGGGCGGCTGCCGGGCCGCGGCCCTGGCCCATCTCGCGCGCAGCGTGTGCCGGCGGGCGGAGCGCAGCGTCGTCGCGCTGGCGGGACTGGAGTTCGTGACGCCGCTCGCGCAGCAGTACCTGAACCGGCTGTCGGACCTGCTGTTCGTGCTGGCCCGGGTGATGAACCGGGATGCGGGCGTGCCGGATGTCCTCTGGCAGCGGGACCGGCCGCAGGCGTAGCCGGCGACGAAGCTACGCGTCCCGCGCGGCCTCGAGATAGGAAACCAGCTTGGCGCTCGTCTGGCGCAGGCGCTCCGAAAGCAGCTGCACCAGCTTCAGCAGTATCTTGTTGCCGAGCCGGGCCTCGTCCTGCAGGACCATCATCAGCGAATCGCGGGTCAGCACCGCGAGGCGGCACTGCTCCAGGGTCACGCAGGAGGCGAAGCGGGGCTCGCCGTCGAACATCGACATCTCGCCGAGCGCATGGCCTGCATGGGCCACCGCGATTCGCGACGGATAGTTGTAGCGGTTGCGCCGGAGCACGTCCACCATCCCGGACATCAGCAGGACCATGAAGTCGCCGCTGTCGCCTTCGTTGATCAGCGTGAGCCCGGCCGGCGCGTCGTAGACATACATGAAGGCGCCGAGCGTCCGGGTCTCGTTCATGTCGAGCCCGGAGAACAACGGCGTCTTCGCCATCAGCGAGTAGATGTCGTCGGCGAACTCACTGGCCCGCCCGAGCGGCGACAGGCCCATGCCGATCAGCCGCTCGTGCGGACTGACCTTGGCGCGCTGACTGACGGAAGGAGCGGAAGTGGTGGCCTGCATGGGATGCCTCCGGGGTCTTTCGACTATTACAGCATGCGGCGTGACGCAGGTCACAGCCGGGGAGGCCCCACGGCGCCGGCGACCGACCTCTGCGGCCTTTTCCCCGACGGACGGCGCCGGCACGTTGCGGGCCGTCTACTGCGGAGCGGCCCGCCGCGCCGCGAGCAGACAACCGTCACACGGACATGACGAAACGGCGAACGCGTTCGTTGAACGCTTCGGGCTGTTCCATGTTGCCAAGGTGACCGGCGCCAGGAATCACGGCGAGCTCGGCGTTCGGAATGGCGTCACGGAGCTGCCAAGTGGAGGGATTGCCGCCTCACGCGTTACCGGCTACGGCGACTCGCCGCTCCGCCACGCCTTCGGCCAGCATCTCCAGCGCCTGTTCGGTGGCCTCCCAGCTCAGGCAGGCATCGGTGATGCTGCGGCCGTAGGTGAGCGGCTTGCCGATCACCAGGTCCTCCCGGCCGGCCACCAGGTTGCTCTCCAGCATCACGCCGAAGATGCGGGATTCGCCCTCGCTCAGCTGGTCGACGATATCCTGGGTCACCAGCAGCTGGTTGTCCGGGTTCTTCTGGCTGTTGCCGTGCGAGCAGTCGATCATCAGGCGGCAGGCGAGCGCCGCATTGCCGGCCTCGCGGCAAGCCGCCTCGACGCTGGCCCGGTCGTAGTTGGGCGCCTTGCCGCCCCGCAGGATGATGTGGCAGTCCTCGTTGCCCGTGGTGGAGACGATGGCCGAATGCCCGCCCTTGGTCACGGAGAGGAAATGGTGGGGCTGGGAGGCCGCCTTGATCGCATCCAGCGCGATGCGGATGCTGCCGTCGGTGCCGTTCTTGAAGCCGACGGGACAGGACAGCCCGGAAGCGAGCTCGCGGTGAACCTGCGACTCGGTGGTGCGCGCGCCGATCGCGCCCCAGGCGATCAGGTCGGCGATGTACTGCGGCGTGATCATGTCCAGGTACTCGGTCCCCGCCGGCAGTCCCATGGAGGTGATGTCGAGCAGCAGCTCGCGCGCGGTACGCAGCCCCCGGTTGATGTCGAAGCTGTTGTCGAGCCTGGGGTCGTTGATCAGCCCCTTCCACCCGACCGTCGTGCGCGGCTTCTCGAAGTACACCCGCATCACGATCTCGAGCCGGTCGCGCAGCCGCTCGCGCTGGCCGAGGAGCCGGGAGGCGTACTCGCGCGCGGCGCCAGGGTCGTGGATCGAGCAGGGGCCGACGATCACGAGCAGCCGGTCGTCCATGCCGTGCAGGATGCGGTGGATCGCCGAGCGGCTGCTCGCGGTCGCTTCCGCGGCCTCGGGCGAGACCGGGAACTCCCGGATCAGGTGGGAGGGCGGCGCGAGCTCCTTGATCTCGCGGATTCGCAGGTCGTCGGTCTTGGTCGTCATGGGGTCGGGGCTCCAGGGGCGAAAAAAAACCGCCAGGGCTTTCGCGCTGGCGGTTCGTCGGACGGATTGCGGATCTTACTTCGACAGCCTTCCCCGACTCATCCCGCCAGCGGCAGGAAAGCCCCAAAAGTAGCCAAAGTAAAAATACGTCGCCGTCATCACGCCTTTAATGTAGTCGCATCCGGCCCCATCTGGCAAATCGGGGCGGCGGTAGTGTGTCGTCGCTGACGACCGGGAGGATTCGATGAGGGGTCTGGTGATGGCGAGGCTTCTGTATGCGCTGCTCGTGGCGGTGATTGCCTTCCTTGCCGGGCGCCTCGCGCTCGAGGCGATGCAGGGCGGCGGGGCAAGCCGCAGCCAGGAGCATTTCCGCCCGCGAGCGCGCCGCAAGGAGCGGCGCCGCGAGCCCCCGCCCTTCACCGCGCGCTCGGTGGTTCGGCGCGGCGCCCTCGCGGAGATGCGCGATGCGCTCACCGGCGGAACGCTGGATGCGGATACGGAGCTCTTCCGCTGCGCCGACTGCCAGAGCTTCTATACCGTGCAGAGCGTGCGGGCGCTCGCGAACGACAACGGCGCGCGCTGCATCAACTGCGGCAGCATCCATCGCATCGGGGTCGAGGTTGTCGACTGACCCGTCGCTCGATCGCTGGTCGCATCGTCGCGCGCGCGATCCGGTCGCCGGCGCCGACCGCTATGCCCGCCACCGCATCATCGCCGGCTTCTCCCAGGAGTCGCTGCAGGCCGGCCGCTTCGCGGTGATCGGCGCCGGCGCGATCGGCAACGAGGTGGTGAAGAACCTCTGCCTGCTGGGCGTCGGCGCGATCGACGTTTACGACTTCGACACCGTCGAGCTGCACAACCTCACCCGTTCGGTGCTGCTGCGCGAGGCCGACGTCGGCACCGGCAAGGCCGCCGCGGTCGCCCGCCGCGCGCGCGAGCTGGATCCGGCGGTCGCGGTGCGCCCGGTGGCGGGCGACCTCTGGGACACGCTCGACTTCGCGACGTTGCGCGGCTACCGCTGCGTGATCGCGGCGCTCGACAACTTCGAGGCACGGCTGCGGGTGAACCTGCTCTGCTGGATTGCCGGGGTGGACTGGGTGAATGCGGCGATCGACAGCCGCTATGTCACGGTGGAGACCTTCCGGTTCTCCCGTGCCGGTCCCGGTGCCCCGGTCGCCTGCTACGAGTGCGGGCTGCCCGCCTCGGCCTACCAGCGCATCGCCGAGCGCTACTCCTGCGGCGGCCTGCAGCGCATGGCCGCCCGCGAGCGCGTCGTTCCCACCACGGCGATCACCGCATCCTTCGCCGGGGCGCAGGCGGTCAACCGGGCGCTGGGGGCGGCGGACGCCGGATCCGGCGAGGTGCTGCCGGCCGAGCGCTGGCTGCTCGACACACGCACCGGTCGCGCCGGCGTCGCCGAGCTCGTCCCGGCCCCGCTCTGTCCGTGCTGCGGCGACCTTCCCGGCAAGGCGGACATCGTCGCGCTGCCGGGAGGCGATGCCCGGGCGATCGACGACGCGGCACGCGCTGCGGGCGCCGACTCGGTGCGTCTTGCCGACCGCCTCGTCTGGCACTGCCGTTGCGTCAATTGCGGCAGCACGGCGGCGACCGCCGCCGTGGAGCTGCGGGCGGCGGCGCGGGTGCCGGACACGGTGGCCTTCTGCATGCAGTGCCGCAGCCCGGCGGTCAGCGTCGAGCTGCGCGACGAATTCGAACCGGGCGAGCTGTCGGAGCGCTTCGCTCCCGGCGCCCCGGTACCGACGCGCTTTGCGCTGGTCGGTGACACCTGCCTGGATATGCTGGCCGGCCCGGCCGACCCGGCGAAGGCCGCAGCGCCGGAGGCCGACGCGGCCCAACCTTCGGGAGCACAACGATGAACGAGATCACCCTGCGCAAGCTGGTCGTGCGCACGGCGGACCAGAGCCGCCGCGCCGACATCGACATCGAGCCGGGAAGCACCGGCGGCGACATCATCCAGGCCGCCGTCGACAACTGGGCGCTGCCGGCCGACATGGACTACACGCTGGTGAACACCACCAGCGGGAAGGTGCTCAATCCTTCCCAACCCCTGGCCGGCCAGGCCAGCAACGGCGACGTGCTCGAGGTGCAGCCGGTGCTGGTGGCCGGGAGCTGAGGACGCGATGGCCACGTCGAGCTCGGCGCACGGGCTGCGCCGCAAGGCCGACGTCGAGCGGCTGCGCGAGCTCGCGGCCGGCTCCGGCGGACGGCTGCAGCTGCTGGAGGCGTCGGACCGCCCCGGGCAGCCGATCCGGCTCGCGATCGCCTGCAGCACGGCCGCATCGCGCGCCTACCCGGGTACCCGCCAGGACGGCGTCAAGCTGCGCATCGACCTGCCCTCGCGCTATCCGTTCGAGCGGCCCGTGGTCACGGTGGAAAGCCCGATCTTCCATCCGAACGTCTTCGCCTCGGGCGTCGTCTGCCAGGGCGAGCGATGGCTGCCCGGGGAGGGGATCGACCTCTTCGTGCGGCGCATGATCGGGCTGGTGACCTTCGCGCCGGGCGCGGTCAATCCCGCTTCCGCCGCGAACCGCGAGGCGGCCGCCTGGTACCTGCAGCAGCGCGCCCGCACGCCGGCCGCGTTTCCCACGGACCGGCTGGACTTCGGCGGCAGCGCGCCGACCCGGGTGGTCCGTCACTGCCCGGCCTGCGACAAGGGCCTGCGCCTGCCGTCCGGCAGGCGTGGCGTGGTCGCCTGCCCTGCCTGCGGCCACGAGTTCGACGTGGCGACCTGAGAACCCGGGCGCGGCTGAACCGGTTGCGAGGCAGCGCGCAGGAGACCCGAACCATGGCCATCCGCTGGACCGACGCGACGCCCGCACTGCAGCTTCCCTCGCTGCCGCCGGAGGACGGCCTGCCGGGCGTCACCGACGTCTGGATCGCCCCCGAGGCGGAGCAGGCGGTGCTGACCCACCTGCGCCGGCAGGAAGTCGAGCAGGGCGGCCTGCTCATCGGCCAGGCCTTCGTCGATCCCCGCACCGGGCAGGTGGCGCACGTGCGGGTGACCGCGAGCGCGGCGGCCGGCCAGTCGCAGGGCACCGCGTTCTCGCTGCGGATGGGCACCGAGGTCTGGCAGGCGGCGCAGGCCCTGCTCACGCCGGCGCTGCTGATCGTCGGCTGGTACCACAGCCATCCGGGCCTGACCGCCTTCTTCAGCGACACCGACCGCCAGACCCAGCGGGCCTTCTTCAACCATCCGTACAGCATCGGCTGGGTGATCGATCCGCTGCGGGGCGACGAGGCCCTCTTCCTTGGCGGCGACTGCCTGCCGGTCGAACGCGGACCGGATCGCGCAGGATCCCTCGACCGGGACACGCAGGCGATACCGCCTAGTCGAAACGGATGATGCGACACCGCGACGGACCTGCTGCAATCGCTCCTGCAGGCCCATTCGGGCACATGGGAGAGTCGGATGGACGCGCGAACACAGGCGGGAGCCGCCGCATCGCCGATCCCGCTGCTTGCCGCCGGCGGCGGCGTCACGGCACCGGCTTCCAGCGTCGGCTCGCTGCCCGGGCCGCCGGGGCATTGGCTGCTCGGCAACGCACGCGGGCTGAAGCGCGAGCGCCTGCACGAAGCGGTTGAGTCCTGGGTCGACCGGTACGGCCCCTTCCTGAAGTTCCGCATCGGCCGCCATCCCTATGTCGTGATCGCGGACCCCACGCTGATCCAGGCCGTCCTGCGCAACCGGCCGGACCTCTTCTCCCGCGGGAGCCGGCTGTCGGCGATCATCGAGGAGACCGGTCCCACGGGGCTCTTCACCGCCGAAGGCGAGCGCTGGCGTCGCCAGCGCAAGCTGGTGATGCGTGCCCTGACGCCGGAGGCGATCCGCGGGTTCTTTCCCCACGTGCGCCGTGTCACCGAGCGGCTGCAGGCGCGCTGGGGCGCGGCGGCGGACGGCGGCCAGCCGTGCGACGTCGCGCGGGACCTCAAGTGCTTCGCGGTCGACATCGCGGCGGGGCTCGCGATCGGCGAGGATGTCGACACCCTGCGCCATCCCGAGGATCCCTTCCAGTCGGACATCGAGTTCTGGTTCTGGCTGATCGGCCGCCGGCTGGCGAGTCCGCTTCCCTACTGGCGCTGGTTCAGCCTCGCGCCGGAACGTCGCCTGCGCGCGACCCAGGCACGCCGCGACCTCCTCCTGGCGCGGGTCATCCGCGACGCGCGGCAACGCCTGGACGCAGACCCTGGGCGCCGCGCACATCCCGCCAACATCCTGGAGGCGCTGATCGTCGCGCGGGACGCGCCGGACTCGGAGTTCTCGGACGAGGACGTGAAGGGCAACATCCTCACCATGCTCTTCGCGGGCGAAGACACCGTCGCGAATGCCATCGCGTGGCTCCTCCTGCACCTTGCGTCCGACGCGCAGCTTGCGCACACCGCTCGCATCGAGTCCGACGGCGTGCTGGCGCCGGGAGGACTGGTCACGGACTTCGAGCAGCTCGACCGCCTGCGCTTTCTCGAATCGATCGCGCTTGAATCGATGCGCGTCCGCCCGGTCGCGCCGATCCTGGGCGTGACCGCACGGTCCGCGGTGAACCTGGCCGGCCTGCGGGTCGAGCCCGGGCAGACTCTGATGCTCGCCCTGCGATCCGCATCGCGACGCAGCGGCAGCTTCACCCCCTTCGACGCCATCGAGCCGCAACGATGGATGACCTCCACAGGCGCCGGCGATTCGCCGCTGCATGATCCTCGCCGCGACGCCTTTCCCTTCGGCGGCGGCCCGCGCCTTTGCCCGGGCCGATACCTGGCGATGGTGGAGATCAAGATGGCGGTGTCGATGGCATTGCGCGGCTTCGACTTCGCACTCGCCGGAGACCCCGCCGACCGCCGTGAGCGCTACACCTTCACCATGGGACCGCAGTCACTGCGGATGCTGCTCGCGCGGCGCACCCAGGCCCGGGTGCCACCGCCTTGGCCGGAGCGTGCCGCCGGCATCCGGGACGCAGTGCTGTAGTCGTCGCAGGCAGGCGGCCGCCGCGGCTACGCCGTCCCGCCCACCGTCAGCCCCTCGATCCGCAGGGTCGGCTGTCCCACCCCCACCGGGACGCTCTGGCCGTCCTTGCCGCAGACGCCGATACCGCTGTCGAGCTTGGTGTCGTTGCCGATCATCGTGACCCGGGTGAGCGCGTCCGGGCCGTTGCCGATGATGGTCGCGCCCTTCACCGGATACTGGATCTTTCCGTTCTCCACCCAGTAGGCCTCGGAGGCGGAAAACACGAACTTGCCGTTGGTGATGTCGACCTGGCCGCCGCCGAAGTTCGCGGCATAGATGCCGCGCTCGAGCGAGGCGACGATCTCCTCCGGATCCCGGTCGCCGGCGTACATGAAGGTGTTGGTCATCCGCGGCATCGGCAGGTGCGCGAACGACTCGCGGCGGCCGTTGCCGGTCACCGGCACCTTCATCAGCCGCGCATTGAGCGAATCCTGCAGGTAGCCCTTGAGCACGCCGTCCTCGATCAGGACGTTGCACTGGGTGGGATTGCCCTCGTCGTCGATGTTGAGCGAGCCGCGTCGGTCCTTGATGGTGCCGTCGTCAACGACCGTGACGCCCCTCGCCGCCACCCGCTGGCCGAGGCGGCCGGCGAACGCGGAGGAGCGCTTGCGGTTGAAGTCGCCTTCCAGGCCGTGGCCGATCGCCTCGTGGATCAGCACGCCCGGCCAGCCGGGCCCGAGCACTACGCTCATGACACCGGCGGGCGCCGGGCGCGACTCGAGGTTGAGCAGCGCGGCGCGCACCGCCTCGTCGACATAGCCGTCGATCACCGGGTCGGTGAAGTAGTCGAGATCGAAGCGGCCGCCGCCGCCCGAGTGACCCTGCTCGCGGCGACCGTCCTGCTCCGCGATCACCTGCACCGAGATGCGGATCAGCGGACGCACGTCCGCGGCCATCACGCCGTCCGAGCGCATCACCATCACGACGTCGTGCTCCGCGGCGAGCCCCGCCATCACCTGGATGATGCGCGGATCCTTCGCGCGGGCGCGCTTCTCGATCCGGTGCAGCAGCGCGACCTTGCCCGCCGAATCGAGCGATGCGATCGGGTCGGTCATCGGGTAGAGGCGGTGGCCGGCGCGAGGGCTGCCGTCGCCGCCCACCCGCGTCCTGCCCCCGCCGGCGCGCGCGATGGTGCGGGTGGCGCGCGCCGCGGAATCGAGCGCGGCCGCGTTGATCTCGTCGGAATACGCGAACGCGGTCTTCTCGCCGGCGATCGCGCGCACGCCGACACCCTGCTCGATCGAGAAGCTGCCCGACTTGACGATGCCCTCGTCCAGGCTCCAGCCCTCGCTGCGCGTGTACTGGAAGTAGAGGTCCGCATGGTCCACGCGGTGCTCGAGGATCGTCGCGATGGCCCGTCCGAGGTGCGACTCGTCGAGCCCGTAGGGTTCGAGCAGCGTGCGCCGGGCGACGGCGAGATGGTCGAGGGCGGGATCGTTCAGGTTCATCGAGTCATGGCTCCGTTGTCTGGTCAAAGCACGCGGTGGGTCAGGGCCGGCAGGCTCGCGCGCACTTCGTCGATGCGGTCGACATCCACCATGCCGCACACCACGCCGGGGCCGTCCGGCAGCACCGCGACGACCTCGCCCCACGGATCCACCAGCATCGAGTGGCCCCAGGTGCGGCGTCCGGTTAGATGCGTGCCACCCTGGGCCGCGGCGAGCAGGTAGCACTGGTTCTCCACCGCGCGGGTGCGCACCAGCAGCTCCCAATGAGCCTGGCCAGTGGTGTAGGTGAAGGCCGAAGGCACGACGATCAAGTCCACCGGCAGCATCTGCCGGTAGAGCTCCGGAAAGCGCAGGTCGTAGCAGATCGAGAGCCCCACGCGCAGCGCGGCACCGTCTTCCAGGTCCAGGTCGCAGACCACCGGCGTGCGGCCGGGCAGGATGGTGGCGGCCTCGTCGAACCGCTCCTCGCCCTTGCGGAAGCCGAACAGGTGGATCTTGTCGTAGTGCGCGGCGAGCGTCCCGTCGGGTCGGTACACCGGGCAGGTGTTCAGCACCCGCCCGACCTTGGGCGAGATGCGCGGCACGGTGCCGCCCACCAGGGTGATGTGGTGGCGACGGGCGCATTCGGCGAGGAACGCCTGGATCGGCCCGCCGAGCGCTTCCTTCACGTCCACCTTGTCGGTGTCGCGCCGGCCCATGATGCAGAAGTATTCCGGCAGGACCACGAGCTTCGCGCCCTCCGCGGCGGCCTGCGCGACCAAGCGTTCGGCCTCCGCGAGGTTCTCCGCCACCGCCGGTGTCGAGACCATCTGGATCGCTGCGACTTTGACTTGCATGGCCTCATTATCCCCGAGTCCGGGCAAGCCCCGGGCTGACCCGGGTCTGCTTGACCCCCTCGCGGGGCGGGCTATTCCCCCTTCGGGGTCGCCAGCGGCTCGCGCCGGCGCTGGACCACGGTCGGATTCGCCCAGGAACCGGTGATCTCGAACTCGTGCGCGAATGCCCGGGAGAGCGACTGGCTGAAGATCGACTGCGCGAGGAACGCACCCAGGCCTACCGCCGGATTGACGATCGCCGCGTAGGCGAGCGTGGCCAGCCCCCCGCTCAGCTCCGGGATCACCAGCACGCGCAGGTCCTGCGTGCTCGCGCGCAGGTCGGCCTCGCCCTTGATCTGCACCACCGCCTGCAGGCCGCGCATGGCAAGGCTGTCGGTGCGCGCGACGCCCTGGTCGATGTCGACCATGCCGCCCAGCTCGTCGAACGAGAAGCCGCGCGCGAAGATGTCGCGGAAGTCGAGCGAAAGGATCTTCGGCAGGGCCTGCAGGTTCAGCACGCCGATCAGCTTGGCGGCCCCGGGCTCCACCTTCAGGAACTGGCCGCTGCGCACCTTGATGTCGACATGCCCGGCCAGCGTCGGCAGGTCCATGGAGAACGGCGTGCCGCTCCAGCGAAGCTTGCCGGCGAGCTCGCCGGAGCCGCCGCGAACCACGCCCTTCAACTGCAGCCGGTCGAGGAACGCGCCGGCATCATGGATCCTGAGCGTGTAGTCGAGATCGGTCGCGCGGTCCCACACCCCGGTCGCATCGAGCTCGGCCGCCGGATTGACGAGGCGCAGCGTCTCGAGCCGCCACACCCGCTGGCGTCGGCCGCGGGGCGCGGGCTGCGCCTCGCCAGGCGTGCGCACCAGGGTGTTCCGGGCCACCAGCTGGAGCGTGCCGAGGTCCAGCCCGCCGAGCACGAACTGCTTCGCCTCGATGTCCATTGCCGGCAGCGTGGTCGGTCCGGTCGAGAGGGTCGCGGCAATCTCCTGCTGCTCGGAACGCGGAATCTCCAGCCGGCCGAGCCGCGCGGTGAGCCGCCCGGCGAAGCGGCTGTTCCAGGT
>JAEWEW010000036.1 GCA_023389175.1 Pseudomonadota bacterium | reverse complement strand
GAGAATGCCTGCGCCGAAGCCCAGCGTCACCATCGCGGTGCCTCCGTAAGACAGCATCGGCAGCGGCACGCCGACCACCGGCAGGATGCCGGTCACCATGCCCATGTTGACGAACGCGTAGGTGAAGAAGATCAGGGTGATCGAGCCGGCGAGCAGCCGCGAGAAGGCGTTGGTGCCGTTGGCGGCGATCATCAGCCCGCGCCCGATCAGCATGGTGTAGACCAGCAGCAGCACCACGCCCCCGACGAAGCCGAACTCCTCGGCGTACACCGCGAAGATGAAGTCGGTGGTGCGCTCGGGAACGAACTCGAGGTGGGTCTGGGTACCCTGCAGCAGTCCCTTGCCGTGCGTCCCGCCGGACCCGACGGCGATCATCGACTGGATGATGTGGAAGCCCTTGCCGAGCGGGTCGTTGGTGGGGTCGAGCATCGTGAGCACCCGCTGCTTCTGGTATTCCTTCATGACCGCCCAGAGCAGCGGCAGCGCCGCGACTCCGCCGACGATCGAGCCGCCGATCACCCTCCAGCTGAGGCCCGCCAGGAAGATGACGAAGGCGCCTGCGGCGAACACCAGGATCGACGTGCCGAGGTCCGGCTGGCGCGCGATCAGCACTACCGGGATCGCGAGCAGCGCGATGGCGATCAGGTAGTGGTACCAGCGGGTCAGGCCTTCGTAGCGATGGAAGTACCAGGCGAGCATCAGCGGCATCGCGATCTTCAGTAGCTCGGAGGGCTGGATCCGCGTCACCCCGATGTCGAGCCAGCGGCGCGCGCCCTTGGACATCTCCCCGAACAGTGCGACGCCCACCAGCAGCGCGACACCCAGCAGGTACAGCGGAATGGCGCCGCGCATCATGGTGCCCGGCGAGAGCTGCGCCACCACCCACATCACCGCGAACGAGATGGCGAGGTTGCGCAGGTGGCTCACCATGCGGTCCGGGGTCTCGTAGGCCGCTGAGTACATGGTCAGGCAACTGATGCCCACCACCATCAGGAGGGCGAGCAGCAGCGCCGGGTCGAACACGAACACATGCCGGCGGAAGAGGGCGGTGAAGAATTGCGGGGTCACGGCTTGGACCTGTAGGCGGAAAGTCTCATCCTCCGGCCCCCGGCTTTCGTTGCGTGGCCGGCGACCGCGAAGCCTTCGTCGACGGGGCACGTGCACCGGATGCACCGGTCGGGGCGCGCGGCGGGACTGCGGCGGTCTTCGCGCCAGGAGGGATCGTGGCGGGCTTGACGGGCGCCGCCGCTGGGGCGGCCTTGGCGTGCGGCGGTGCCGCGGCGGTCTTGACGGGCGGCGGGACCGTGGCGGTCTTCACGGGAGCCACCGAGGCGGCCTCCGGCGGTGTGCCCTCCACCTCGCCAGGCGCAAGCTCCGGCTCGGTGGAGGCCGGGACGTCGCGCATCTCCTCCTCTTCCTCTCGGTCCGGGAAGGGCAGATCCTGGTTCTCCGGCAGCTTGCCGAGCAGGTAGTAGTCGAACACCCGGCGGGTGATCGGCGCGGCCGCCTGGGCGCCGAAGCCGCCGTTCTCGACGATGAGCGCCACCGCGATCTTCGGCTCGTCCGCGGGCGCGAAGGCGACGAACAGGGAGTGGTCGCGGTGCCGCTCGGCCACCTTCTTCTCGTCGTACTTCTCGTTCTGCTTGATGCCGATCACCTGCGCCGTGCCGGTCTTGCCGGCCGCCTGGTACTCGGCGCCGCGGAAGGCGAGGCGGCCGGTGCCTTCCTTGTTGACCGCGACCATCGCGTTCTTCACGAGCCTGAGCGCCTCCGGCGGCACGTCGATGCGGCCGGCTTCGCGGTCCACCGTCTTGCGCGACGCGCCGGTGTGGGGATCCTCGACCGCGCGCACCACGTGGGGCCGCATGATCACCCCGTTGTTGGCGAGCGTCGCGGTGGCATGCGCGAGCTGCAGGATGGTGAACGAGTTGTAGCCCTGGCCGATGCCGACCGAAGGCGTCTCGCCCGGGTACCAGGGCTGGTTGAAGCGCTTGCGCTTCCAGGCCATGGATGGAAGGATCCCGGCCGACTCGTCGCGCAGGTCGATGCCGGTGAGCTGGCCGAAGCCCCACGGCTTCATGAAGTCGTGGATGAAGTCGACACCCATCTCGTAGGCGGCGCCGTAGTAGTAGGTGTCCGACGAGACGACGATGGACTTGTACAGGTCCACCAGCCCGTGGCCCTGCGGCTTGGAATCGCGGAAGCGATGCTTGCCGAGCGCGAAGAAGCCCGGGTCCGAGATGGTGTCCCGCGGCTTGCGCACCCCCGACTTCCATACCGCCAGCGCCATGAACGGCTTGTAGGTGGACCCGGGTGGATAGGTGCCGCGCAGCGGCCGGTTCATCAGCGGCCGGTCCGGATTGTTGTTGAGCTCCTGCCACGACTGGACGTCGATGCCGTCGACGAAGAGGTTCGGATCGAAGGTCGGCATCGACACGAACGCGAGCACGTCGCCGGTCGCCGGCTCGATCGCGACCAGCGCCCCGCGCCGGTCGCCGAACCAGGTCTCCACCAGCTTCTGCAGGCGGATGTCGAGCGACATCACCAGGTTCTGCCCGGACTTGGGCGGCTTGCGCGACAGCGCGCGAATGGCCCGGCCGCCGGCAGTGACCTCCACCTCCTCGATCCCGGGCTCGCCGTGCAGCGCTTCCTCGTAGCTGTACTCCACGCCGAGCTTGCCGATGTGGGTCGAGCCGGCGTAGGAGGAGGCGCGGCCGGCCTCGGTCAGGCGCTCGTTGTCGTCGGACGAGATGCGGCCGATGTGTCCGATCACATGGGCCGCGGTCGGGCCGAGCGGATAGTGTCGGTAGGGCCGCGCCTTCACCTCGATCCCGGGAAACTGGAAGCGGGTCGCCGCGATCCGGGCCACTTCCTCGTCGGTGAGGCGCGTCTTGAGCGGCACGGTGTCGGTGAACTTCATCTCCGCCATCAGCCGGCGGAAGCGGCGGCGCTCGGTCTGCGAGATGTCGACCACCTTGGAGAGCGCATCGATGGTGGCGTTGAGGTTCGCGATCTGCCCCGGCGCAAGCTCGAGCGCGTAGGAGAAGACGTTCTCCGCAAGGACGATGCCGTTGCGGTCGGTGATCTGTCCGCGCTGCGGCGGCACCGGCACCATCGTGATCCGGTTGTCCTCCGCCTGCGAATGGAAGTCGCTATGGCGCACCACCTGCAGGTAGTAGAAACGGGTCGCGAGGATGCCGAAGCAGATCACGACCATCGCCATCGCGACCGCGAGCCGCAGCCGCAGCCGCCGGGCAGCGAGCTCCGGATCCGCGACCTCCATCGAGTGCCGCAGCGCCCGGGGGCGGATCGCCTTCGCGCCTGCGATCATAGCGGCCGGTTTTCGTCCCGCTCCGCGGCGCGGCGCTGCGGCGCGAGCAGCAGCATGTCGGCGATCGGCCAGAGCAGCACCGTGCTGACCCACTGCAGCATGATGCTCCAGCCCGGCATCGGCGCGCCGGTGGCGACCCGGACCAGCGTCACCACCATCTGGGCGGCGATGAAGAGCGGCAGAACGTGAAGCATCTGGCCGCCGATGCGGAACCAGGGCACGCGCCGATGCATGAACCAGGCGCCGTAGCAGAGCAGGCTGTAGAGCAGCGCCCGCTCGCCGAGCACCGAGGAGCTGTGCACGTCCATCAGCAGCCCGAGCAGGAAGCCGATGCCGATGCCGACCTTGCGCGGCTGGTGGATGTTCCAGAACACCAGCACGAGCGCGAGGAAATCAGGAATGCCGACGTCACGGCCCCAGGGCATGATGTCCAGCACCGTCGCGAACAGGATGGTGAACGCGATGTAGGCGCGGCTTACCGGCAGGAGGAGGTATTCGTTGCGCGTCGCCATGTCAGGTCATCCGTCCACATGCTGCGCGCGTCGCCGCTTGCGCGGCGAGTCGACCGCATCCACCGGCGGACCCGGCGGGATCACGCTGGTGTCGACCTGCAGGACGACCAGCAGGTGGTTGTTCTGGATCTCCGCGGTGGGGGCGACCAGCACCCGCACGAAGTCGTTGTCCCCGCCGCGCTCGATCCGCTCGACGCGGCCGACCGGAAGACCCGGCGGATAGAGCGCGTCCAGGCCGGAGGTGGTGAGGAGGTCGCCCTCGCGCACGTCGGCGGTGGAGGCGAGATAGCGCAGCTCCATGCGACCGGGCGCCGCGCCGCCGAAGGCGACCGACCGCATGCCGGTGCGCTGCAGGACCACCGGCACCGTGGTGCTGCGATCGGTCACCAGCGTCATCTCGCTGCTGAACTGGAAGACCCGCGTCACCTGTCCCACCAGTCCCCTCGAGTCGATGACCGGCTGGCCGGGCAGCACCTCGTGCTGCGCGCCCTTGTCCAGCACCAGCTTGCGGGTGAACGGGTCACGCGTCTCGTAGAGCACCTCCGAAAGCACCGAGCGCACCGCCGCGCGATCGCGTGCGCCTGCGAGCTCGCGCAGCCGCTTGTTCTCCGCGGCCAGCTGCTCCACCTGCAACAGGGCCTTGGCGTTCAGGGCCTCGATCCGCTTGAGCTCCGCGTTCTCCTGGCGCAGCGTAGTCAGCTCGGCCATGTAGCCGCCGGCGAGCGCGATCGCGTCGCGGGGAACGAGCAGGGTGCGCTGGATGGGGTAGAGCAGGTTGCCGATGCCCTGGCGCAGGCCGCCGAGCGCATCGAAGCGGGCGTCGGCGATCACCAGCGCCAGCGACAGCAACCCGAAGAAGACGAGCCGGGCGTTGGCGGAGGGACCTTGCCTGAAGATGGGGGGCGGGCTTCTGTCCATCGCTTGTTCCCCCGGGCCGGTCGGTCCCGCCGCTGCCGGTGCCGGGCCTGCTTGCGTCGTTGGGTACTACTCGCTCGCGAAGATGGTTCCGAGCTTGTCCATGCGCTCCAGGGCGAGGCCGCAGCCGCGCACGACGCAGGTGAGGGGATCGTCCGCCACCAGCACCGGCAGTCCGGTCTCCTCGATCAGCAGGCGATCCAGGTCGCGCAGCAGCGCGCCGCCACCGGTCAGCATGATGCCCCGCTCGGTGATGTCCGCGCCGATCTCCGGCGGCGTCTGCTCGAGCGCGATCTTCACTGCGGAGACGATCTGGTTCAGCGGATCCGTGAGCGATTCCAGGATCTCGTTGGACGAGATGCGGAACGCGCGCGGGATGCCCTCGGAGAGGTTGCGGCCCTTCACCTCCAGCTCCTTCACCTCCGAGCCTGGAAACGCCGAGCCGATCTCCTTCTTGATGCTCTCGGCGGTGGTCTCGCCGATCAGCATGCCGTAGTTGCGGCGGATGTAGTTGATGATGGCTTCGTCGAACTTGTCGCCGCCGACACGGATCGAGCTGGCGTGCACCATGCCGCCGAGCGAGATGACGCCGACCTCGGTGGTGCCGCCGCCCACGTCGACCACCATCGAGCCGGTGGCGTCCGAAACCGGCAGGCCGGCACCGATCGCTGCCGCCATCGGTTCCTCGATCAGGAAAACGTTGGAGGCGCCGGCGCCGAGCGCGGATTCGCGAATGGCGCGGCGCTCCACCTGGGTGGAGCCGCAGGGAACACAGATGATGATGCGCGGGTTTGGCGCGAACACCGACCCGGGATGCACCATGCGGATGAACTGCTTGAGCATCTGCTCCGTGACGGTGAAGTCGGCAATGACGCCGTCCTTCATGGGGCGGATGGCCTGGATGTTGCCCGGCACCTTGCCCAGCATGAGCTTCGCTTCCTGCCCGACCGCGGCGATCGTACGCTTGCCGTTGGGTCCGCCTTCCGTGCGAATGGCGACAACCGACGGTTCATTCAGGACCACGCCCTTGCCACGAACATAGATCAGCGTGTTGGCGGTTCCGAGGTCGATGGCGAGGTCGTTGGAGAAGTATTTCTTGATGAATCCCAGCATGGGAACCGCCGCTTTTTGTGTGGCTGAAAGGTCGTTGGATCATACCGTATACTCCCTTGATTTCTCGGCGGTTCCGAGGCCGAGGGCCGCTGAACGGTTGCCACCGGCGTTGTATTCGGCGGGGCCCAGTGTGCAAATCGGACGAGCCCGCGAACGCCGGTTGGCTACCGCGCGACCGGCGGCATCCGGGCGGCAACGAACGGCGCATTCGCGCCGGATTTTGGAACCGCACATGCGCGCCGGATTTGGAACGGCGCATGCCCGCCGTGTGAGCCCCGAGATCCGCGAGACCGCAAACACGCCATGTCCCTGACGCTACAAGATATCGACCCGCTTGCTGAACTCGCCCGGATCCGCTTCGACGGCGACGAGAAGGCCGATCTGCTCGACAAGCTCAACCAGGTGTTCGACGTGATCGAGGCGCTGCGCGCAGTCGATACCGACGGCGTCGAGCCGATGACCCATCCCCAGGCCGAGCCGCTGCGGCTGCGTGACGACGTGGTGACCGAGCGGGATGAGCGCGAGGCGAACCAGGCGCATGCCCCGTCAGTGGAGGACGGGCTGTACCTGGTGCCCCGGGTGGTGGAATGATTCTCGCCACCCTGGGCATCCGCGAGCTGCAGCGTGCGCTGCGGTCGGGTGAGCTCTCCGCGCTGGAGCTGGCCGACGCCTGCCTCGCCGCCGTCGACGCAAGCGACCTCAACGCCTTTCTCGACGTGCAGCCGGAGCTCACGCGCGATCAGGCGCGGCGCGCGGACGGCCTCCTGGCTGGCGCACGCGCGGCCGGCGGGCCGGGCGATGCCGACGCACCGCTCGCCGGCCTTCCGGTGGCGCACAAGGACATCTTCGTCACCCGCGGCTGGCGCAGCACCGCCGGCTCGCGGATGCTCGCCGGCTACAGCAGCCCGTTCGACGCCACCGTGGTGGAACGGGTCGCGGCCGGCGGCGCGGTCAGCCTCGGCAAGCTGAACTGCGACGAGTTCGCGATGGGCTCGGCCAACGAGAACCCGGTCTTTGGCGCGGTACGCAATCCCTGGGATCGGGACCGCATCGCCGGCGGCTCGTCCGGCGGCTCGGCCGCCGCGGTTGCCGCCGGCCTGGTGCCGTGGGCGACCGGCACGGATACCGGCGGGTCGGTGAGGCAGCCGGCCGCGATGTGCGGCGTGACCGGCATCAAGCCGACCTACGGGCGGGTCTCGCGCTACGGCATGATCGCCTACGCGAGCAGCCTGGACCAGGCAGGCGTCATCGCCCGCAGCGCGGAGGAATGCGCGCTGCTGCTCACCGCGATGAGCGGCTTCGATCCACGTGACTCGACCAGCCTGCAGTTGCCGGCGGAGGACTTCGTCGCCGCCTGCGCGAAGCCGGTATCCGGCATGGCGACCGAGTCGGCGCCGCTGGCCGGCCTGCGCATCGGCCTGCCGGCGGAGTTCTTCGGCGAAGGCCTGAGGCCGGATGTCCGCCGGGCGGTGGAGGAGGGCATCGCGGCGCTCGGCAGGCTCGGCGCCGAGGCGGTGCCGGTGTCGCTGCCACGCACGGAGCTCTCCATCCCGGCCTACTACGTGATTGCGCCGGCCGAGGCCTCCAGCAACCTGTCGCGCTTCGACGGCGTGCGCTACGGGCACCGGGCGGAGCAGTATCGCGATCTGCGCGACATGTACATGACCACCCGCGCCGAGGGCTTCGGCGCCGAGGTGAAGCGCCGGATCATCGTCGGGACCTATGTGCTGTCCCACGGCTACTACGACGCCTACTACCGCAAGGCGCAGCAGCTGCGCCGGCTGATCTCCGACGACTTCGTCCGGGTCTTCGGCCAGGTGGACCTGGTCGCCGGCCCGGTCGCGCCGACGACCGCGTGGCGCATCGGCGAGCAGACCGACGATCCGGTGCGCAACTACCTGGCGGACATCTTCACCCTGCCGGCGTCGCTCGCCGGCCTGCCGGCAATGTCGGTGCCGTGCGGCTTCGGCGACGGCAGGCTGCCGGTCGGGCTGCAGCTGATCGCGCCGCACCTGCAGGAGGCGCGGCTGCTCGCCACGGCAAGCGCGCTGCAGCGATCCACCGGCTGGCACCTGGAGCGGCCGCCGGCGGGCCAGCCGGCCTGATGGACGCGGCCGCGATGCCGAGGGCAGGCCGGGTGCGGCCAGGCGCCGCG
>JAEWEW010000400.1 GCA_023389175.1 Pseudomonadota bacterium | reverse complement strand
GC
Organism: Pseudomonadota bacterium; assembly: GCA_023389175.1. Taxonomy (GTDB): domain Bacteria; phylum Pseudomonadota; class Gammaproteobacteria; order Burkholderiales; family Burkholderiaceae_E; genus Lautropia. The sequence goes on along the minus strand of JAEWEW010000400.1, from coordinate 8,983 downwards.
CCGGCCCTGGGGGCGTCAAGGAAACGCCGGGCCGCCCCAAGTTTCCTTGACCCCCACGGGGGGCGGGCTGGGCGTAACCCGGCCCTGGGGGCGCCCACTACTCCTCCTCCTCGTGGTGGGTGCCGGTGAGGGACAGCCAGATCAGCACCGGGATGACCAGCGTGAAGACGATCGCCTCCTTGTAGCCGCTCGCCCAGAAGGACGAGAAGGCCTCCAGCACGCCGACCAGCACCGCGCCAAGCGCGGTGAGCGGATAGCTGGCGAGCCCGCCGACGATCGCCGCGACGAACCCCTTGAGGCCGATCACGAAGCCGCTGTCGTAGTAGATGGTGACAACCGGGGCGATCAGCACGCCGGACAGCGTGCCCAGGAAGGCGGCGAAGGTGAAGGTGAGCGTGCCCGCGCGATTGGGCGAGAAGCCGATGAGCCGCGCGCCGGTGCGGTTGAATGCGGTCGCGCGCAGCGCCTTGCCGGCCAGGGTGAAAGTGAAGAAGAGCCCCATGGCCACGATCAGCAGCAGCGTGATGCCGTAGATCCAGAGGCTCTGCCCGCTGAAGACCAGCGTGCCGAAGGCGAGCGTTCCGTCCGAGAAGGCGGGCGTGCGGAATCCCTCGGCGCCGAAGAACACCAGGGCGAGGCCGGTGAGCACGAAGTGGGCCGCGACCGAGGCGATCAGCAGCACCAGCACCGACGCATCGGCGATCGGCTGGAACACCGCCCGGTAGAGCAGCGGTCCGAGCGGCGTGATGATGGCGAGCGTGAGGGCGACCTGCGCCGCGAGCGGCAGCCCGCGCGGGGCCAGCCACCAGGCGAGCAGCGCGATGGCCACGGGCAGCGCGAGCGTGCGCACGGCCACGCTCGCGGCGCCGGCCACGCCCTGCTCGCGCAGCGCCTGCGGCAGCTGCATCGCTGCCACCGCGATCGCGGCGACCAGCAGCAGCCACACCGACCCGGGCACCATGCCGGCCTGCAGGCTCGCGAGCGTGAGCGCGCCGAAGGCGACGAACTCGCCCTGCGGAACGAAGATCACCCGCATCACCGCGAACACCAGCACGATGGCGATGCCGAGCAGCGCGTACACCGCGCCGTTGGTGAGGCCGTCCTGCAGCAGCAGGACGGCGATCTGCCAGTCCAAGCGCCGGCTCCCGTGTCGCCGCCGCGGGACCTACTTCAGCAGCTCCCAGTCGCCCTTGCTCACCTTGACCATGACCGCGCCGCGCTCGTCGAGCCCGAAGTGGTCCTGCGGCGTGAAGTTGTAGACGCCATTCACGGCGGCGATGTCCTTGGCCGATTCGATCGCCTCGCGCAGGGCCTTGCGGAACTCCGGCGTGCCGGGCTTCGCCGTCTTCTTCGCCACCGGCACCGCCTTTTCCAGGATGCGCGCGGCATCGTAGCTGTGGGCGCCGAACACCACCGGCGACTTGTCGCCGAACTTGGCCTGGTAGCTCTTCACGAACTCCTGCACCACCTTCTTGGACGGATGCGAGTCCGGCAGCTGGCGCGGCACCAGCACCGGGCCGATCGGCAGGATCGTGCCTTCGGCCGACTTGCCGGCGATGCGCAGGAAGTCGCTCGAGCCGGCGCCGTGGGTCTGGTAGACCTGGCCCTTGTAGCCGCGGTCGGCAAGCGCCGTCTGCGGCAGCGCCGCGCCGGTGCCCGAGCCCGCGATCAGGATGGCCTCGGGATTGGCGGCGATCAGCTTCAGCACCTGGCCGGTCACGCTGGTGTCGGCGCGGCCGTACTTCTCGTTGGCGACGATCTTCGTGCCCGACCCCTCCAGGCCCTTCGAGAGCGCGTCATACCACTGCTCGCCCCACGGATCCGAGAAGCCGATCATCCCGATGGTCTTGAACTTCTTCGCCTTGATGTCCTTCACCACGGCGTCGGCCATGAGCTTCACCGACTGCGGCACGACGAACGACCAGGCGGTCTTGTCGCCGGCGAGCGGGATCGGTGCGAAGGCCATGTGCACCGTCTGCGTCTCGTTCGCGACGGTGGCGAGCGCCATGCCGCCCGGCGTCTGCGTCGAGCCGAGCATCACGTCGACTTTCTCCTCGGTGGCGAACTTGCGGGCATTGCGGGTCGCCTGCGACGGATCACCGGTGTCGTCCAGGATGATCAGCTTCACCTTCTCGCCGCCGATCTCGGCCGGCCACAGGTCGAAGCCGTTCTTCACCGGTATCCCGAGGGCCGAACCGGGGCCGGTCAGCGCGAGCGACACGCCGACGGTCAGCTCGGCCGCGGCCGGGCCGGAGATTGCCAGCGAGACCGCCAGCGGAAGGCCCAGGCGGGCCAACCGCGACGTCAGGGATGCGCGTGTCATCGATCGTCTCCTCGTCTTCGGGTTGCATTCGAACCTGTGAACAGGTTCTCAGGTTGCCGGCTTGTCCGGCAGGTACACCTCGACGGCGCGGGATGCGGCGTCTCGGTAGATGTCGTCCACCAGCGCGGCGCGGTGGGTCAGCACCGCGCGCTGGTTGATGGAACCCTTGTCGGTGACCTCTCCCCGGTCGATCGACGGCGGCTCACGCAGCACATGGGCCCGCGCCACGCGGCTCGCGCTGCCGGTGCCCTCGCGCCACAGCCGGTCGGCGAGCGCCTGGAAGAATGCCCGCACCGGCGGCGCTCCAAGCACCGCTTCGACCGGCGCTTGCGCATCGAGGCCGGCGAGCCGGCGGCACTGGTCGAGCCGCGGGAAGAGCAGAATCGCCACCTCCGGACGGTCGGGGCCGGCGATCACCACGTCCTGCACGTACGGCGCGCCGGCCGCGATGATCCGCGCGCGCAGCGGCCCGACGCTCACGAAGGTGCCGGTCGCGAGCTTGAAGTCCTCGGCGATCCGGCCATCGAAGATCATGCCCTTCTCCGGCGCCTGCGGGTCCACCCACTTCACCGCGTCGCCGGTCCGGTAGAAGCCTTCCTCGTCGAACGCCTCGGCGGTGAGTCCGGGCTCGCGCCAGTAGCCGGCCATCACGTTCGGGCCGCGGAAGCGAACCTCCATCTTGCCGTCCACCGGAACCAGCTTCACCTCGACCCCGGGACACGGCAGGCCGATGTGTCCCGCGCGCAGCTCGCTCGACTTCACCGCGAACATGCAGCTCGGCGCGGTCTCCGTCATCCCGAGGCCGGTGATGATCGGGATGCGTTCACCGACCGTCGCTTCAGCGATGCGATCGAGCTGGTCCCAGACCGCCTGCGACAAGCCCGCGCCGGCGAACATGAAGGCCTTGACCCGCGCGAGCAGCGACTCGCGCAGGCGGGCATCCGTCTCCATCGCGGCCGCGATCTCCTCGAAGCCGCGCGGCACGTTGAAGTAGATCGTGGGCGAGATCTCGCGCAGGTTGCGCAGCGTCTCGCCGATGCCCTGCGGCGTCGGTCGCCCGTCGTCGATGTAGAGGGTCCCGCCGTTGTAGAGCGTGATGCCGACGTTGTGGTTGCCGCCGAAGGTGTGGTTCCACGGCAGCCAGTCCACCAGCACCGGCGGCCCGTCCGCGAGGAAGGCCATCGCCTGCCGGATCATCTGCTGGTTGGCGCACAGCATCCGGTGCGTGTTGATGACGCCCTTGGGAAGCTTGGTGGAGCCCGAGGTGAAGAGGAACTTGACGATCGTGTCCGGTCCGGTGCGCGCATGCGCGGCATCCACCTGCGCGCCGGCCCGCGTCTCCAGCAGCGCGCGAAACGGCGTGACGTCGCGTCCGAGCGCCGCGTCCGGCCGCGACATCACCACCTCGGTCGAGCCGTCCACCGTCGCGGCGATCGCGGCGGAATACGCCGCCCCGTCGGCGTAGAGCAGCCCCGGGGTGATGCGCTCGAGGATGTGGCGCAACTTGCCGAAGTCCTTCGAAACCAGCGAGTAGGCGGGCGACACCGGAGCGAACGGCACGCCGACCCACATAGCGCCCAGGGCAAGCGTGAGATGCGCGAGCCCGTTCTCCGAGAGGATGGCGATCGGCCGCTCGGTGGACAGGCGGCGGTCGAGCAGTGCCTGGCCGATCGCGCGGGCCCGCTCCCGCATCTGGGCATAGGTGACCGTCTCCCAGTCCCCGCCGCAGCGCCGCTGCGCGACGAAGACCCGATCCGGCGCCGCAGCCGCCCACTCCTCCAGGCGGTCGGTGAGACGGTCCGGGTAGGGCTCCAGCTCCCGGTCCGGCAGGAGCAGCACGCTGCCGTCGGGACGGCGCGAGACGCGCGCCGACTGGCAGGCGCCCACCCGCGCGTGGCGGTAGCGAGGCAGTGGAGCGCCGCCTTCGGGCGCCCTGGCGGCGGAACTCATTCTTTCCGCACCTCCCGCGGCGCTTGCGGCTTCGGTCCGGCCGAGCGGCGCACCTTGGCCGCCTTGCCGGCGAGGAACTCCCGCATGCGGGACTTGGCGCCGGGATCGCCCTGGGCGATGGCGGCCACCAGGGACTCGACGAACAGGCCGTCGGCCTGCTGCATGCCGGCGATGCGCGGCAGCGCCTGCACCACGGCGAAGTTCGAGAGCGGCGCGTTGCGGGCGATCCGGCCGGCCAGCTCGAGCGCGAGCGCGAGCCCCTCGCCCGGGCCCACCCGGTAGTTGGACAGGCCGACCCGGTGGCCTTCGTCCGCGTCCAGCACCCGGCCGGTGAGCATCATGTCCGTCATGACCGAGAAACCGACCAGGCGCGGAATACGCGCCGAGCCGCCGCCGCCCACGAACAGCCCGCGCTGCCCTTCCGGCAGCGCATAGTAGGCGCTGTCCTCCGCCACCCGGAGGTGGGCGGCGCTGGCAAGCTCCAGCCCGCCGCCGATCACGCCGCCATGCAGCACCGCCACCACCGGCACACGCCCCATCTGCACTGCCTCGAAGGCATGGTGCCAGAGGCGGGAGTGGGCGATGCCGCCGGCGATGTCATGCTCGGCCAGCTCCGTGAGGTCAAGGCCCGCGCAGAAATGCTCGCCCTCGCCGCTCAGCACCGCCACGCGCACCTCCGGCGGCAGGTTGGCGAAGCAGGCGTGGATCTGGCCGACCAGCGCGTCGCTGATGGCGTTGCGCTTCTCCGGGCGGTTCAGCCGGACCTGCAGGACCGGGCCGTCGAGGGTGATGCGGAGCAGGTCGAGATGGGCGAACACGGGCGTTGCGTCTCCGGGTCCGCACCCAGGGAAGACGGCGCGGACAGATAGTTATTGATGTTAACTAATCGTCCGGGCAGCCGGACTAGGTAGTAACCCGCACCGCCGGGGCCGGCCGCATATACTGGCCGTCGACTGCCGACGCGCCCGGGGCGGGCGCAAGGCGATGGAGCGCCCCATGAAGCACCAGGATCTCGTCGCGATCGACATCCACACCCATGCCGAAGTCTCGTGCTGGAACCCGTTCGACAAGTACGGCGAGGAGTACGACCGCGCCGCCGACCGCTACTTCCGCTCCAGCCGGCGGCCGACCATCGCGGAGAGCGTCGCGGCCTACCGGGAACGCCGGATCGGCCTGGTGATGTTCACCGTCGACGCGGAAAGCCAGCTCGGTCGGCGCCGCATCCCGAACGAGGAGATCGCGGAAGCCGCGCAGCAGAATCCGGACATGATGATCGCGTTCGCCAGCATCGATCCGCACAAGGGAAAGATGGGCGCTCGCGAGGCCCGCCGCCTGGTGGAGGAGCACGGCGTCAAGGGCTTCAAGTTCCATCCGACGGTGCAGGGCTTCCATCCCTATGACCGCATGGCCTGGCCGATCTACGAGGTGGTGGCGGAGTACGGCATGCCGGCCATCTTCCACAGCGGCCATTCCGGCATCGGCTCGGGCATGCGCTGCGGCGGCGGCCTGCGGCTCGAATACTCCAACCCGATGCACCTGGACGACGTCGCGATCGCCTTTCCGGACATCCAGATCGTGATCGCCCATCCCTCCTGGCCGTGGCAGGACGAGGCGCTCTCGGTGGCGATGCACAAGCCGAACGTCTGGATCGATCTGTCGGGCTGGAGCCCGAAGTACTTCCCGCCGCAGCTGGTGCAGTACGCGAACACGCTGCTCAAGGACCGCGTGCTGTTCGGCTCCGACTATCCGCTCATCACCCCGGACCGCTGGATGAAGGACTTCGCGGAGGCCGGCTTCAGGGACGAGGTGCGGCCGCTGATCCTCAAGGAGAATGCGGTGCGGCTGCTGCGCCTGGGCGCCGGCGCCTGACAATTGCCGCAGCCGACCTCCTCGCCGAATCGCCGGCCCCTCCTCGGCTACCTGGTCGCCCAGCTCGCCTTCGGGCTGGTGGCGATGACCATCTGCATCCCGTCGATGCAGCGCTGGGGCGCGATCTTCGACGCCAGCCAGTCGAGCGTGCAGCTCACCTTCAGCGGATTCGTCGTCGCCTACGGCGGGTTGCAGCTGCTCTACGGGCCGCTGTCGGACCGGATGGGTCGGCGACGCATCCTGCTGGTCGGGCTGGTCCTCGCCGCGGCCGGCTCGGTGTTCGCCGCGCTCGCCCCCACGCTGCCGCTGCTCACCGCGGCCCGCGTGCTGCAGGGCGCGGGCGCCGCGGCCGGCATGGTGGTGGGACGGGCGATGGTGCAGGACCTCTTCGAGGGCTCGCAGCGCACCCGGGTGATGGCCTACATCGGGATGGCCATGGGGCTGTGCCCGCCGCTTGCCACGATCGTCGGCGGGCAGGTCCACGTGCGGCTGGGATGGCAGGCGAACTTCGTGCTGGTCGCGATCGCCGCCGTGGCGCTGTTCGTCGCGGGATGGCGTTGCCTGCCGCGGGGCGCGCCGCCCGGGGGCGAGCGCGGCAACTGGCTGCGGGCGCTGCTCGATTCCTATGTCCGCCTCGCGCGCGAGCCGTCGTTCCCGTTCTTCGTGATCATGCTCGGCATGACGACCGCCACCTTCTACGCGTTCCTCGCGGGCGCGCCGATCGTGCTCGGCAGCTACGGCGTCGGCCCCGACGGCATCGGCTTCTACATCATGTGCATCCCGACCTCGTACATCGTCGGCAACTTCCTCGCGAGCCGGCTTGCCCGCCGCGTCGGCGAGCGACGCCTCATGGTCGCCGGGCAATCGCTCACGCTCCTCGGCCTCGGCGTGATGCTCGCCCTGGGCCTGGCGAACGTGAACACCGCGCCGGCGCTGGCCGTGCCCCTCATGGTCCTCGGGCTCGGCCACGGCATCCTGGTGCCGCCGCTGCTCGCCGGCACGGTCGGCCTGGTGCCGGTGCTGGCCGGCTCCGCGGCGGCGGTCGCCGGACTGATGCAGCAGATGATGGGTGCCCTGAGCGGCTACGCCGTCGGCCTGGTGGAGCACGAGGGCGCGGTCAACCTCGGGCTGGTGATGCTCGCGTTCACCGGCGTCGGCGCGGTCGCGCTCGGCTTCCTGCTGCGCAGGCACGGCCCCGGCCGGCCGGGCGAGGCGCCGCGCTGATGCCCCGGTCGCGGTCGCCTGGCCGCACCACATGCTAAGGTTCGGACAGGACGTTCCTCACGGAGACCGGGCGATGAGCGCAGTGCCTTTCGACTACGGCGACCATGGCGAAGCGATGCGCGCCTATCTCGCCGAAGGCGAGCGGCGCGCGTTCGCGCTCGGCAACCGCGGGCCGATCCGCTTCACCGACGACGGCAGGCTGCATCCGGAGATCGTCGACGCCTACTGGCGCTGCGGCTTCTATGTCTTCGAGGGCGTGCTGGGATGCGAGGAGCTGGCCGACATCGAAGCCGACGTGAAGGACATACTCGAGCGCCTGCCGGTCCGGCGCGGCGCGGCGCTGGACCGCCACGGCCGGCCGGCGCTCGGCGCCGACAACCGGGCCAACACGCTGATGTGGTCGCGGCCGCTCGGCGATCCGGCCGGCGGCACCGACTTCGCCAACGGGCGCCACCCGGTGAAGATGTACGAACCGAAGGCGGCCGACGAAGCGCCGGACGAGATCGTCTACCTGATCCTCGGATCGCTGCAATTCTCGGAGGCGGCCTTGCGGGCCTACGGCCATCCCGACCTGCTGGCGGTGGCAGCCGCCATCAACGGCGACGACTTCGTTCCCTTCAACGAGGCGCTTTTCATCAAGGCACCCGGCCTGGGCGCCTCGGTGGCGTGGCACCAGGACGGCATCACCCACTGGGACTCGCCGCGGTACGACCCCGGCAGCCACGGCTTCAACTTCATGGCACAGCTCTACGGCTGCACCGCCGCCAACGGCGTCTGGGTGGTGCCGGGCTCGCACGCGCGCGGACGCGCCGACATCAGGGCGATGGTGACGCAGGCGGGCTCGGAGCGGCTGCCCGAGGCGGTTCCGCTCATCTGCCGCCCGGGAGATGTCGCGATGACCAACCGCCAGGCGGTGCACGGCTCGTTCGCCAACACCAGCCGCGACTGGCGGGTGACGGTGAACTTCGGCTTCCATCGCCGCAGCTCCGTGCTCGGGGTGCACGCACCGGCGACCCTTCACGGCAGCGCGGGCGTCTACGACGAGGCGCGCATCGCGCAACGCGCGCGGGCGATCGGCTATGCCATCGACGCGCGCCGCCAACGGTTTCCTCATGAGCGGCCGTTCGTCTACCGGCCGCATGCCCAGGCGGGACTCGAACTGGGCTGGGACGAAGCCGCCCGCGCGTCGATGAAGGACTACAACCTGCTCGACCTCAGCATCTGAGGGGACCGGCCGCCTCAGCGGGGCGCGGCCCGAGCCCGGAGCGGTTCGCCGCCCGGCAGCAGCCCCAGCGAGGCGAGCGTGTACACGTCGGGCTCGCCTCTCGGCTCGAGTCCCTGCCGGCGCTGGAACTCCCGCAAGGCGTTCTCGGTCCGCTCGCCCCAGGTGCCGTCGACGGTGACGTCGTAGCCGTTGCGGCCGAGCGATTGCTGGATGAGCCGGATGGCCGCCGGGTCGAGCTGCGCCGGAGTGAGCCGGTCGCCGGCGCGCCACTGGTCGGCGCGGGCGGTGCCGCCGGGCAGCAGGCCGAGCAGGGTCAGCGTGTAGGCGTCGGGCTCGCCGGAGGCCGGCATGCCGCGCGCGCGCTGGAGATTGCCGATGGCGGTGGTGGTGCG
>JAEWEW010000399.1 GCA_023389175.1 Pseudomonadota bacterium | reverse complement strand
ACCAACGAATGGGCGATCGTCGAGTGGCCCCAGGTTCAGGCGAGGTCAGGGGAGGGGGTAGGGTTGGTCGTCCGGTGTGTCGAGCGCAAGCTTGCGGTAGTGGAGTCGCCATTGGTCGGGCGGAAAGCTTGCGGGATCGTGGGCGGCGAGGTAGTCCACCAGCTCGAAGTGATTGAGCCGATAGCCGAGCACCTCGCTGGTCAGTCGCGCCGTGCCGCGGATGTGCGACATGATCGAACGGAAGAGCAGCGCGAAGTACCAGGGCGAGGAACCGATGCCGTCCAGGCCGACCGCCGGGAAGAACAGGTTGGGCGCATCGAGGCTGCGGAATACGCCGCCGCATCGGGCGGCGAGGGCGTCGACGGTGCGTATCGAGGCGATGGCCGGCAACTCGAAGTACGACAGGTCCACGCCGTAGCCGGTCCCCCAGAGCAGCACTTCCGGCTCGAGCCGGTGCCCGTTCGACAGCGTGACGGTACGGCCGTCGATGGCTGCGACGTCGGCGTGGTGGCGATCGATGGCCGCGAAATTCCGTAGCATGCCGCAGCGGCCGGGGATGAGCTGGTCGCGCCGCACGTCGAAGTCACGTGCCGGCATGATCTCGGCGATGCCGAACTTCTCGTAGCGGCCGCGCAGCTCGGTGCGCAGGGCGGCGCTTTGCTGCTCGGCCGTCGCGCCGCTCGCCTGCAGTCGCGCGAATCCGCGGACGCTTCCGGCAACCTGCTTCGGCTTGTGCGTCGGCACGAACCAGCGCAGGCCACGATAGGCCCAGATGACCCGGCGTGCCGCCTGCTGGAAGCACAGCTCCAGCAGGTCGAATGCCGAAGCGCCGCCGCCCACCACCAGCACCACGCGGTCGGCCAGCGTTTCCGGTTCCCGCAATGCGCAGGAGTGGAACTCGCGCACGGCCGGGCAAGAGCGGGCGAGCCGCGGAATGATCGGCCGGTTGTGTGCGCCGGTCGCAGCGACCAGGTACCGCGCCCGGACCACGCCTTGCGCCGTGTCGAGCTCCCACGCGCCATCGCTCGGGCGCGCCCGTTGCACGGGACATTCCAGCCGGATGCCGTCGGCGAGGGCGAACCGATCGACCCACGCCTCGATGTTCGCCAGGATGTGCGGCTGCGTTGGGCCTGCAAGCGGCAAGTCGCCCAGGGTCCAGTCCGCCGGGCCGATCTGGATATCCTGCCACGCCGGAAGATCGCGCCAGAGTCCGCCGATCCGATCCTGTTTCTCGAGCACGATCGCATCCAGCCCTGCGCGGCGTGCGTAGGCCAGCGCCACGACGCCGGCCAGGCCGCCCCCGACGATCGCCACGTCCACCAGCCCCTCACCGGGCGCCATGCAGCCTTCCTACACCGCGCCGACCCGGGCGATGGCGAAGTCCGGTACCCCGATCGGCGAGATCGTCACCGGCGTCTGCCTGCCCTCGGTCAACTTGCGCACTTCCTCCGAGATGAAGAAGTCGAGCCCCTTGAAGGTGACGCGGCCGCTGCGCGTCAGGTCGGCCTGGCCGGACAGGCCGGCGAGCACGGCCTTGGTGAAGGCGCCGTTGCCCCAGGCATCGTTCTCCTCGGAGAGCTGCTTGCCGGAGCTGGAGGCGAACACCACGACGCCGTTCTCCGCGGCGGCGAGGTCGTTGGCCATGCGCGCGAGCTCGCGGCTCGCGGTAGTGAAGTTGCCGACCACGTTGCCGCCGAAGCAGGTATCCACGAAGAAGAGGGCGCGTCCCCGCATGCGGCCGAGGGTGTCGCGGATGGCGCCCTCGGGCAGCGCGGTACGGTCGAGCTGCTCGTGGTTGCCCTCGTACGGCACGAAGTAGTACTGCCCGGTCGGCGTGTTGATGCCGTGGCCGGCCATGAACAGCATGCCGATGTCGCCGGGCCCCACGTTGTCGCTCAGCCACTTGAGGTTCGCGATGATGGCAAGCCGGGTGGCTTCCTCGTTGACCAGCGTGCGGGCCTGCACGTCCCGGTACAGCCGGCCGCGCTGGCTGCGCAGGGCGCTGGCGAAGTCGGTCGCGTCCTTGGCGGCGAGCCCGAGCTGGTACTCCTTGCGCTGGTAGTCGCTGATGCCGATCGCGAGCACATAGAGCCGTGGCTGCGCGCCAGGCGGGAGCGGCGCCTGTGGTGCCTGCGAACCGGGCGCGGGCACCGCCTGCAACGGCGCGCCCGGCGCAGGCAATGACGGCACCGAAGCGGGGGACGCGGCGATGCTGCGCTCGGGCGAGAGCGCTACCGGTGGCTGCTCGACCGGCACGACCGGCTTCAGCGCCGCCGGCTCGGCGGCGCCGGGCGCGGCCGGCTCCACGAGAAAGCCCATCGGCTCGGACACACCGTTGCCGTCACGGGCGATCACCTGGACCAGGGAGCCGGGCGGCGGGGCGGGCAGGCTTGCGGTTGCCACCCGCGGGCCGTCCGCCGACGGCAGCTGCTGGGTCGCCTCGGGCAGCGGCCGGCCGTCGACCCGCACCTCGAGCTGCACGTCGCCCTTGGCGCGCACCGCCACCGGGATGTCCAGCCGCGCGGGGCCGGCCTTCAGCGCCGCGAGGTTCACCGGGCCGATCACCGGCGGGAACTGCATGGCTGCCACGCCGGCAAGCGGCGACGCCGGCGGGGCACCGGCTGTGACACCGGGCGCGTTTGCGGTCGGGGCGCCGGTGGCCGGCGGCGTCGGTTCTCCCGCGCGGGCGGTGCGCGAGATGCCCGGCGCGGTGCCCAGCGCCGCCACCGGGGTGGCCGCCTGCAGCACGCGGTCCACCAGGTCCGGCCGGCTGAACTGCTCGCGGAAGCGATTGAGCGAGAAGTGGTCCGCGGCCTCGCCGGTGCTGCGGTTCACCGTCCAGCCGACCAGGCGGTCGGCTCCGGCGCTGGCATCGAAGTAGCCCTCGGGCGTCCAGGCCACCCAGCGGCCGTCACGGGTGGCCAGCAGCGCGAGCAGCTCCGCGCCATCGCTCGCGCGCCACCAGCGCAACGTGCCGTCCGATAGGCCGGTCACGATCATCCGTGCGTCGCCGGTGACGTTGACCGACCGCACCTCGCCGGCGGTCCGCACCTGCCAGGCGACCCGGCCCCGGCCGTCGATGCGCAGCAGGCGGAAGCTGGTGCCGAGCGCCGCGTCCGCGCTGCCCGGAAAGAAGTCCAGCGCGCGCGACACCTCCGCGGGATCCAGGTCCACCGCGCGGCCGTTCACCCGCGCCTGCAGGGTGTTCTCCCAGACGGGGCGGCCGCTGCCGCCGTTGGGCGCGGGCGGCTCCAGCTCGCGGGCGGAGCCGCCCGCGGTCTCCACCAGCCGTCGCTCGAAGTCGAAAGTCGCCGGGTCGCTTCCCCAGGAGAATGTCCAGCCGACCTTGCGGCCGTCGGCGCTCACGCGAAGCGTCTCCGGGCCCTTCAGGTCCGCGATGCGCGATTCGATCGCGAGCGCGGTGGACTGCGCCGAGGACACGCCCCAGGTGCCGTCGTGGCTCGCCCAGGCTACCGCGCCGTCCGGCAGCGCGACCAGGTCGAACACGGTATCGCGGGCGACATCCTGCTGCCCGATCACCGAGCCGCTCGACGCGTCATGGAAGAACACCGGGAAACGCTTGCGCGCGTTGTAGCCGGAGCCGCCGACCGCGATGCGCCGGCCGTCGGCCGACCAGGCGACGCTCAGCTGCGTGCCGTCCACCACGTCGTTCGCGGCGAGCCGCAGCAGCGAGCGGCCGCTCGCGACGTCGATCACCTCCGGCGTTACCCGCGCCTTCCGGAAGGCGACCACGAGGCGCGAGCCGTCGGGCGAGAACGAGACGCCGACCGCCTGGTCGCTGTGGGCGCGGATCGTCTGCAGCGGAGCCACCCGTCCGCCCTGCGCCGTGACGACGACGATGCGGCCGTCGAGCGAGCTTGCCGCCGCCTTGCCGTCGGCCGAGACGGCAAGGCCGTACGACGGCGCGGTGAGCCGCTGCTCGTGGACCAGCACGCCGCCGCGGTCGAAGGCACGCAGGGCGTTGTCACCGGCGTAGATCGCGAGCAGCAGGCTGCCGTCGCGCGTCCACGCGAGCTTGCGGATGTCGCCGCCGCGCGCATCGAACGAAGATAGCAGCACGCCGCTGCTGGGCGAGTAGATCAGGATGCGGTGCTGGCCGGTGCCTCGTCCGGTGGTCCCGCCGACGGCGACCAGATCCTCGGTGGGATGGATCGCCGCGCCGTAGAGCCGGCCGAGGTCGCCGGCGCCGACTGCGGGGCGCAAGACCTGGCGCAGCTCGCCGGTGGCGAGGCTCCAGACGCGGGCGGTCTTGTCGTCGGAGGCGGTGACCACCAGACCGCGTTCCGGCGCGACGTCGATGCGACGGATGAAGGCGGCATGCGATCCGCCCTCCACCTGCAGGTACGGACGCGCTTCGGTGGACGTCGCCTGTGCCCGCAACGACTGTGGCAGCGCGACCGCCGCGATCACGAGCGTCGCGAGCAGCAGCGGCACGGACAAACGACGGTTCTTGCGCATGGCGGGTAGTCCCGGCAGGAGAGTCGCGGCGGACGAGCGCCACCCGCGCACGGATGCCGCTCCGAATATAGTCCCGCCACTGCGCCATTGCCAAGCCGTCGGAGGGGGGCGCGCGGCGGCTGTCGCGGGGATCGGGGCGTGAGTCGCTGAAGCCGTGGCCCCGGTTCATTCGCCGCACCGCCATTTTGAGAAGTCGGCACGCCTGCCTATCATGTGGCGTCCAGCCAGGTTTCACCCCCATTGATTGCCACCCCCGAAGCGCAACGCCGCGCGCTGTGGATTGCGCTTGCCCTGGTTTTCGTCTGGGGCACCAACTTCACCGTCCAGAAGCTGATCTTCCCGGTTCTGACGCCACCGGGGTTCCTGTTCGGCCGATTCCTCATCATGCCGCTCTGCGCGGCGGTGTGGATGTGCGTGCGCTACGGGATCGACTGGCCGCCGGTCGATCGCCCGGACCTGTGGCTGCTGATGAAGCTCGCCCTGGCGGGGCATGTGCTGCACGTGGGCCTGGTGACCTACGGCATCCATCTCTCCACTGCGTTCTCCTCGGCGCTGATCCTCGCCTGCGGCCCGCTCTTCACGCTGCTCATCCTGAGGCTCACCGGAGTTGAGCGGCTGAAGCGCGCGCAGGTGGCCGGCGTCGTCATCGCCTGCGCCGGCGTGGTGGTATTCCTCTCCGACAAGTTTCTCGGCGAGGCCTGGCGCGCCGGCAGCGGCGACCTGATCCTGCTGGTGGCCGCTTCCTTCTTCTCGTACTACACGGTCGCGGCCAAGGAGGTCATCCTGCGCATGGGCGGCGTGCCGGTGATGGCCTACACCACGCTGCTCGCGAGCCCGCTGCTGGTCGGCCTGTCCTGGCGCGCCGGCATGGACGTGGACTGGGCCGGGCTCGACTGGGCGATCTGGGCCGGGTTCTTCTGGGCGGTGCTGGTGTCCGCCTTCCTCGGCTGGATCGTCTGGGGATGGGTCAATGCGGTGCGCGGCGTCGCGCGCACGGCACCCCTCATGTACCTGATGCCGATGGTCGCCGGCGCGGTGTCGGTGCTGGTGATGGGCGAGATCATGACCGCCAACAAGATCGTCGGCGCGGCGATCACGCTGGTGGGGGTCGCGCTGGCGCAGTACGGCCCGCAGCTCTTCGCCCGCCGCAAGGCCGCCTGAGGGCGCCGTCCATCCGCCGCGGCTGGCCGGCCCCGGCGGCATTGCCGCTGTCGTCCGCCGCTACGGCGCGTCCGTCAGCCGCCGGGCCGCAAAGCCGCGCTGCTGCCAGATAATCCGCCGCGTTCCCTGCGACGAAGGTCGCGGGGCAATTCGCGGAATGCAAGAGAGTGGGCGACGGCGGCGAAGACGATGGGCGGGCAAGGCGCGGTGGATCGAAGGGCAGGGGGCCCGGCATGAGGTTCGGGAGGGCGGCCGTGGCCGCGCTGCTCGCCTTCGCGGCGGTCGCGTCATTGACGCCGAGCGCCCGCGCCGTGACCGAGGACGGGACGGCCGCGATCGAGCGGCTGGTCGCCGCCGCCGGCATCCGGCCGGACCAGTACGGCCTGGTGGTGCTGCCGCTCGGCGCCGGCACGCTGCGCGCCGAGCACGAGCCGGACAAGCCGCTCAATCCGGCCTCGACCATGAAGCTGGTCACCACCCACGCGGCGATGGAGCTGCTCGGGCCGGACTATCGCTGGCGCACCGCGATCCATGCCGAGGGCCGCGTCGAGGGCGACG
Organism: Pseudomonadota bacterium; assembly: GCA_023389175.1. Classification (GTDB taxonomy): domain Bacteria; phylum Pseudomonadota; class Gammaproteobacteria; order Burkholderiales; family Burkholderiaceae_E; genus Lautropia. Next base: position 18,288 of record JAEWEW010000399.1, on the reverse strand, counting down.
TCCTGATGGGCGACCTGGTCATCAAGGGCGGCGGCGATCCGAAGCTGGTGATCGAGGACATGACCGAGCTGGTCGGCAGGCTGCGGCTGGCGGGGCTGCGCGAGATCCGCGGCGACCTGGTGATCGACGACTCGCTCTATGCGGCCGGCCCCGAGCGGCTGGAGGCCTTCGACGGCGACGAGTCACAGCCTTACAACGTGCGTCCGTACGCGGCGTTGATGAACTTCAAGGCCACGCGCTTCGTGATCGATCCGAAGACGCGCGAAGTGTCGCTCGATCCGCCGCTCGCCGACGTGCGGGTGGTCAACGACGTGAAGGTGCTGAAAGGCCGCTGCCGTCCCGGGAGCACCGGCTTCTCCATCGACGATGCGGTCGGCACCGAGTCCCGGCCGCAGATCCGCATCCGCGGCACCCAGGTCCGCGCCTGCGGAGAACAGTACTTCTATGCTTCCGCGCTCTCGCACCGGCAGTTCATCCACGGCTTCTTCAAGGCGGCCTGGAAGAACGCCGGAGGGACTTTCTCCGGCGCGACCCGGGTGGTGCCCGGCGCCGCCAAGGGCGATCCCTACTTCACCTGGTTCTCGCCGCGCAACCTGCTCGACGTCGTGCGCGACGTCAACAAGTTCAGCAACAACGTCATGGCGCGGATGCTGCTCCTGCAGATCGCCGCGGACCGGCAGGACGCGCCGGCGACGCTCGACGACGCCCGCCGCGTGGTCGCGGACTGGTATGCGGGCGAGGGTCTGCCGCTGCCGTCGCTCGTGATCGAGAACGGCTCCGGGCTGTCGCGCATCGAGCGCATCTCGGCGCGAGACCTGACTGCGGTGCTCGCCCACGCCGACCAGGGGCCGAACGCGGGCCTCTTCATCGATTCGCTGCCGCAGGTCGGCATCGACGGCACCATGCGCGCGCGGCTGCGCCGCCATCCGGTCGCCGGCAATGCCTTCATCAAGACCGGGACGCTGCGCGACGTTCGCGCGATCGCGGGTTACGTGACCGCCCAGTCCGGCGAGCGCTATGCCGTGGCCCTGCTGATCAACCGCCCGCTGGCCGAGGGCGCGCGCAAGGCGCAGGACACGTTCCTGCGCTGGGTCTACCAGAACGGCTGAAGCGGCCCGGGCTCCGCAGCGGCCGCAAACGATCGCCTCGGGCTACAGCCCGAGCTTCGACCAGATTGCGTCCACCCGCGCCTTGACCGCGGGATCCATGGCGATGACGCGCCCCCATTCGCGCGTGGTCTCCCCGGGCCACTTGCTGGTGGCATCGATGCCGACCTTCGAGCCGAGGCCGCTCACCGGCGAGGCGAAGTCGAGGTAGTCGATCGGCGTGTTCTCCACCAGCGTCAAGTCCCGCGCCGGGTCGACCCGCGTGGTCATCGCCCAGATGACCTCCTTCCAGTCGCGCACGTCCACGTCGTCGTCGCACACGACGATGAACTTGGTGTACATGAACTGGCGCAGGAAGCTCCAGATGCCGAACATGACCCGCTTGGCGTGCCCCGGGTAGGCCTTGCGCATGGACACCACGGCGAGCCGGTACGAGCAGCCTTCGGGCGGCAGATAGAAGTCCGTGATCTCCGGGAACTGCTTGCAGAGCAGCGGCACGAAGACTTCGTTCAGCGCGACGCCGAGCACCGCCGGCTCGTCCGGCGGCTTGCCGGTGTAGGTGGAGTGGTAGAGCGGTCGCTCGCGCGTGGTGATCCGCTCCACAGTGAAGACCGGAAACCACTCGCGCTCGTTGTAGTAGCCGGTGTGGTCGCCGAAGGGACCCTCGATCGCCATCTCGTAGCCGGTCAGCGCCTGCGGCGGAAGGCTTCCCGTGTGGCCGAGCCTGCGCGCATGGGCTTCGGTCGCGGCGGCATCCGCGTCCGGATGGATCGCGCCTTCCAGCACGATCTCAGCGGTCGCCGGCACCTGCAGGTCGGCCCCGAGGCAGGCTGCCAGCTCCGTCTTCGAGCCGCGCAGGAGGCCCGCGAACTGGTACTCGGAGAGCGAATCCGGCACCGGCGTGACCGCGCCGAGCGTCGTGGCCGGATCCGCGCCCAGCACGACGGCGATCGGGAAGGGAACACCGGGGCGCGCCGCGCGATGCGCCTGGAAGTCCAGCGCGCCGCCACGGTGCGCCAGCCAGCGCATGATTAGCTTGTCACGACCGATCACCTGCTGGCGATAGATGCCGAGGTTCTGCCGCGGCCGCGCGGGTCCGCGCGTCACCACCAGCCCCCAGGTGAGGAGTGGTCCGGCGTCGCCGGGCCAGCAGGTCTGCACCGGCAGACGCTCCAGGTCTACCGCGTCGCGCTCGATCACCTGCTGCTGGCACGGCGGGTTGCCGATCACCCGCGGCGACATGTTGAGCACCTGCTTCAGGACCGGCCACTTGTCCCACGCGTCCCGCAGCCCGCGGGGCGGCTCCGGTTCCTTCAGGTAGGCGAGCAGCTTGCCGACCTCGCGCAGCGCCTGCACCGAGTCCTCGCCCATGCCGAGCGCGACCCTTTCCGGCGTGCCGAAGAGATTCGCGAGCACCGGGATGTTCCACCGCCGATCGCCATGCCGGGGATTCTCGAACAGCAGCGCCGGGCCGGCCGCGCGCAGCACCCGGTCCGCGATCTCGGTCATCTCCAGATGGGGCGAGACCGGTTCCGCGATGCGCTTCAAGTCGCCCCGCGATTCAAGCAGCTTGAGGAAGTCGCGAAGGTCCGTGTATCGGGCGCTCATCCGTGGATTTTGTCACGGCAGGCGCCGAGTCCGCGCCCGCGCGCGTGAACCAGTCGATCATTCGCTCGGGAAAACCCTCGCGGCGGCCGCGAGACCCGCTGCTAGAATTCGCCACGCCGCGGTGCAGGACCTCCGCGGCACGCCAGCCCGGCATCCGATGCTGTCCCGGGTGCCTGCACCACCGCCAATCCGACGGAGACACAGAAGCTCCGCGACCGACAAGGAGCCTGGATGGCCATCAAGACCTGCCTGTTGCCGCTCGTCGCCGCCGTGGTAGCGGCAGCGCCCTGCAGCTCGGGCGCCACCACGACGCAGGAAGGGTGGATCGCGGTGCCGGACGACCAACCTCTCACGGCGCCGACAGCGGCGGTGGATCGCCTGCGTGACGATCCGGTGCAGACGGCGCGCGTGCCGATTCCCTACGACGCCAAGCCGCTTCCGCCGGTGCGTCTTTCGCGGGAGCAGCGCGCGGTCGCGACCCATATCGCGCGCAGCTATCGGGTGGGAAGCCGGCTGGTCGAGCGCTTCGTGCACTATGCCTACCGGGCGGCGCGGGAGCATCGCGTCGATCCGCATCTCGTCCTCGCCGTGATCGCGGTGGAGTCGAGCTTCGACTACCGCGCGGCCAGCATCGCCGGCGCCGAGGGCCTGATGCAGGTGCTGACCCGGGTGCATGCCGGCAAGTTCGAGCCGTTCGGTGGCGTCGGCGCAGCATGGGAGCCGCTTGCTAATATCCGCGTCGGCACGCGTATCCTGAGCGAGTACATCGATCGCTACGGCGATGTCGCGGCGGGCCTCAAGGCCTACGTGGGCGCCGCGCTGCTCGCGAGCGACGGCGGCTACGGCGCGAAGGTGCTGGACCGAAGGAACGAGTTCGATGCGGTCGTGCGCGCCCTGGACGAAGCGCCGGCCACCGTGAGCGGCGCCGCATCCGCATCCGCCGGATCGATCGCCACGTCTGGAACGGGCTCGGGCGGCACGGCGAGCCTCGGAATGTAAGGCCAGGCGTCCAAACTGGCGTCGCCCGCGCCGGGCGGGCGGACGCAGCCGTGCGCCTACGCGTTGCGCTTCAGCCAGTCACCCATTCGCGCGATCGCCTCCTCCAGCAGCGGCCGGGCCGTGGCATAGGAAAGTCGCAGGTAGCGCTCCGGCTCCGCATGCCCGAAGTCCACGCCCGGGACGAGCGAAACGCATGCTTCCTCCAGCAGCCGGTTGCACAGCTCCGTGCTGGTGAGCCCGGTCGCGCTGCAGTCGACATACACGTAGAACGCGCCGTCCGGATGTGCCGGCACCGGCAGGCCGATCGACTCCAGCGCCGGCACGATGTAGTCCCGCCGCTCGCGGAACGACTCGCGTCGCTGGCCGTAGATGCCCAGGCACGCCGGCGTGAAGCAGGCGAGCGCCGCGTACTGCGCAAGCGCCGACGGGCAGATGTAGAGATTCTGCGCAAGCTTCTCGAAGACCGGCACCAGCGCCGGCGGCACCACCATCCAGCCGAGGCGCCAGCCGGTCATGCTGAAGAACTTGGAGAAGCTGTTGGTGACGATGACGTCCTCGCCCAGCTCGAGCGCGGTGCGCGGCTTCGCCGGCTCGCCCGGCAGGCCGTAGGAGAGGTCGAGGTAGATCTCGTCCACCAGCGTGAAGCCGCCGCGCCGCCGCACTTCCTCCACGATCGCGGTCAGCTCGTCGAAGGGGATCGACGTGCCGGTCGGATTGGCCGGCGAGGCGATCATCACGCCTTTCACGCGGTCGGCGGCGGCGTTCCAGTGCTCGCGCAGCAGCGCGGCGGTGAGCTGGAAGCGGGTCTGCGGCCCGACCGGCACCAGCCGTGGCACACCGTCAGCCGCCGCGATGAAGTGGCGATTGCAGGGATAGCTCGGGTCCGTGAGCAGCACCTCGTCACCCGGATCGACCAGCGCGGTGCAGGCGAGGGTGAGTGCCGCGGACGCGCCGGCCGTCACGACGATCCGGCGCGGATCGACCGCGACGCCGTAGCGCTTGCGGTAGTCGTCGGCAATTGCCTGGCGCAGCGGCTCGATGCCGAGCGCCGGCGTGTAGCCGGTGCGACCCTCGCGCGCGGCCTGCTCCATCACGGTGATGACCGGCGGGGGCGCGGTGAAGTCCGGCTCGCCGATGCTAATGTGGATCACCGGCCGTCCGGATGCCTGCAGCGCCGCGGCGCGCTTGACCAGCTCCATGACGTGGAAGGGCTCGATGCGGGCGGTGCGGGCGGCGAGCTTCAGGGACGAAGTGCTTGCGGTGTTCATGGGCGTTGGCCGTCGGATTCCCGGATTGTGCCAGCCGCATGACCGCGGCCGCCAAGCGCGCCAGGAGCAGGCCCGTCCGTCAGGCTTCCAGGAAGCAGCGGCAGGTGGCCATCAGCCGCACGCGGCGGCTGGCGTTCACCGAGGGGCTGTGCAGCAGGCGCATGTCCATCAGGTAGACATCGCCGGCCTGCCCGGTCATCTCGACCAGCGCGATGTCGAGCTCGCGCAGCGCGCGTTCCAGATCCCCGCCGCGGCTCAGCACCTCGCGCAGCGCCAGGCCCGACGCCGTCCGTCGCGCGGCGCCGCGATGCGAGCCGGCCAGCGCCAGCGTCGCGCCGCCGTGGGGCGCCATCGTGTCGAGCAGGAAGAACGCCTGGATGCCGGGTGGCCGCTCCTGGCGCCTCGCCGTGACGTCCACATGCCAGTTCAGGCGCTCCAGCGTCCAGCGACCCTGCCCGGGCGGCGATAGCAGCAGCTGGGTCTCCTGGACCGTGGACGGTGAGTGGCCGCCTAACGCAGTGATCACGTCGAGCAGTTCCGGTGTCACCAGGGCGTGATGCAGGCCGGGCACCTGCACCAGGGGCGACAGCTTGCCGATCTGCTGGAAGACCGGCAGCCCGCGCAGCGACTGCGCCGCCCGGCGGTTGCGCTCCAGCATGTCGAGCGCATGCTGCAGCCGGCGTCGGATCGGTGCGATGCGCTTGGGCGGATGGAAGCCTTCCAGTAGTAGGTAGCCCTGGTGGCGGAAGGAGTGGGCGTCAGATTCTGCGCTCAACGCGTCTCCACATCGGCGAGCCCGCTAGGCGCGGTGCATCGAGGCCCACTCAGCCAATTGAGTAAGCATAGGGAACTCAGCAACCCGCAGGTCATCAATTCCGATCGCCACCAAAGCACTCAGCGTCCACATGTATGCGTCCATGCACGCATAGTCCGTAAATCTGGTCACTTCCGAGGCATAGTTCAACCCCAGTACAGAGTCTAGATCCTTGTCAACTATGCCCCGGAACCCCTGCGGGTGGCCTTGCCCATTATCTTCGCGGCGCGCTGCTCAGCGTAGAGCGCGAGCCGCCGGGCCGCCGCCGCGGAAGGGCGTGGTGCCAGGATGGGACGCCAGGGCGCCAACTCCTGGTGCCGATGGCAGGCGACCAGTCGGCCGGATTCGCCGTGCGCCGCGAGCGACGGCACCTCCTGCCGACAGCGCGCCGCCGCGAAGGGGCAGCGGGTGTGGAACGCGCATCCGCTTGGCGGATCTGCCGGACTCGGCAGCTCCCCGGCGGTTTCGAGGGGCCTGCGGACCGCCTGCGGGTGCGGCGCGGGGACGGCATCCAGCAGCATGCGGGTATACGGATGCCGGGGCTGGGCAAACAGCTCCTCGCGGGAAGCCACCTCCACCAGTCGCCCGAGATACATCACCGCCACGCGATCGGCCACGTGCTTCACCACCGCCAGGTCGTGGGCGATGAACAGATAGGCCAGCCCGAGGCGCGCCTGCAGGTCCTTCAGCAGGTTGATCACCTGCGCCTGGATCGACACGTCCAGCGCCGATACCGGCTCGTCACAGACCAGGAGATCGGGGTTCAGCGCGAGCGCGCGCGCGATGCCGATGCGCTGGCGCTGCCCGCCGGAGAACTCGTGCGGATAGCGTGTCTGGAAGCCCGGCGGAAGGTTCACCAGGGTCAGCAACTCCTCCACGCGCCGGCGCCGTCCGGCGGCATCCGCGATGCCGTGGACGAGCAGCGGCTCCTCCAGCGTGGCGCGCACCGTCATGCGGGGATCGAGCGAGGAGAACGGATCCTGGAACACCATCTGCATGCGTTGGCGCAGCGGCCGCAACTCGCCCGCCGGCAATGCGGTGATGTCCCGGCCGTCGAACCGGATGGTCCCGCCGCTCGGCTCGATCAGGCGCAACGCCAGCCGCGCGGTGGTCGACTTGCCCGAGCCGCTCTCGCCCACCAGCCCGAGCGTCTCGCCGCGCCGGACGACGAAGCTCACGCCGTCCACCGCGCGCAGGTTGCGCACCCTTCCGCCGAAGAAGCCGCTGCGGCTGTCGAAGTGCTTGCTGAGATCCGTCACCTCGAGGAGGGCCGCCCGAGGATCCGCGCCTTGCTTCGGGGTCACGGCCGGACCTCCCGGGTCGTGGCGGACACCGACAGCTCCAGCGGCGCCCGGATGCATGCCGCCCGGTGGCCTGCCGCGACCATCGCGAGCGGCGGATCCGCGCGCGTGCAGTCCTCCCCGGCGAAGACGCAGCGCGGATGGAAGCGGCAGCCGTGCGGCAGGCTCCCCGGCGGAGGCAGCGTCCCTTCGATCGCGAGCAGCCGGTCGCGGTCCTCCTCGATGCGCGGCATGCTGCCGAGCAGGCCGAGCGTATACGGGTGCTGCGGGTCATCGAAGATCGCGGCGACCGGCGCGCGCTCGACGACGCGGCCCGCGTACATGACCGCCACCTCGTCCGCCATGCCGGCCACCACGCCGAGATCGTGCGTGATCAGCGCGATCGCCATGCCGGTGTCCTGCTGGATCTCCTTCAGCAGCGCCAGCACCTGCGCCTGCACGGTCACGTCGAGCGCGGTCGTCGGCTCGTCCGCAACCAGCAGGTCGGGCGAGCACGACAGGGCCATCGCGATCATCACGCGCTGGCGCATGCCGCCCGACATCTGGTGCGGATAGTCGTCGAAGCGGACCGCGGCATCCGGGATGCGGACCCGCTCGAGCGCCTCGACCGCGCGCCGGCGCAACGCGGCGGCCGGCGCGCGCGGTTCGTGCGCCCGCATCGCCTCGACGATCTGGAAGCCGACCGTGTAGGACGGATTGAGGCTCGACATCGGCTCCTGGAACACCATCGCGATGCGCTTGCCGCGCACCTCGCGCATGCGCGCGGGCGGCAGGCGGGCCAGGTCGATGCCGTCGAACACCACCCGGCCGGCGGCGATCCGGCCCGGAAGCGGCACCAGGCCCATGACCGACAACGCCAGCATGGACTTGCCGCAGCCGCTCTCACCCACGATCCCGAGCGTGCGGCCGCGCGAGAGCGCCAGGTCCACGCCGTCGACCGCGGCGACGTCGCCCGCATCGGTGCCGAAGACGGTGCGCAGGCCTTCGATGGCGAGCAGCGGCGGTCCTGCCATCGTCACCGGCCGCGTGCCTTCGGATCCAGCATCAGCTGCAGGCCGTCCTGGAACAGGTTGAGGCCGACACCAGCACGATGATCGCGAGCCCCGGGAAGATGGCGAGGTGCGGTGCGATCAGCAGCGCGGTGCGGCTCGAGGCCAGCATGGCGCCCCATTCCGGCGTCGGCGCCTGGGCGCCGAGCCCGAGGAAGCTGATGCTGGCGCAGGTGAGGATGGCCATGCCGACCCGCAGCGTGGCCAGCGCGAAGAGCGGCGCGGCGATGTTCGGGAAGACGTGCCGTACCAGGATGCGCAGGTCGCTCACGCCGATCGCGCGGCAGGCCTCGATGTACGGCTCCTCCTTGAGCGCCATGGTGGAGCCGCGCGCGAAGCGGGCGAAGATCGGAATGGTGTATACCGCCACGGCCAGGATGGCGTTGATCAGGCTCGGGCCGAGAATGCTGATGATCACGATCGCCAGCAGCACGCCGGGAAATGCCATCAGCACGTCGATGAGACGCATCAGCACCGCGTCGGTCCGCCGGCCGGCATAGCCCGAGAAGACGCCGAGGGGAACGCCGACGGCGAAGGCGATGCCCACCGAGAGCAGGCCCTCGACCAGCGAGATGCGGGCGCCGTAGAGGATGCGGGTGTAGAGGTCGCGACCGAGCTCGTCGGTGCCGAACCAGTGCCTGGCCGACGGCGGGCTCATGACGTTGGCGAGGTCGGTGGCCTCCGGCGAGTAGGGCGCGATCAGCGGCGCGAAGATGCCGGCGAGCGCGATCGCGAGGAACACGACCAGGCCGGGGAGGGCGAAGCGCGAGCGGCGGAACTGCTTCCACCCCGCGCTCCAGCGGTCCCGCCGGCCTGCCACGGCGCTCACGGTCACTGGTGTACCTTCCTGTCGCTCTCGCGACATCCTCCCCGAGGGAGGTGAGCGCCGCCTTCGGGCGGCCGTGCGGCGGCGCTCATCGCGCCGAGATCCTCGGATCGAGCAGCCCGTAGAGCAGGTCGGTGAGGATGTTCACCACCACGAAGGTGACCGCCACGATCAGCACCGCCGCCTGCACCACCGGGAAGTCGCGCGCCAGGATGGACTGCACCAGCAGGCGTCCAAGCCCCGGCCACGCGAACACGGTCTCGGTGACGACCGCCGAGCCGAGCAGGTAGCCCAGTTGCAGCCCCACCACCGTGACGACCGGGATGATCGCGTTGCGCACGCCGTGGCGCAGGATCACCAGCGTCTCGCGCAGGCCCTTCGCCCGGGCGGTGCGGACGTACTGGTTGTCCATCACCTCCACCAGGCTGCTGCGCATGACCCGGCAGATGACGGCCGCGCTGGCCGCCGAGAGCGTGATGGCGGGCAGGACGATCGCATCCCAGGAGCCAAAGCCCGACATCGGCAGCAGCTGGTACCAGACCGCGCAGACCAGGATCAGCAGCAGGCCGAGCGAGAAGGCCGGCATCGACACGGCCAGGATCGTCAATGCCATCGCGACATTGTCGATCCAGGAGAAGCGCCTCACCGCCGAGACGATGCCCGCAATGCCGCCGATCACCGCCGCGATCACCAGCGCCACGCTGCCCAGGATGAGGGTGTTGCGGTAGCGGGGACCGATCTCCTCGAGCACCGGCCGCCGGGTGCGGAACGACACGCCGAAGTCGCCGGTGAGCGCGTTGCCCATGAACTGCAGGTACTGCGTGAGCAGCGGCCGGTCGAGCCCGAGCGAGCGCCGCACGTTCTCGATGTCCTCGCGGGCAGCCATGTCCCCGGCGATCAGCTCCGCCGGGTCGCCCGGGACCATGTGGATCATCAGGAAGACGCAGACCGAGACACCGAACAGCACCGGCAGCGCCTGCAGCAGGCGCCGGACCAGGAAGGCGAGCATCAGGACTTCCAGGCCGCTCCGAAGTTCACGAACTCGTTCACGTACACCCGCACGTCATGCACGGTCTTGAGGGCCGCCCAGAGCTGGTCCTCGTAGTAGAGGGTGACGTGCGGCGCCTCCCGGTAGACCAGCCCCTGCAGGTCGTCGAGCACCTTGCGCCGCTCCCCCGGGTCGACGGTGACGCGCTGCTGCAGGATCAGCTCGTCCACCTTCGGATTCTTGAAGTTGAAGTGGTTCATCCGCCCGGTGCTGCCGTTGGACAGGGTCTGGGTGAAGTCCATGTCCCCGGTCGGGCTGCCCTTGCCGCCCAGGAACATCGGCGCCCTAGCCTGGCTGAGCGTGCTGAGGTAGCTGCTGATTTCCGGGGCGACGATGTTCGCCTTGATGCCGACCGCGGCCAGTTGTGCCTGGATCGCCTCGCCGACCTGGCGGTCCATGTTGTAGCGACCGGTGGGCACGTAGAAGTCGATGCTGAAGCCGTTCGGATGCCCGGCCTCGGCCAGCAGCTTCTTCGCCTTGGCGACATCGTAGGCATACGGCGGGAGCGACTCGTCATGGCCCTCGATCACCGACGATTCGTAGGAACCGCCGAGGGTGCCGATGCCGCTCAGCACGCCCTTCACCAGCGCGGCCTTGTCGATCGCATGCGCGATCGCGTGGCGCACCCGCACGTCGTCGAGCGGCTTCACCGCCAGGTTCATGCCGAGGTAGATGGTGCGGTATCCCGTGCGGCGGATCACGTTCACCTTGCCGCTCGACTCCATCCGCTTGACCATCACCGTGGGCAGGCCGGAGATCACGTCGGCCTGGCCGCTCAACAGCATCAGCGTGCGGGCGGAATCCTCCGGCACGACCTTGAAGACGACCTGGTCGAGCCTGGCCTTCTCCCCCCAGTACTGGTCGTTGCGAGCGACCACCAGCTGCTCGCCGGGCTGCCAGCTGTGGAAGCGGAAGGGCCCGGTGCCTGCGGGCGCGCGCTTCAGGTCCGCGCCCTGCTTCCTGATCTGCGTCGGGCTGATGATGTAGAGGTTGTAGGCGCTCAGCTGGGCCAGCAGCGGGGCGAACGGCGCCTTGGTGGTGATGCTGAAGGTGAGGTCGTCGACCACCGCCATCGATGCGACCGCGGCCAGCGCGCTCCTGCGGGGGGAGCCGGTCGCCGGATCGAGCAGCCGGTCGAAGGTTGCCTTCACCGCGTCGGCGTTGAAGGGCGTGCCGTCGTGGAACAGCACGTTCGGCCGCAGCTTGAACGTCCAGGTGCGCTTGTCGTCCGATACCGTCCACGAGGATGCGAGGCCCGGCCCCACCTTGCCGTCGGCATCCTGCGCGGTGAGCGCCTCGTACATCGCACCGCAGACGCGGAACGTGGGGATGTCGGTGATGAACTGCGGATCGAGGGTCTGCGCATCGACGCCGCTCGCGTAGACCAGCGTGCCGCCGGTGCGCGCCTGCTGCGCGAGCGACAGCGGGGACAGCCCCGCGGCGGCGGCCGCGACGAGGCTGCGATTGAAGTCTCTCCTGGTGGTCATGCGTCGGTCTCCGGTGTGATTGAACGTTCGACGAGCCCGAGGAGCGCGTCGCAATGCGCGCGGTCCACCCAGCGCAGCACCGCCACGAGGTCGCGGCGGGCGTCGACCCAGATGACGTGCTGGCCGCCGCCGAGCGCGAGCAGCGCATCGGCGGGAATGGACGGATAGAGCTTGCGGTCGGTGTTGAGCCACCACATGAAGCCGTACTGCGGGTTGACCGGGCACGGCCGCACCATGTCGGCCAGGTACTCGCGCGAGACGATCTTGCGTCCGTTCCACTCGCCGCCGCGCGCCACCAGCAACCCCATCCGGGCATGGTCGCGCGCGGAGATGAAGAGGCCGGCGCCCCAGTGGCCACCGCCGGAAACGGCGGTGACCTCGCGTCCGTCGATGGTCACGCGGGCGTTGTCATAGCCGTGCCACTCCCAGTCGCGGGACGCGCCGATCGGCATCATCACGCGCTCGGCGAGCACTTCGCCGAGCGGCCGGCGGAACAGCCGGGTGAGGCACAGCGCGCACCGGTTCACCCGCACGTCGTTGTACTCGAAGCGGGTGCCGGGCGGCTCGAGCTCGCGCTCGTTGCCCTTGTCGCGGTTGGCGTCGCCGTCGCGCGGGCCGGCCTGGCGGTGGTGGTCGACGCTGTCCGGGATGCCCCACAAGGTCCCTTGCCACTCGCTCGTCTGCTGCAGCAGCTGGCGCCAGGTGATGGCCGCGTTGTGCGGCGAGGCGAATCCGCCGTCTTCCGGCGGCATCGAGTCCGCGATCCGGCCATCGAGCGAAGGGATGAGCCCGTCGTCGAGCGCGATGCCGGCCAGCAGCCCGAGATAGCTCTTCGCGGCAGAGAAGGTGGTGTCGGGCCGGCGGGTGTCGCCCCATTCGGCGACGATGCGCCCGCCGCGCAGCACCAGCCCGCTCGGTCCGCCACGCGGGCGAACGATGCCGATCGGCTTGTCGTAGGGCGGCTTGTCGTCGACGAAGGCGTTGCCCATGTAGCGGCCGTCGGGGAGGAAGAGGCTGCGCGGCCAGTCGCAATCGGCGGCCAGGGCGAACCGTGCCGCCTCCTGCAGGCCGGCGGCCGACATGCCGACGGCTTGCGGCTCGGCATGGTCCCATCCGCTCGCGGGAGGAAAGTACGTCGTCATGCCGCCTGCCTCATGCGTGTCTTCTCCCCATGCGTTTTCGCCTCATGCGGCGCCCTGCGGCAGCGCCGCGAGGATCGACTGCAGGGCCTGGTTGACCTTCGGCTTGGCGGTTGCCCAGCCGCGGGAGTGGCCCATGCGCACGATCACCAGATCCGCCGACGGCACCATGAACACGTACTGGCCGCCGCCGCCCGCCATGTAGAAGGTATCGGCCGGCAGGACGAACTCCCCGACGCTGTTGAGCCAGAACTGCGCGCCGTAGTTCCTCTGCGCCCATGCGGGCGCCGGGGTGCGCGCGAACGCAGCCCAGCCTTCCGGCAGCACCCGCTCGCCTTGCCACCTGCCTTCGTTCAGGTACAGCAGCCCGAGCCGGGCCCAGTCGCGCGCCGTGCCGAAGTTGAAGCCGCTGCACACGAAACGGCCCCAGCGGTCCGGCTCCTGCACGAGGCCATGCATGCCGAGCCGGTCGAAGAGCTCCGTCTGCGGCCAGGTCAGCGGGTTGCCGCCCATGGCGCGGACGGTTTCGTGGAAGATCCCGGCAAGCGCCAGCGGATCGCAGTTCCGGTAGCGACCGACCGTGCCCGGCGGATGCTCGCCGGCCCGCTCAGTCGCGAACGCGAACACATCCAGGGCCTCGCCGTAGGGAAGGAAGTGCTCCGGCAGGCCGTGGCGCCAGTCGGCCCGCAGGTCGTCCTGCCCGGTGAAGCGCAGCCCGCTCGACATGTTGAGCAGGTGGCGCAGGGTGATCGCGCCGCGCGGATCCCCCGGACGTCGCCAGGCGGCGACCGGCGCCGGCGCATCCAGCGCGAGGGCGTCGCGGCCGACCAGCAGGCCGATCAGCGTGGCCATCAGGCTCTTGCCCATCGACCAGCTCTCGAGCGGCCGGTCGGGGCCGAGCTCGGGCGCATAGCGCTCGCCCACGATCGCGCCCCGCTGGACCACGAGCATCGCGGCATGGCAGGCAGCGTCGTCGGCAAAGGCCGCATCGATCGCCGCCTGCACCGCCGTCGATGGCCGGATGTCGCCGCACCAGCCGGCCGAAGGGACCGGCCCACGCGCGATCGGCGTCGGCGTGAAGTGCAGCGACCGGTCGCCGTCGGGCGGGATGATCAGGCAGCCCTGGTCGGGGATGTACTGCGCCGAGCGCGTGACGCTGGCCAGTGCCACGAGGCGCCGCTCCTCGCCGGCCCAGTCGGCGTCGAAGCCGGGATGGACCGCACGATGCGCGGCGACCAGCTCGGACGCCACCGTTCCGTCGATGTCGAGTCGGATATCGACCTGCCGCTCGCCAACGTGCCAACGCGCATGGCGTCGCAGCACGTCCGGCAGCTGGTTGGCATGCAGCGCCGACGGCGCGCTATTGCGGAAGGCCTCCGTCGGGTCGCGGCGGGAGACGAAGACCGCCGAACAGAGCACCTTGGCGGTGGTGGCGAGGAGCAGCTCGATCGGGACGAGGAACTCGCCGATCGCCGGAACGGTTTGCCCTGGGCCTCGCGGCGACGGGTCTGCATGGTCGGTTCTCATGGCGCCGCCATTATGCCCGCGCTGCAGGCGTCGAGCCGGCGCCACGCATGCCCGGTTCAGCGAAAGCCGGTCGCCGCTCGGGGAGTGGCTTGTCCGCAATGCGCAAGACCTCGTGAGAAGCGTCTACTTCTAGGGCTTCTCCGTTACGCCGTCCGCGAGCCGGGGCAGGACGTACTGTTCCGCCAGATTGCCCGAGATGCGCGAGCCGTCCCGCGCGAGGCGGATGAGCCGGTTCTCCGCCACGAAGTATTTCGCCGGCTCGGCACCTTCGAGCGTGATGGTGCTCCCCGCCGCGTTCCAGCGAATGCTGCCTTGCTCCGCGAACACCCTGCCGTCCTTGCCGAGGTAGCGGCTCTGCGTCCGCCAGGTTCCGTCGGCCGACAGGATGACGACGGTCTCGATCCCCCGACAATCGGCGCAGGGCAGCACGCCGCGATAGGTACCGGGCCAATCGAGCGAATTGCGGGCGTTGTGGGCCCGATCGGCAAGCGGTGCGTCCGGCGTCGCGGCCGTGGTGCATCCTTCGGCCGACAGGAGCACGGCCGCGACCGCGACGCCTGGGAAGCCAACCCGGATTGCGGCCAGCCTCATCGCCTTGTCTCCAGCCGTGCCTGCGCCGAGAAGGAGCCGTCAGCCTTTCGAGGCGGTCGCCTGCAGGTGCGCCATCGCGGCCAGCACGCCGCCCTTGCGATGCGGCACGCCCGCCAGTCCCAGTGCCATCTCCACGCCCGAGAGCGTGCCCATCAGCATCAGCTCGTTGAAGTCGCCCAGGTGCCCGATCCGGAACACCTTGTCCGCGATGCGTCCCAGTCCCTGCCCGAGCGACAGGTTGAACTGCGTGAGCGCCACCTTGCGGAAGGCGTCGGCGCCGCTGCCGCCGGGCATCATGACGGCGGTGAGGGACGGGCTGTATTCGGCAGGATCGGCGCAGAGGATCTCGAGCTCCCAGGCGGTCACCGCCGCGCGGGTCGCCTCCGCCAGCCGCCGGTGCCGCGCGAAGACGTTGGGAAGGCCTTCCTCCTCCAGCATCGCGATGGCCTCGTGCAGACCGTAGAGCAGGTTGGTGGCCGGCGTGGAGGGGAAGAACCCGTTGGCATTGGACGCCAGCATGTCGGTCCAGTCCCAGTAGGCGCGCGGCAGCCGCGCGGTCTTCGCCGCTTCCAGTGCACGCGGGCCGACGGCGTTGAAGGACAACCCGGGCGGCAGCATCAGGCCCTTCTGCGATCCGGACACGCTCACGTCCACGCCCCATTCGTCATGACGGTAGTCGATGGAGGCGAGCGACGAGATGGTGTCGGCCATCAGCAGGGCAGGGTGGCCGGCGCGGTCGATCGCCGCGCGCACCAGCGGAATGCGGCTGGTCACGCCGGTGGCGGTCTCGTTGTGCACCACGCAGACCGCCTTGTAGCGATGGCCGCGGTCGGCGGCGAGCTTCTCCTCGATCACGGCGGGATCCGCGCCGCGCCGCCAGTCGCCCGGCAGGAAGTCCACGGCGAGCCCGAGCCGCTCCGCCAGGCGCTTCCACAGCGTGGCGAACTGGCCGGTTTCGCACATCAGCACCGCGTCGCCGGGCGAAAGGGTGTTGACCAGCGCCGCTTCCCACGCGCCGGTGCCGGAGGCCGGATAGATCACCACCGGGTGCGCGGTCTGGAAGATCCGGCGCATGCCCGCGAGCACGGATTTCCCCAACTGCTGGAACTCCGGGCCGCGATGGTCGATGGTGGGGTAGTCCATCGCCCTGAGGATGCGATCCGGCACGTTGGTCGGGCCCGGGATCTGGAGGAAGTGGCGGCCGGAGGGATGGCCATTGAGGGCGAGGCCATTGGAAAGTTTCATGGGCGGTTCCGTTGGAGGCAGCGCAGGAAAAGGCGGTCCGCGCGATCGCTTCCCGCGAGGCGTCGCGGACGGCCGGCTTGCGGCGATGCATTTTGTATGCAAAATTGCGCGCTGGCAACCACGACACGAGCCCGCTCCATCCATGCACCTCGCCCTACTGGAACCTCCCGGGCAAGTCGGATTCGCCCAGCCGATCGGCCGCCGTCCGCTCCACGAGGAAGTGGCGGATCGGCTGCGCGGGCTCCTGACCGAAGGCCGGCTCGCGCCCGGTGTCCGGCTGAACGAGCGTGTGCTCTGCGAGCAGCTCCAGGTCTCGCGCACGCCGCTGCGCGAGGCGCTCAAGGTGCTGGCGACCGAACGGCTGGTGGAGCTCTCCCCCAACCGCGGCGCGCGGGTGGTCGCGCTGGCGCGCGCCGATGTCGCCGGGCTGTTCGAGCTGATGGCCGCGCTGGAAGGCCTGTCGGGGGAGCTTGCCGCCACGCGCCACGAGCCGGGAGAGCTCGTCGAGATCCGCGCCTGGCATGCCGAGATGCTGGCCGCCCACGCGCGCCGCGACCTGCCTGCCTACTATGACCGCAACCGCCGCATCCATCTCGCCATCAGCCGTTGCGCGCGCAACGCGGCACTGGCCGAAACCTACGACAGCGTGAACACCCGGATCCAGAACCTGCGCTTCCGTTCCAACTTCGACCACGACAAGTGGGACGAGGCGGTGCGCGAGCATGAAGCGATGATCGAGGCGCTCCAGGCGCGGGACGGCCCGGGGCTGCGCCGCCTGCTGGAAGGTCACCTGCGCCACAAGCGCGACGCGGTGCTGGCGCAGTGGGACCGGGCGCAGAGCAGCCCGGCTGCGGCGGTGCCGGCCGGCGGCGGGAGCCGGCCGTGAACGCCCCGGCGCGCGCCGACGCGTTGCGTGCCGCCTCCGCGGACCGGGGACGGATCGCCCAGCGGCTTCGCCGCGTGCTGCGCGGCGAGGTGCTGTTCGATGCCGCCTCGCGCGGACGCTATGCCACCGACGCCTCCATCTACCAGGTCGATCCGGTCGGCGTGGTGGTGCCGGCGGACGAGGTGGATGTCATCGCCACCCTCGAGCTCGCCCGGGAGTTGCGGGTGCCGGTCCTGCCGCGCGGCGCGGGCACCAGCCAGTGCGGCCAGACCGTCGGCGAGGCAATCGTGATCGACGACAGCAAGCACCTGCGCAAGCTGGTCGGCTTCGATGCCGCGGCGATGACGGCCGAGGTCCAGCCGGGCATGGTGCTCGACGACCTCAATGCCTTCCTCAGGCCGCACGGGCTCTGGTTCCCGGTGGACGTGTCCACCTCGGCGCAGGCGACCATCGGTGGCATGGCCGGCAACAACTCCTGCGGTTCCCGCTCCATCGCCTACGGCAACATGGTGCACAACGTGCTCGGCATCGACGCGGTGCTCGCCGACGGCACCGCCCAGCATTTCGGGCCCTTCGGCACCGACTCCACGCTGCGGCTGGACAGCGGCCGCATCGGTCGGCTGGTGGCTCGCCTCTTCGAGATTGCCGAGCGCGAGCGCGACGAGATCGAGCGGCGCTGGCCGACGGTGCTGCGCCGGGTCGGCGGCTACAACCTCGACGTATTCCATCCGCGCTCGGTGCGTCCCTACACTCCGGATGGCTCGGTGAACCTGGCCCATCTGCTCGTCGGGTCCGAGGGCACGCTCGCCTGGTTCAACCGGCTGAAGCTGAAGCTCGCGCGCCTGCCGGCGCGCAAGGTGCTCGGCGTGGTCAACTTCGCGAGCTTCCATCGCGCCATGGCCAGCGCGCAGCACATCGTGGCGCTCGGGCCGGTCGCGGTCGAACTGGTGGACCGCACCATGATCGACCTGGCGCGGGACAATCCCGCGTTCCGGCCGGTGATCGAATCGGCGCTGGTCGACCGCTCGGCCGCGACGCCGGAGGCGATCCTGCTGGTGGAGTTTGCCGGCGAGGACGACGCCGGGCTGCTGGAACGGCTCGCGCGCCTCGACGAGACGATGGGCGACATGGGACTGCCGGGCACGGTGGTGCGGCTGGTGGACGCGGCCGCGCAGAAGTCGCTCTGGGACGTGCGCAAGGCGGGTCTCAACATCATGATGTCGCTCAAGGGTGACGGCAAGCCGGTGAGCTTCATCGAGGATTGCGCGGTGCCGCTGGAGCATCTCGCCGAGTACACCGACCGGCTCACGGAAGTCTTCGCCCGCCATGGCACCCGCGGCACCTGGTATGCGCATGCGTCGGTGGGCACGCTGCACGTGCGGCCGATCCTGGAC
>JAEWEW010000392.1 GCA_023389175.1 Pseudomonadota bacterium | reverse complement strand
CGGCCACCTCCGACCGGTCCCGGCGGGTGATCGCGCCCAGCCGCAGGTTCTCCTCCACGGTGAGCGCCGTGAAGGTGCCCCGGCCGTCGGGCACGTGAGCGACGCCGCGGCGCACGACCGACTCGGTGGCGCTGCCGACCAACTCTGCGCCGTCCAGGCGCAGGCTGCCCGCCGTGCGGACCATCTGGCAGAGCGCGCGCAGCGTGGTCGTCTTGCCGGCGCCGTTGGCGCCGAGCAGCGCGGTGATCCGTCCCTTCGCCAGCGAGAAGTCGAGGCCGAAGAGGACCTGGGTGGCGCCATACCAGGCCTGCAGTCCGCGGGCCGCGAGGAGCGGCGCCTGGGCTGTCGATCCCCCTGCAGCGGCCTGCGCGCTCATTTTCGCGTTCCCAGGTAGGCGGCGATCACCTCGGGGTGCCCCTGGATCTCCGCGGGCGTGCCTTCGGCGATCCGACGGCCGAAGTTCAGCACCGCGATGCGGTCGCAGGTGCTCATCACCAGGCTCATGTGGTGCTCCACCAGCAGCACCGTCATGCCCAGCCGGCTGCGGATGTCACGGATCAGGTCGCCGAGGCCCGAGAGCTCCTCGTGTCCCAGCCCCGCCGCCGGCTCGTCGAGCAGCAGCAGCTCGGGCTCCGACGCCAGCGCACGACCGAGCTCGACGCGCTTCTGCATGCCGAACGGCAGGTCCGCCACCCGCCTCTCCCGGACCTGCCCGAGCCCGAGGTAGTCGATGATCCCGTCGATGCGAGCCGAGAGCCGCGCCTCCTCGCGCCGCACCGCGGGCGTGCGCAGCGCCGAGGCGACGAAGCCGGCGCGGGAGCGGCAATGCGCGCCCACCAGGATGTTCTGCTCCACCGACAGCGTGGCGAACATCGCGAGGTTCTGGAAGGTCCTTCCGATACCGAGGCCGGCGACGTCGTGGCTGCTGCACGGGCCGAGCGAGCGCCCCCGGAAGAGCAGGTCTCCGGACTGGTAGCGATAGAGGCGGCTGAGGCAGTTGAAGAGAGTGGTCTTGCCCGCGCCGTTGGGCCCGATGAGGCCGTAGATGCTGCCCGCGGGGACGTCGACGCTGACCCGGTCGAGCGCGAGGATTCCGCCGAAACGAACGCTGACTTCGCGACAGCTGAGCAAGGTCCCGGTGGTCATGCATCTCCCTGCCCGGCGTTGCCGCCGGTCGGTCCGTGCCGCGGCCAAAGGCTAGCACGATGCCTCGGCGTTGTCCTTAGGCGTTGTCCTTGGGCTTCGTCCTTGGGTATTTTCCGGTCGAGCCCCCGGGCGGCAGCGCCCGCGCTCAGACCTCCAGCCAGTCGCGCCGGATGTCGGCCGCCTCGCGCAACTGCGCCGGCGTTCCTTCGAACACGATCGAGCCGTGACCCATGACGTAGACGCGCTGCGAGATCTCCAGCGCGATCGCGAGCTTCTGCTCGATCAGCAGCACCGAGACGCCGCGGGCCTTGAGCTCCTGGAGATAGCGGGCGACCAGCTCCACGATCTTCGGCGCCAGGCCCTCGGTCGGCTCGTCGATCATGATGAGCTCCGGGTTGCCGAGCAGGCTGCGGCAGAGGGTCAGCATCTGCTGCTCCCCGCCTGACAGAACGCCGGCCTGCACGTGCTGGCGTTCCTTGAGCCGGGGAAACATCCGGTACATGTCGTCGATCTGCCAGGCGGGCGCCGGCGAGCCGGCAGCGGCAGCGCTCGCGCCGTTGCCCGCACGCTGCGCGGCGTTGGACTTGCGGCCGAGGATCAGGTTCTGCTCCACCGTAAGCGTGGGGAAGATGTCGCGGCTCTCCGGCACATAGCCGATGCCCTGGTTGGCGATCTCGAAGGTCCTGAGGCCCACCATCTCGCGACCGCGGAACCGGACCGAGCCCTTGCATTGCACCAGGCTCATGATCGCCTTCGCGGTGGTGGACCGCCCGACGCCGTTGCGGCCGAGCAGGCTCACGATCTCGCCCCGGCCGATGTGCAGGTCGACCCCCTGCAGCACGTGGCTCTTGCCGTAGTACGCATGCAGGCCGGTGACCCGCAGCAGCGCGTCGTCGCCGCTGCTCATGCAGCGCCCCCGGCCTGATCCGCAGTCGCCGCTCCGGCAAGCGACTCTGCCGGGCGGCCGAGATACGCTTCCTGCACCGCAGGATTCGCGCGGATCGCGGCGGGTCGGTCGGTGGCTACGACCTGGCCGTAGACCAGCACCGAGATACGGTCGGCGAGGTTGAAGACCACGCCCATGTCGTGCTCCACCATCACCAGGGTCTTGCCTTCGGTCATCTTGCGGATGAGGGCCACCGCCTGGTCGCTTTCGCTGCGGCTCATGCCGGCGGTCGGCTCGTCCAGGAGGATGACGTCCGCGCCGCTCGCCACCGTGATGCCGATCTCGAGCGCCCGCTGCTCGGCATAGGTGAGGTTGCCCGCAAGGGTGTCGCGGCGGTAGCGCAGGCCGATCCGCGCCATGATGTCGTCGGCGCGCTCGGCCGCATCGCGCAGTTGCGAGAGTCGGTGCCAGAAGGAGTAGCGATAGCCGAGGGCATAGAGCGTCGCGCACCGGATGTTCTCGAACACCGAGAGTCGCGGAAAGATGTTGGTGATCTGGAAGCTGCGGGACAGCCCCATGCGGTTGATGCGGTACGGCGGCAGGCCGGTGATCGGCTGGCCCTTGAGCTCCACCGTGCCGCTGCTGACGGCGAGGCGTCCGGAGATCAGGTGAAAAAGCGTCGACTTGCCTGCGCCGTTCGGCCCGATCAGCGCGTGCCGCTCGCCTACCGGCACCTCCAGCGACACTCCGCGGATGATCTCGGTCTTGCCGAACGACTTGTGCAGGTCGGTCAGCTTGAGCGCGGGCGCCGTCATGTCGCCCGCTCCCGGTCCTCGAGCGCCTGGATCTCTTCCTGCACCGCGTCCCACTCACGGAGGAAATCACGCCGCATGAACTCGAAGGCGAGCGCCCCGGCGAGCGTGGTCCCGACGGCGAGCACCCAGGTGCTGCCCGCGGTGGCGTCGAACGGCAGGCCGAACAGCGTGGTGGAGCTGGAGAGCGCGGATTCGAAGGAGAGGTGGTAGCCGAGCTCGATGATCATGATGAGCCCGAAGGCGAGCAGCAGCGCGCTCATGAGCACCCCGGAGTAGGCACCGCGCAGGCGGCCAAGCAGCCGGTACCGCATCACCCGCAGGTTCATCAGGATGAGCGAGGCGACTCCGCCGGGGGCGTACATCACCATCAGCACGAAGAACACCCCGAGGTAGAACTGCCAGGCGTTGGTGTAGTCCGAGAGCGCGACCGCGAAGAAGATGAAGATCACCGCGCCCAGGATCGGCCCGAAGAAGAACATCGCGCCGCCGATGAAGACCGCGAGCAGCACCCCGCCCGAGCGCAGCAGCGAGACATTCTCGGCGGTGACCAGTTCGAAGTTGATCGCGGTGAGGCCGCCGGCGATCCCGGCGAAGAAGCCCGCGACGATGACCACCAGGAAGCGCACGTGGCGGGTGCTGTAGCCGATGAACTCCACTCGCTCCGGGTTGTCCCGCACGGCGTTGGAGATGCGGCCGAGCGGCGTTCGCGAGAACGCGAACATGGCGAGCATGGACAGGAAGCACCAGGCTGCGATCAGGTAGTAGACCTGGATGCCCGGGCCGAAGGTGACTCCGGCGAACGGCTCGCCGATCACCCGGTTGGTGGAGACGCCGCCCTCCCCGCCGAAGAATCCGGGGAACATCAGCGAAGCCGAGTGCACCATCTCGCCGATGCCGAGCGTGATCATGGCGAAGGGGGTGCCCGCGGTCTTGGTCGTGAGATAGCCGAAGATCACGCCGAAGACGGCGCCGGCAATGCCGCCGACGATCGGCAGCAGCGCGACCGACACCGGGCTGGTGAAGAGCGATTCCGAGGCGCTGATCCAGTTGAGCGCATGGATGGCGAAGTAGGCGCCGAGTCCCGAGTAGACCGCATGCCCGAAGGACAGCATGCCGCCCTGCCCGAAGATGACGTTGTACGACAGGCAGAAGATGATGAAGATGCCCATCTGCGAGAGCAGCGTGATCGCGAAGCCGCCGCGGAACAGCAGCGGCAGGATCGCGAAGAGCAGCGCGGTGGCACCCCACAGCAGCCAGCGTCCGGCGTTGAACGGCTTGAAGGCGATGGTCGCCATCAGGTTTCCCGGGTGCCCATGAGGCCGCGCGGGCGAAAGATCAGGACCAGCACCAGCAGCAGGTACGGCAGGACCGGCGCCACCTGGGCGAGGGTGAGCGACAGCACCGGAAAGCCGAAGGCGTCCGGCGGCACGGTTACGCCCAGGTTCTCGAGGCCGCCGACGAAGGACCAGTCGAGCGACACCGCGAAGGTCTGCAGCAGCCCGATCAGCAGCGAGGCGACGAAAGCGCCTGCGAGCGAGCCCATGCCGCCCACCACCGTCACCACGAAGATGATCGAGCCCACCTGTGCCGCCATCGCGGGCTCGGTGACGAAGGCGTTGCCGCCGATCACCCCGGCCAGCCCGGCCAGCGCCGCGCCGCCGCCGAAGACCAGCATGAAGACCCGGGGCACGTTGTGCCCCAGCGCCTCCACCGTGTCCGGATGGGTGAGCGCCGCCTGGATCACCAGCCCGGTGCGGGTGCGGGTGAGCACCAGCCAGAGCGTGACCATCATCGCCACCGCGACCAGCATCATGAAGGCGCGGTAGGCCGGAAAGGCGGTGCTGAACACGGTGAAGAGCGGGCCGTCCAGCTCGCCCGGGATGGTGTAGGGCACGGCCGCCCTGCCCCAGCCCAGCTGGACCAGCTCGTAGATGATGTACGTGAGCCCGAAGGTGAAGAGCAGCTCCGGCACGTGGCCGAACCTGTGGACGCGTCGCAGCCCGTGCTTCTCCACCAGCGCGCCGATCACGCCGACGAGCAGCGGCGCGACCACCAGGGCCGGCCAGTAGCCGATCCACTGCATCACTTGGTAGGCGAAGTAGGCGCCCAGCATGTAGAAGGACGCGTGGGCGAAGTTGAGCAAGCCCATCATCGAGAAGATGAGGGTCAGCCCCGAGGACAGCATGAAAAGCAGCAGCCCGTAGGACAGGCCGATCAGCGTCTGGATGACGAAGAATTCCATGGGCCTCTGGACACCGGCCGGTAGGGGCGCCCGCGAGGGGCGGTTGCGCCGGTGCCCGGCGCGAGAGCGATGCCGCCCTGCGGCGAAGGCCGGCCCGGGCCGGCCTTCGGCCAGGGGGTCATTTCATTGCAGGGACCTTCATCTTGCACGACGACGGCTGCACACCCACGTAGGTCGGCTGCACCGACTCGGTGCGCCAGCCATAGCCGGTGTTCTCGTCGTCGAACCGGACGTCGCCGCCCTTCTTCTGCCAGGACAGGATGGCAAGCGGCTGCTGCAGCTGGTGGTCGAGCGCCCGCATCTCCACCTCGCCGTTGATCGACTGCACCTTCATGCCGCGCATCGCGTGGGCCACCTTGACCGGGTCGGCGCCGCCGGCCTTCTTGATGCCCTCGGCAAGCAGCCTCATCGTCGAGACGGTCTGCGCGACGTAGAAGTCCGCGTTGAACCGCTTGGCGAAGTCCTCCCGGATGTCCTTGCCGGTGAAGGTCTTCTCGTTCGGCGACCAGACCGCCACCTGCCGGACCTTGTCCTCGCCGGCCGCGCCCATTGCGGTCGGCACGCCGGTGGTGCCGGCGTAGTAGGTGTAGAAGTTGGCCTGCAGGTTCGCTTCCTTCGCCGCCTTGATCAGCAGCGCCAGGTCGGCGCCCCAGTTGCCGGTGATGACCGAATCCGCGCCGGACTGCTTGATCTTGGCAATGTAGGGCGCGAAGTCCTTCACCTGGCCGATCGGATGCAGGTCTTCGCCGGCGATCTGGACGTCGGGCCGCTTGCGCGCCAGCATCTCCTTGGCCGCCCTGGCCACCGCCTGCCCGAACGAGTAGTTCTGGTTGATCAGGTAGACCTTCTTGACGCTCTGGTTGTCCTTCATGTACGTGGTGAGCGCCTCCATCTTCTGGTCCGCGTTCGCATCCGTGCGGAAGTGCCAGAAGCTGCACTTCTCGTTGGTGAGCGCGGGGTCCACCGCGGCGTAGTTGAAGTAGACGATCTCCTTGCCGGGATTGCGCTCGTTGTGCTTGGTGATCGCATCCGAGAGCGCGAGCGCCACCGCCGAGCTGTTGCCCTGGACGACGTAGCGGATGCCCTGGTCGATCACCGACTTGAGCTGCGTGAGGCTCTCCTGCGGGCTCGCCTTGCCGTCGAACGGCACCATCTCGAACTTGACGTCCTTGCCGGCCCAGGCCTTGTTGCTCGCCAGCTCGGCGATGTACTGGTACTCCTTCAGGATGTTCTGCCCGACCGGCGCGAACGGCCCGGACAGGCCCTCGATGAACGCGAGCCGGACGGTCTCGGCGGAGGCGCCGGTGGCGATGGCGAGCGTCGCGAGCAGCGCGCCGGCCGTGACCACCGTGCGGCCGAGCCGGCGGGGCGCGCCCGCCTGCTCGCACGGCGAAGTCGCGTAGGTCGAAGCGAATTCCTGGGTGCTGCGTGCCATGGATTGTCTCCTCCGTGGGCGATGGAAGCGGGCCGGGGCGGTGCCGGTGCCGCGGTAACTTTACTTCACGGACCTGCCGGCACCCACTGGTAGAAACGCGAACCCATGCTGGACGGGCGCCGGCCGGCGGACCAGGGCGGGATCGGGTCTCATCCGGCGGTCGGCAGCCGGTAGTCCTTGAACTGCTCGCGCAGCCGCGTCTTCAGGATCTTGCCGGTGGCGCCGAGCGGAATCGACTCCACGAACTGCACGTCGTCCGGCGTCCACCACTTGGCCACCCTGCCTTCGTAGACCGAGAGGATGTCGGCCGCTGTCGCCTCGCTGCCCGGCTTCCTGACCACGATCAGCAGCGGCCGCTCGTCCCACTTCGGATGCGCCACCCCGATCACCGCGGCGTTGGCTACCGCGGGATGCGACATGGCCAGGTTCTCGAGGTCGATCGAGCTGATCCATTCGCCGCCGGACTTGATCACGTCCTTGCTGCGGTCGGTGATCTGCATGAAGCCGTCGGCATCGATGGTCGCCACGTCGCCGGTGGGGAACCAGCCGTCGCCGTTCTGGTCGTACTCCAGCGGATCCTCGTCCTCCGACTTGAAGTAGCTGCGGATCACCCAGGGACCGCGCACCAGCAGGTTGCCGTAGGTCTTGCCGTCCCAGGGCAGCTCCTTGCCGGCGTCGTCGACGATCTTCATGTCGACGCCGAAGATGGTGTGGCCCTGCTTCTCCAGCAGCTTGCGCTGGCCTTCCGGCGGCAACGCCAGGTGCTTGTTCTGCAGGCGCGACAGCGTGCCGAGCGGCGACATCTCGGTCATGCCCCAGGCATGGATGACATCCACGCCGTACTGCTCGCTGAACGCCTTGATCATGGCGGGCGGACAGGCGGAGCCGCCGATCACCGTCCGGTTGAGAGTGGAGAACCTGAGCCCGTTCGCCTGCAGGTGGCCGAGCAGCCCGAGCCAGACGGTCGGCACGCCGGCGGCGAAGGTGACGCCTTCGGCCTCGAACAGTTCGTAGAGCGACTTGCCGTCCAGCGAGGGGCCGGGAAGCACCAGCTTTGCGCCGGTGAGCGGCGCGGCGAACGGGATCCCCCAGGCGTTGACATGGAACATCGGGACCACCGGCAGGATCGCGTCCCGCGCCGAGGCCGCCATCGCGTCCGGCAGCGACGCTGCATAGGCATGCAGGACGGTCGAGCGGTTGGAGTACAGCGCTCCCTTCGGATTTCCTGTGGTGCCGGAGGTGTAGCAGAGGGCGCAGGCGGAGTTCTCGTCGAATCGCGGCCAGGTCCAGTCGTTTGCGCCGGTCGCGAGGAACTGCTCGTAGTTGCCGAGCCGCGGCAGCTTCTCGCTCGACGGCTGCCGGTCGGGATCCACCATGGCGAGCCACTGGGTGACGCCGGGGCACCGGGGGGCCACCGCCTCCATCAGCGGCAGGAAGGTGATGTCGAAGGCGACGATCCGGTCCTCGGCATGGTTGATGATCCAGGCGATCTGCTCCGGATGCAGCCGCGGGTTGATGGTGTGGATCACCGCGCCCATGCCGGCCACGCCGTAGTAGAGCTCGAGATGCCGGTAGCCGTTCCAGGCCAGCGTGGCGACCCGGTCGCCGGCGCCGATCCCGGCCTTCTCCAGTGCGCTGGCCAGCTGCCTGGCACGCTCCTCGCACCGGGCATAGGTATAGCGGTGCAGGTCGCCCTCCACGCGCCGGGATACCACCTCGGTGTCGCCGAAGTGGCGGGCGGCATGCCGCAGGATCGACGACACCTGCAGGGGCATGTCCATCATCTGGCCAAGCATCTTCACTGTCTCCTGAATGACTGTCCGGGGGAATCGATGGCGACTCCGGCACGCGACCGGCGGCGATTCCGGCATGTGGTTCGGCAACGCCGTTCCTGCGATGGTGGAGATCGGCCGAACGCCCGTCAAGGGCAAGGAAATGGCGTGGCGCCACGACCCGCGCCCGTACAATCGACCGATGAATGCCCCGACAGAGACGGCGCTGCGCCCGCCGGCGCCGGAGCGGCGCGCCGACCCGTTCCCATCGCTTTCCCGGCTCTCGCCCGACGACGGTTTCGGCCGGCTGGGCGAGGCCTTCCATACCCGGCTGGATGCGACGCCGTTGCCTGAGCCCTACCTGGTTGCGGCCTCGGCCCCGGCCGCCCGGCTGATCGGCATCGAGCCGGCGGGCCTTGCCGCGCCCGAATCCGTGGCGGTTCTCGCCGGCAATGCGCGCCTGCCCGGCAGCCGGCCGCTCGCCTCCGTCTATGCCGGCCACCAGTTCGGCGTCTGGGCCGGCCGGCTTGGCGACGGTCGGGCGCTGCTGCTCGGCGACGTCCCGGCGCAAGCGCCCGGGACCCTGCGCGCGCTCGGCGATTCGGACCAGGAGCTGCTGGACTTCGATCGCTGGGAGCTCCAGCTGAAGGGCTCCGGCAAGACGCCCTATTCCCGGATGGGCGACGGTCGCGCGGTCCTGAGATCCTCGATCCGCGAGTTCCTCTGCTCGGAGGCGATGGCCGCGCTGGGCATCCCGACCACGCGGGCGCTTGCCGTGGTGGGCTCGGACACGCCGGTCATCCGGGAGGACGTCGAGACGGCCGCGGTGGTGATGCGGATGTCGCCCACCTTCGTGCGGTTCGGGCACTTCGAGTACTTCTACTACGCGCGCCGTCACGAGGACCTGCGCCGGCTCGCGGACTACGTGATCGCCCGTTTCTACGCGCCGCTCGCCGGCCGCGAGGATCGCTACGCGGCCTTCCTGTCGGAGGTGGCCGCGCGCACCGCCCGCACCATCGCCAAGTGGCAGGCCGTCGGGTTCTGCCACGGCGTCATGAACACCGACAACATGTCGATCCTCGGCCTCACCATCGACTACGGCCCGTTCGGCTTCCTGGACGCCTTCGACGCCGGCCATGTCTGCAATCATTCGGACGAGGGCGGTCGCTATGCCTACGGACGGCAGCCCGGCATCGGCGAATGGAACTGCTACGCGCTCGGCCAGGCCCTGGTGCCGCTGATCGGCAGCCCGGAGGCCACCGAGGCGGCGCTGCAGTCGTACCGTCCCGCCTTCAAGGAGGAGTTCGAGCGGCAGCTGCGGCGCAAGCTCGGCCTCGCGCAGTCGCTGCCGGAGGACTCCGCCCTCTTCGAGGCGCTCTTCGACATGCTGCAGGCAACCCGGGCCGACTTCACGCTCTTCTTCCGCGAGCTCGGCGGCGTGCTTTCCACCGGGCCGGATCGCGACGCCGCGGTGCGGGACCTCTGCATCGATCCGGCTGCCTGCGATCAGTGGCTCGCCCGCTACCGCGGCCGCCTGCAGGTCGAGGCGATCGGCGACGATGCCCGTCGGCAGGCGATGAACTCTGTCAATCCGCGCTTCGTGCTGCGCAACTACCTGGCCGAGGAAGCGATCCGCCAGGCGACGGCGGCTACTGCCGATCCGCCGTCCGAGCGGCGCTTCACGGCGACGGCCCTGCTTGCCGAGGTGCTGGAGCGGCCGTTCGACGACCAGCCGGAGCATGGCCGCTATGCTGCGCAACCGCCGGCCTGGGCCAGCGAGATCTCGGTGAGCTGCTCCTCATGAAGAAACTCCTGTTCGATCTCTTTCCGATCATCCTGTTCTTCGTGGCCTTCAAGGTCGCGGACATCTACGTGGCCACCGGTGTCGCCATTGCCGCGACCTTCCTGCAGATCGCCTGGCTGAAGCTGCGCGGCCGGCCGGTGGAGGTGATGCAGTGGATCAGCCTGGGCGTCATCGTGGTGTTCGGCGGCCTGACCCTGATGCTCCAGGACGAAACCTTCATCAAGTGGAAGCCCACCATCCTGTACTGGCTGTTCGCCGCGGTGCTGGTCGCCGGGCGCCTCGCCGGGCGCAACTTCATCCGCAGCCTCATGGGCGCGCAGATGTCGCTTCCCGCACCCGCGTGGGACCGGCTGAACCAGATGTGGGTGCTGTTCTTCGCCGCCATGGGGGCGCTCAATCTCTGGGTGGCGTACACCTGGAGCACGGACGCGTGGGTGAACTTCAAGCTCTTCGGCACGCTCGCGCTCACCCTGCTCTTCGTGATCGGGCAGGGCTTCTATCTCGGGCGCTTCCTCAAGGAGCCGGGCGATGAAGCCAGCTCCTGAGGAGCTTCAGGCGCGCCTCGGCGGGCGCTTCGGCAGCGCCATGGTGAGCGTCGTGGACGACAGCCATTTACACGCCGGACACAAAGGCGCGGAAGGGGGCGCGGGACACTTCACGGTGAACATCGTGTCGGACGAATTCGACGGCCTCGGCCGGCTCGCCCGTCACCGCCTGGTGTATGATGCCGTGGCCGACTGGATGCCGCACAGGATCCATGCCCTCGTCATCAAGGCCGCCACTCCCGCAGAACTGGCCGACAAGCCTGATCAGGCCGGCACTCAATCCACTGGAAGTTGACATGCATACATTCGCGCGCGTTCGCGCTGCCGCCCCATCCGTGTTCCATCGTCCGCTGCTCGCAACCGTCGGCGCCGCCGTGCTGGGCTGCGCCTTGTTCGCCGGCGCGCCGGCGCTTGCGCAGAACGCCGCCGTCGTGAACGGCAAGCCGATTCCCAAGGCCCGCGTGGACGAATTCGTCGAGGCGCTGGCGGCGCAGGGCCGCCCCGACTCCCCGCAACTGCGCGAGCTGGTGCGCGAGGAGCTCGTTGCGCGCGAGATCTTCGTGCAGGAAGCCGAGAAGGCGGGGCTTGCCAAGTCTGCGGAGGTGCAGCGCCAGCTGGAGAACACCCGCCAGGACATCCTGATCCGCGCGCTCATCCGGGACCACCTCGAGAAGAACCCGGTGAAGGACGAGGACGTGAAGGCGGAGTACGAGAAGCTCAAGAAGGAAGCGAACGCGAGCGGCAAGGAGTACAAGGCCCGGCACATCCTGGTGGATGAAGAGGACGCCGCGAAGAAGATCATCGCGGACCTCGGCAAGGGCGAGAGCTTCGAGACCCTTGCCAAGCAGTCGAAGGATCCGGGATCGGCCAGCAACGGCGGCGACCTCGGCTGGAACACCGCCTCCACCTTCGTCAAGGAGTTCAGCGACGCGATGGTCGCGCTCGAGAAGGGCAAGACGGTCGATGCGCCGGTCAAGACGCAGTTCGGCTACCACGTCATCCGTCTCGATGACGTCCGCGATGCCGCCCCGCCGCCGCTCGAGCAGGTCGAGCCGCAGATTCAGCAGCAATTGGAACGCCAGAAGATCCAGGCGCTGCAGAAGGAATTGCGCAACAACGCGAAAGTCGAATAGACTTCGGGCACAACAACGTCGGGCTCGATCAATCGTCCGGCGGTTCGTCGAGAAACTCGACTTCAATGCCGTCCTTCGGGACGGCATTGTTATTTGGGGTTGCCGGCGCGTCCGGGCCCTCCGCGCTGCCCGCTGCCGCCCGCCGGGCGGCCGCGCGCCGCGTCGCGAAGAAATCGCTGAGCAGCCCCGCGCAGTCCTCGGCCAGCAGTCCGCCCTGCACCGCCGTGTGGTGGTTGAGCCTGCGCTCCGCCATCACGTCGACGACGCTGCCGCATGCCCCGGTCTTGGGATCGCGGGCGCCGTAGAAGAGCCGGCGGATGCGCGCATGCATCATCGCCCCGCAGCACATCACGCACGGCTCCAGCGTGACGTAGAGCGAGCAATCCGCCAGGCGGTAGTTGCGCAGCGTGGTGGCGGCGGCGCGCAGCGCGTGGACCTCGGCATGAGCGGTAGGATCGTGGCCGCCGATCGGATGGTTGTAGCCGGTCGCGATGACCTTGCCCTCGCGAACGATCACCGCGCCCACCGGCACCTCGCCGACGGTGGCGGCGTTGTGCGCCTGGTCGATGGCGAGGCGCATCATCGCGAGGTCAAACGAGGTCGGTTCCGGTGTCGCTTTCATTGCACGGCGGGATCATGGGGTGGGCCATTGCGGATGCCGGCCCGGGACTATCATCGCATGTCGCCATCGCCCGAGCCCGATCCCGAGTGGAGCCGTCGACTCAATCTGGCCAGCCCGCCGCGGCTGGCCTCGCCCCCTCCGCCGCGTCGCCGCCTGCCCCACCTGGATCGTCCTCACGCGGTCGCGGGCCGCGCCCCTGGTGGCAGCGACTGGCCGTCTGGCTCGCTGTCGCGGCGGGTGCCTGGCTGCTGCTCTGCGGCCTGGCTGCGCTGGCAGTGCCGCTGGTGCTGGACCGCTTCGTCCTGCCGCGCGCAAGCGAGACGATCGGCCGCGAGCTGACCGCCGAGCGCCTGCGCTTCAATCCCTTCACGCTGGTGCTGGATGCGACCGGACTGCGGGTAGCCGCACCGGACGGGTCGGCACGCGACTTCATCACGGTGCAGTCGCTCCATGCCGACCTGTCGATCGCAAGCCTGCGCCATCTCGCGCCGGTGGTGGAGGCGCTCCGCGTCCAGGCGCCGCAGGTCCACGTGGTGCGCACCGGCGCGGCGCAGTTCGACTTCGACGATATCGTGGCGCGACTGCAGGCGCGTCCGGCCGATGCACAGCCCGGCAGCGATGAACCGGCGCGATTCGCGCTGCACCGGCTGGAGGTCGTCGACGGCCTCGTTCGTGTCGAGGACCGGCATCTCGGCCAGCGGCACCAGGTCACCGAGCTCGCGCTCGCGGTCCCCCTCGCATCCACGCTCGATCCGCAGGCGCAGGATCCGGTGGAGCCGCGCCTCACGGCGAAGCTGAACGGCAGCCCGATCGTCATCACCGGGCGTTCGCTGCCGTTCGGCGAGACGAAGGAGACTGCGCTGGAGCTTTCGGTGGAGTCGCTGGACATCGGCACCTACCTGCGCCTCTCGCCCGCGCCGCTCGGCTTCACCGTGCCGTCGGGCCGGCTCGGTATGCGGCTTGCGATCGACTTCGCGCGCGCCGGCGGCGATGACCTGCTCGGCATCTCCGGTGCCGCGCAGGTGGAGGACCTCCGGGTCGATGCCGCCGGAGGCAGCACGCTGGTTCGGGTGCGGCGCATCGACGCGCAGCTCGAGCGGCTCGAGCCGCTTGCCTCGCGTTACCTGATCGGCGACCTGCGGCTGCAGTCGCCTGACGTGACGATCGAGCGACGGGCCGATGGCAGCCTGCCGATCGTTCAGGCATTCACGCCCGGGGCGCCGGCGCGCCGGCCGGCGGCGGCGTCGTCCGGCGCCGGTGCGCGGGACGCCGCAGCCCCGGCGCAGGCGGGCGAGCCGCCTCACTGGAGCGTGCGCCGGTTGCGCGTCGAGGACGGCCGCGTCGGATACGGCGACGCGACCGTGTCGCCCGCGGTGTCGCTGCGGCAATCGTCGATCGCGATCGACGTGGGCGAGATCGGCAATCGGCAGGCCAGGCCCGCGCCCGCCTCGCTTTCGTTCGTCCAGGGCGAGGCGTCTCGGCTCGACTGGAAGGGCGAGCTCGATCTCGCCCGCTCCCGCCTGGCCGGCCGGTTGCAGGCCAAGGTCGCCGAGATCGCGCCGTATGCTCCCTGGCTCGCCGACGCGCTGGCGGCAAGCCTCACCACCGGCGAGATCGGCCTGGAGGGTCGGCTGTCCCTCGATTGGTCCGGCGACTTCGCGCTGGAGGCGACCCAGACCAGCGCGAGCGTCGTCGACGCGAAGCTGCGGCTCGCGGATGCCGAGGCGCCGGCGGTGTCGCTGCGGCGTCTGGCGGCGCGGGATGCAACCTTCTCGCTCGGCAGCCGTCGGCTCGCCATCGGCGAGGTGACGCTCGCCGGCGCCGAGGTCGATCTCCTGCGCGAGGCGGACGGCAGCCTGAACCTCGCGCGCCTCGCCCCGGATGCGGCGGACCGCGACCGCGCCGGCCCCGCGGACGTGAATGCCGACAGCAGAGCGGAAGATGATGCGGATCGCGAGCCGCAGGACCGCGCGGGCGGCGCCACGCCGGCGTGGTCGGTCCAGGTCGAGCGGCTGGTCCTCGAGGACAACGCGGTGCGCTTCCGTGACCTCGGCGCGGCGAGGCCGGTGGACATCCCGGTCTCGCAGATCGCGGGAAGCATCGACAAGTTGGGAACCGACCTCTCGGCGGAGTCCCCGCTCGACCTTCGTGCGCGCATCGGACCGGCCGGCATGTTGGCGGTGCGCGGCACGGCAGTCGCGGCTCCGCTGTCGGCACGGCTGTCGCTGGATCTCCAGCGCTTCGCCCTGCCGCTGGTGGATCCCTATGTCGCCGCCTTCCTGACGCTCGGGCTGGACGAAGGCAGCGCGGGGACGCGCGGCGAGCTGGAGCTCGCCGGCGAGCGGCTGCGCTATCGGGGACGGCTCCAGGTCGATGGCCTGCGCTCCCGGGAGCGGACCACGGCCACGGACACGCTGCGCTGGGGCCGGCTGCTGGTCGACGGCATCGACATCGATGTCGATCCGGCGCAGATGGGACCCGGCGATAAGGTCAACCTGGGCACCGTGACGCTCAGCGACTTCTTCGCGCGCATCCTGCTCACGGAGGACGGCCGCTTCAACCTGCAGGACATCTTCGTCACCGAGGCGTCCGAGCAGGCCCGCAGGCGCGCGCGAGAGCGCAGCGAGGCGGCACGCAGCGCACCCGCCCCCGCGCCGGCGGAGGCCGACGAGGGCAAGCTCCAGGCGTCGACGGAGCGGGAAGCCGCCCCGGGGGCCGGCGCACCCGCCGATCGGGCGGCGTCGCCCGGTCCCGGCATCCGCCTGGGCGGGTTGGTGCTGGAGCGCGGCCGGACCAACTTCACGGACCGCTTCATCCGGCCCAACTACACCGTCAACCTCACCGACCTGCAGGGCAACCTTTCGGCGATGGCCACCGACGGGCAGGCGCCGGCCGATGTCGTACTGCGCGGGCGCATCGACGGCGATGCGCCGGTGGACATCAGCGGCAAGATCGATCCGCTCGCGCACAACCTGTTCCTCGACGTCCAGGCGCAGGCCAAGGGCATCGACCTGCCGACGCTGTCGCCGTATTCGGTCAAGTACGTCGGATATGCCATCGAGAAGGGACAGCTCTCGGTGGACGTCCGGTACCGCGTGGAGAACGAACAGCTCGAGGCGCAGAACCGGATCTTCCTCGATCAGCTCACGCTTGGCGACAAGATCGACAGTCCGGACGCAATCGACCTGCCGATCCAGTTCGCGCTCGGCCTGCTGAAGAACAGTCGCGGAGAGATCGACCTGAACCTGCCGATCTCCGGGTCGCTGGATGATCCGCAGTTCTCGATCGGCGGCGTGATCGCGAAGGCCTTCACCAACCTGCTCGGCAGGATCGTCACTGCGCCATTCAGCGCGTTGGCCGCGGCCTTCGGTGGATCCGGCGCCAGCGGCGAGGAGCTGTCCTACGTGGAGTTCAGCCCCGGCACGGCCGACCTCGTCGAGGCGTCGGTGAAGCGGCTGGGAACGCTCGCGAAGGCGCTCGCCGAGCGCCCGGCGCTCAAGCTCGAGGTGGCAGGACGGGTCGATCCGGCGGCCGAGCGCGACGCGATCCGGCGCGAGCGGCTGGACCAGCAGCTGCGCGCGCTCAAGCGCCGCGAGGTGCGCCAACCGGAGGCCAATGCCGCCGCGCCGGCGCAATCGGGCGGAGGGCAGGAGGCGCGGGAGACGCGCCCTGCGACCCGTGTCACCGTGACGCGGGAGGAGCGACCGGCGCTCGTGCAGAAGCTCTACCACTCGCTGGTCGCGCAGGAGGCCGGGGAGGAGTCCGCAGCCGGCAGCGGGAAGGAGCCTGCGGAGAGCGCGGACAAGGAGCCTGCTCCCGGCACGAGCGCGGTAGCGACTCC
Organism: Pseudomonadota bacterium; assembly: GCA_023389175.1. Taxonomy (GTDB): domain Bacteria; phylum Pseudomonadota; class Gammaproteobacteria; order Burkholderiales; family Burkholderiaceae_E; genus Lautropia. The sequence continues at coordinate 852 of JAEWEW010000392.1, read as the reverse complement.
GGATGTTGCCGAGATGGAGCGCCGGCTGCTCGAGGCGATCGAGGTGGATGCAGAGTCGGTGCGCCGGCTCGCCAACCGCCGGGCCGACGCGGTGCGCAGCTGGCTCGCGTCGCAGGGGAAGATCGACCGGGAACGGATCTTCCTGCTCGCGCCGCGCACCAGTCCCTCCGCCGTGGGGCCGAATCGGAGCGAGCCGCAGTGTCCCGCGCGCTGCGCGGAGTTCTCGCTCAGGTGACTATCGTCGCGGGACGGTGCCGGCCGCGGTTGCCGTCGCGCCGCTTCAGCTCGGCGGGCAGCCGGCGCGGCCGGCGCGCTGCAGTTGCAGGATGCCTGCAGCCACCTGCTCCGCGGCCTGGACCACCGTCCGCTGCACGCCGTTGACCACCGCATCCATCGACTCGCCGACCGGGATGGAGACGCTGACCTGGCAGAGCGTGTTCCGGTCGTCATCCGAGCGCCGGATGGTCCAGCCGTAGGCTGCATCCACCGCGGCGCCCGGCGTCGCGTCGAAACGCCGGAGCTGGATCGATACCTGGTACACCGGCTGCCCGGGCGGCAGGCCGCCGTGGGTGACGTCGACCGCGCCGGCCTGTGCTGCGACGGCGACCGCGAAGGCGTCGCGCAGCTCGCGGTCGAAGGAGGCGGACCAGCGCTGCTGCTCGAGCACGTCGACCCGGGTGCTCGCCGGATCCGCATCGCTGCGCACCACCATCTGGGGCCGCGCCAGCCGCTCGGGAACGCCGACCGGGCCGACTTCAACGTAGAGCCGCCCTGCCGGCCGCGGCCCGGAGGCAGCGCCGCTCGCCGGCGGTGGCGCGCCGGCAACCAGCGCGTCGCCGGCGAGCGTGTAGT